>JAQVON010000044.1 GCA_028702595.1 Mariniphaga sp. | reverse complement strand
AGCCCAACACGAATTAAAACACAATTGAGCGTGCAGATTGAGAGTAATTACCCCTGGAAAAAGGCAGCAGGTAAATCAACCTACTGCCTTTTTTCGTGGCTCAACTGTGCCTTAATTCCTAAAATGTACAATTTCATAACCATAGCTGTCGCCATTCTTCAACACGGATAAAATGATCGGAATAGCAGAGGCTCCCATTAACTCTTTTGAAACACTTTTCATGGATTTAAATTTTTGATTTGGTTTTTAAAAAAAACTATTTTATATTGTTCTTGCAAATATTTACAATTATTCAATGACTATCACAAATTATTCGACGTCCAGCACAATTTGAATATTTTCTTTCACTAATAAAACCAGGTCATCAGGAAGTTGCCCGATCCTTTTTGTTAATCGTTCATTATCAATCGCCCGGATTTGGTCAATCATTATATCACAAGGTTGTGTTAAGTTCGCTGTACCCTTCTTTAGATGCACCCTTAAAATTTCAGCATCCTTTTTAACATTTGTCGTTATCGGGCAAATGATTATTGACGGATGAGGAATCCTGTTAAGCAAATTGCTCTGAATCACCAGAACCGGTCTTGTTTTCCCCGGCTCGGTTCCAATCTGTGGATTTAAGTCAGCAACCCATATTTCGAACTGTTTAACTGCCATAATCAATCTCCTCAAATTCTTTAAGCACTGACATTGAATCTGCATGAACGATCCCCGATTCCTTTTTTAGTTTTGTCTCTAAGAATTGTTTCCGTTGAATTTTATTGTAATACTCAATGGCCTCGTTAATGTATCTGTTCCGGGATTTCTTAATCCGGGTAAGAATTTTTTCAGTCTCGCCGAATATCGAATCGTCAATTTTTAATGACACTGTTTTCATGATATATAAAATTTATACCACAAAGGTATATGTTTTTAAGATATCAACCAGGTGTATCTGCAAACATTTTATAATTTTTTTTCCTACCACATTTTTTCTCATTTTTAAACTGCTATGCAATCCTGATTTTACAAAGAGCATAAAATTGCTATTAAAAGCCTTTTCGATTATAAAAGATTATTTAGATTTGTATCCAAATGAAGACACAATAAAATGTTCATTATTGAAAAAACAGTTGAATTTGACAAATGGCTTAGAAAATTAAAAGATTTAAGAGCTAAAGCTAAAATCTTGTTTCGAATTCAAAAAATTGAGAACGATGAACACTTTGGAGATTGCGAATCAGTTGGCGATGGAATTTATGAATTTAAAATAAACTATGCTAAAGGGTACAGAGTATATTTTAAAAAAATCAACCGGGAAAATAATTATTTTACTCATAGGCGGTGATAAATTAACTCAACAAAAAGACATTGAAAAGGCAAAAGAAATTTTAAAAAGAATTAATAAACAGAGGTATGGAAACTTCAAAATTTGATATAGCAGACTACCTGGACAGCAACGAGGTGGTTATAGAATATCTTAATGCTGTTCTGGCAGAAGGAAATGATTCAGATTTGATTACAGCAATCGGACATATTGCTAAATCAATTGGAATGACAAAGATTGCTCAGGAAACGGGATTAAGCAGACCAGGTTTATATAAAGCTTTATCTGATGGAGCTAAACCGCAGTTTGAAACAGTTATGAAAGTCTTAAGAGCAATTGGCGGTCAGATAAAAATAAATCCGATAACTGCCTGAATTAAAAACACCAAATGTTTTGAACCCGGATCGCGGCACAGAGAAACAACATCCAACACGTTTCACCTTAACTCTTCATTTAAACGTTCCTTCAGGAATATTTTTATGAGTGATTGATAAGGAACATCTCTTTTCCGGGCAAGCATTTTAATTTCATCGAGAATATGTTCCGGCAACCGCAAAGAAATGGTTTTTGTGGAAGGTTTTAAGTGTGGTAAACACTGTCCTTTTTGCTTTTATCCAATTTACATATTCCGATGAATCGTTGACAGCCCAAAATTCTCTTTCCTCTTCTTCGTTTTTAAAAACCGGTATTTTTTTTTGTTTGCTCATCATAAATTATCCTCTCTCTTTTATTCACATCTCTTGTCGAGATTATTCTTATTAAATTTTTTTTTACCGTATAAACAATAAATAAAAATCGTCCTGCATCTGTTCTCCCAAGTAAAAACCAACGTTGCTCTTCCCCTGAATGTTTTTCATCATGACGAATAATTAATGGCTCATTGAAAAAAACCTGTTCACATTCTCCCTGAGTTGCCTGGTGTCGCAGCCAGTTTTTCAATGAATTTCCTTTATCCCATTCGAAACCGGTACAATTTTCAATTTTTTCATTCATGTATATTGCAAATATATACAATTATTCAATGACTATCACAAATCATCCGACGTCCGGCACAATCTGAATACTTTCTTTCACTAATAAAACCAGATCATCAGGCAGTTGTCCGATCCTTTTTGCTAATCGTTCATCATCAGCAGCACCGCATCACGGCTTCCATGAATTCATCGGGTTTTTCGGCATGGAGCCAGTGCCCGGCGCCGGGAATATCCACTACCGTAGCATCGGGGTAGATCTCTCTGATCAGGGAAATGTCTTCGTCCATGACGTAATTGGAGTTCAGTCCGCGGATGAAAATGACCGGGTAACGGGTAATCGGGATCCGGTCGTCGAACCACTCCCGGTTAACGCCGCCCACGATTTCATCGAGGTACTCATAAAGAACTTCCACGTTGAGGCGCCATCTGTATTGCCGGGTCGATTTGTCTTTGGTGATGTTTTTTAGCAGGAACTTCACGATGCGTACATCGTCGATCTTTTCAGTCAGCATGTCTTCGGCATCGTTACGCCTTTTTATCCGGCTGAAATCCAGCTCCATCATGGCCATCAGGATGTTGCGGTGCAGGTGGTACTGGCTGCTGTCCCTGTGTTGCAGGTAATCCTTGGGCGCTATATCGGCAATCACCAGCTTTTCCACCCTTTCGGGGTAGTCGGCGGCAAACCACATGGCCGTTTTCCCTCCCATGCTGTGCCCCAGCAATGTGGCCTTTTCAATGTGCTGCTGTTTGAAAAACTCCGCCAGGTCGGCTTTCATGTCATCGTAACGGTTCTCTCCGGCAAACGGCGACCGACCGTGGTTCCGCTGGTCGATCATGTAAACGGTATGGTCTTCTGCCAGCTTTTTACCCATGTTCATCCAGTTGTCAGATGAGCCATAGAGGCCGTGGACAATGACAATCACCGGCCCTTTTCCTTCTTTTCTGTAATAGAGCTCCATATTATCTGAGGCAGTCGAGGTATTTCTGAATAGTAACTTCCAGCCCGAAGTAAAGCGCATCGGAAATGAGTGCATGTCCGATGGAGACCTCTTTCAGCTCCGGAATGTTTTTGTACAGGTAGTTCAGGTTTTCGAGGCTCAGGTCGTGCCCGGCATTGACTTCCAGTCCGACGTTACCGGCAAATCTGGCCGCGGCAACAAAGGGTTCAATGGCCTTGTCGCGTCCCAGGGAGTACAGTCGTGCGTATGACTCGGTGTATAATTCTACCCGCCGGGCGCCTGCTTCGGCAGCTCCCTCAATGGCCGCGGGATCGGCATCAACAAAGAGCGAGGTGCGTATGCTATTCTCCTGTAACCGGGCAATCACCTCCTGCAGAAAGGCCAGGTTCCCCCACGTATCCCACCCGTGGTCACTCGTAAGCTGTTCGTGGGTGTCGGGAACAAGGGTCACCTGGTCGGCTTGTACTTCGACAACCATCTTTAAAAAATCTTCATCGGGGTAGCCTTCAATGTTAAATTCCGTGGTGATCAACGGTTTAATTTCGTAAACATCCTTCCGGGTGATGTGACGCTCATCGGGGCGCGGATGAACGGTAATGCCTTGTGCCCCAAAACGCTGACAGTTTATGGCAGCGTCCGTAATACTCGGGATATTTCCTCCGCGGGAATTACGCAGTGTTGCTATTTTGTTTATATTTACACTAAGTCTTGTCATAACTTTTTATTTTTGACGCAAAGTTACGTGTTTTACTTATAACCTGTTAAAAACAAAGATAGACAATTGCTGGCAAAAAATTTAATATCCGATGTAGTGACTGCTGCTCGAAGCAGCGAGAAGGGAAGAAAGATACTGAACTCAATGGATGTTTATCGGGTATCACATCTTCCGGTGGTGGATGATGGCCGTTACCTGGGATTGGTCTCCGATAAGTTTATCTATGATCTAAACCTGCTGAACCAGCCCATAGGCCAGGAAATTGAGAAATTGGATACCACACATGTTCACGAAGAACAGCATATTTTTGAAGTGGGCATTCTCATGTACAAGCTGAAGCTGAGTGTGATGCCGGTACTGGAAGCCACCCATACCTACCTGGGAGCCATAACACTGTATGATCTGGCCCGGAGGTTTGCACGCTACTTCTCCCTCCAGGAACCGGGAGGGGTTGTGGTGCTGGAGGTGAACGAAACCGACTATTCCCTGTCGCAGATCAGCCAGATCATCGAAAGCAACGATACCCGCGTACTAAGCTTTTTTATGAACAAGCTGCCGGGAACCCATACCCTGGAACTGGTGCTGAAACTCGACAAGGAGGAATTGTCTCCGGTGATCCAGGCCTTTATGCGCTACGATTACAACGTAAAAGGCATCTACCTTGACCATTCCATGCTGAATGACCTGTATCAGGACAGGTATGACCAGTTCATGAAGTTTATGAATATATAGTTTTAACCCCCCAAAGGGGCGATAAATGAAATAACCATTAATTATGAAGATCGCTGTTTTTGGATCCAGTGTTTCTGAAAGGTTTCTTCCCGTACTGGATGAATTTTTTGGATTCCTTCAAAAAGAAAAAATTGAGGTGCAACTTTACAGGCCTTTTTATGAGTTTTTACGGGAAAAACTGAAAATTACACCTTACCATACCTCCTTCTTTTCGTCTTCTGAAGATTTTAATGCGAATAACCATTTTATCTTTAGTGTTGGGGGCGATGGAACATTCCTGCATTCTGTGGTTACCATTGGTAATTTCGATATTCCTGTTGTGGGGGTGAATGGTGGCCGGCTGGGATTCCTGGCCGATATTGCTCAGGAACAAATTCAGCAGGCGCTTACCGATATTTTCAATAATAACTATTCAATCCTTAACAGATCGTTACTGGAAGTAGAGCTTTGTGGTGCCGAAAAGCTTGACTTTAATTACGCTCTGAATGAACTGGCCGTACTGAAAACCGACTCTTCATCCATGATCAATATTTCTGCCCGCTGCGACAACCAATTACTGAACAACTATTGGGCCGATGGGCTGATTGTGGCTACTCCTACCGGCTCAACTGCATACTCCCTTAGCGTGGGCGGACCAATTCTTACTCCCGATTCCGAGAATTTTGTGATCACTCCTCTTGCTCCTCATAACCTCACTATCAGACCGGTAGTGGTTCCCGATAAATATGAAATTAAATTGAAAGTGGAGGGCAGGGGATCGTACTTTCTTACTTCCCTCGACTATCGCTCTGTAGCCGTCGAATTCTCCACAACCCTGAAAATCAGAAAGGCAAATGTTTCCCTAAAAACCCTCCAGCTACCAGGAATTACCTTTTTTAATACATTGAGAAATAAGTTGATGTGGGGCGTCGATAAACGAAATTAATTATTCTGCCGAGCTTAACAATTTTTAATCTTTCTTTGTGTTTTATAAGAGCGTAAGGGCATGTTATATTTGGAATTATATTACTTTTGTACCTCTTGAAAGCTGAAAAATGAAAGGGCAAACAAGATGAGTTCGTTGAAATTCAAGCGGTTGGTTATAGAATTTATGATGTTTAATACATCCATTCCCCATAAAATGGGTGCAAATAGGGATTTATTGAACTGTTGGTGGTTGATGCGAACCGGAAATATGCCTGAAGCTATTGTTGAATAAACGATTTGAATATCCAATGAGGAAAATTATCCTGGTGTTTTTAACAGTTGTTTTAACTGTTTCAGGGTTTGCCCAAAAATCAGCAGATGTTGGTATTTGGGGAGGCACTTCAACCTATTGGGGAGATATTGAGAAAGCACCCCCGTTGCAAACATTCAACTTAAATGTTGGGGCCTTTTTTAGGTATAACTTTAATGCACGGATTGCCTTGAGGACGTCAATCCTGACCGGCAGTTTCGCTTCTGAAGGATATGTTGAAGATGTTCCCTTCGAATTCAGAAAAAATGCACAGTACTTTTCGGTAATGGTGGATATCAACTACCTGAGATATATCATGGGTGACAAGAAAACTCGTTTCACCCCATACATAATGGGTGGAATCGGATTAATGGATTACGTTTACCAACTGGATGCAGTAGATGTAGGGCAGCTCCGGAGTATAAATCCGGATCATCCACATTTAAACGGTACAAATGTTACATCCATTGATCCTTCTACTACTGTAGCCCCGGTTATTCCCTTCGGATTCGGAGTTAAGTTCTCTGCCGGAGATAAACTGGAAGTTGGAGCAGAGTACCAGATCAGGAAATTATTTAACGACAAGCTGGATAATATGGATGACCCGCTTTCATTTGAAAAAAATAATGTTGGAGTAGAATATTCAGATTTTTGGCATAAGAATGACTGGCCGGGTTATTTGGGTGTTTTTATTACGTATAAAATTTTTATGGAAACAAAAGATTGCCCTGCCTACGACAGGAAATACTGGTAATGGAATCGTTAAAGGAAAAAATAAATATTGGGAAAATTCCCCGGCACGTGGCTATTATAATGGATGGTAACGGTCGTTGGGCTGCCCGGCATGGCGTTGAACGTTCATTTGGCCATGAACATGGTGTTGAGGCTGTCCGGTCAACAGTTGAAGGAGCCGGAGAAATTGGAGTGGAATACCTTACATTGTATGCTTTTTCTACAGAAAACTGGAAACGGCCGAAAAGTGAAGTGAATGCCCTGATGAGGCTCCTGGTTCAAGCCATAGAAAATGAAACCGGGGAACTGATGAAGAAAAATGTCCGGCTGAGTGCTATTGGTGATTTGAAAAAATTACCCCGCGATGTGGTTCAAAAATTGAATGAATGTATCCAAACTCTTGAAAATAATTCAGGCCTGAACTTAATCCTGGCGCTGAGCTATAGCGCAAAATGGGAAATTACCGAAGCAACTCGAAAAATTGCTTCCGAGGTAATGAAAGGGAATATTTCCCAGAACGATATTGATGAAAAAATGTTTGGAAAATACCTGACTACAGCTGAGATACCCGACCCGGAACTGTTGATCAGAACCAGCGGTGAGTACAGACTAAGTAACTTTTTGCTCTGGCAAATCGCATACGCAGAAATGTATTTTACCGATATTCTTTGGCCCGATTTTAGAAAGGAAAATTTGTTTGAAGCTGTTTTTGATTTTCAAAACAGGGAAAGAAGATTTGGAAAAACCAGCGAACAGTTATTTACATAGTTTAATATGATCAGAATACGAAAGCTACTTATACTCTTACTATTTTTTACGCACATCATGCCAATGGTTATAACCGGGCAAATAACTGATGAAGAATATTTTTCAATATATTATTCCAGCCCGAAAAAATATACCATTGCTGATATTCAAATATCTGGTATTCGCTACCTCGACCAGACTGTTCTTATCCAGCTATCAGGGTTGAGTGTGGGGCAGATTATTGAAGTCCCGGGTGAAACAATCACCCGTGCAATTAAAAACTTGTGGCAGCAGGGACTGTTTTCTGATGTTAAAATAACCGCACAGAAAGTGGTGGGCGATGATATCTGGCTTGATATATACCTGCAGGAAAGACCGCGACTGTCATCTGTTAATTTTTTTGGAGCCAATAAGTCGGAACAGGATGATATAAATGAAAAAGTGCTCCTCCTGAAAGGCAGTCAGATTACGGATAACCAGATAAATAATGCTGAACGCACCATTAAAAATATTTTCCTCGCTAAAGGTTTTCTGAATACCGATGTGAATATTGTACAACGCGATGATACGACTCAAACAAACAGCGTAATCCTCGATATTTATGTCGATAAAAAGGAAAAAGTAAAGGTGAACGATGTTATTATTCATGGTAATGAAGCGATTAAGGAATCGCTGCTTGAACGCGCCATGAAAAAAACAAATGCCAGGAAGCTGAGAAACTTACTGAAAACAAAAAAGTTCTTAAACGAAGAGTTTGAAAAGGACAAAATTAAGCTTATTGAAAAATACAACGAAAAAGGATATCGGGATGCTATCATCCTGGAAGATACAGTATACCAGGTTGAAGTAGGAAAAAAGAAGAAAAGCAGGGTAAATGTGGAAGTATGGCTGGAAGAAGGGGATAAGTATTATTTCGGAGATGTCAAATGGGTAGGTAACACTGTTTATCCTGCTGATTACCTTACCAATTACCTTGGTATTGAAAAAGGAGATGTTTTTAATCAGTCTATCCTGGATAAACGATTGTTCGACAACGATGAAGGATTAAATAACCTGTACCTCGATAATGGTTATCTGTTTTTTGACCTGGAACCTATTGAAGTAAATATTGAAAACGATACCATTGATTATGAAATGCGTATCCGTGAAGGAAAGCAGGCAACTATCGATAAAGTAATGCTTTCTGGAAATACTAAAACTCATGAACATGTCGCACGCCGGGAAATTCGCACTTACCCTGGTGATCTGTTCAGTAAAACACAAATCATCAGGTCAGTAAGAGAACTTGCACAACTTGGCCATTTCGACCCGGAGGCAATCAATCCGGATATTCAACCTAATCCGGAAAATGGTACTGTTGATATCGAATACCAGTTGCAGGAAAAGGCAAATGATCAGATTGAACTGTCTGGTGGCTGGGGTGCAGGTATGTTTGTGGGATCAGTAGGATTGAAATTTGCAAACTTTTCAGTTCGTAATATTTTAAATAAGGAAGCCTGGCGACCGCTGCCAACCGGTGACGGACAAACACTGAGCCTGCGTTATCAAACCAGCGGTAGATATTACCGTACTGTCAGCCTCTCTTTTATCGAACCCTGGCTGGGAGGGAAAAAACCAAACTCTTTTTCTTTATCCCTGTCACACTCTCGGATCAATTATAGCGCTAATAAATACTATCAGAGCTATAACCCATACGGATATGGAGGTTCATCACCCTATGGCATGGGCTACTCCCCCTATGGCATGGGCTACTCCCCCTATGGTATGGGTTACTCCCCCTATGGATATGGCTCCTCTCCTTATGGCTATAGTGGTTATTACGGATATCCAGAGTATCAGTATAACTATAGTTCTGAAAATGAGGGAGGTGATGATGAGCAGATCTGGGAAACTACTGCCCTGGCTTTGGGATACGGATACAGGCTCTCTTTCCCGGATGACTTTTTTACCGTATATCATGAACTGTCATTCGAGCACTACCTGCTCCAAAATATGGGAAGTTACTTCTATTTTATGCAGGATGAAACCGGAAATGTGAACGGTACTTTCAATAATTTTAGCCTGAAAACAGTTTTTGGACGAAATTCCATTGATAATCCGCTCTACTCAAGAAGCGGCTCACAGTTTAATATTTCATTGAAAGCTACACCTCCATTTTCATTGCTTTCCGGGAAAGATTACAGCTCACCGGATATTACCAATAATGAAAAATATAAATGGATTGAATACCACAAATGGTTATTTAAAGGACAAGTATTTAATGCGCTATCGAGCAATAGAAACCTGGTGTTGCGTACCGCAGCTGAGTTGGGATTTCTGGGATACTACGACTCAAACCGGCTTTCCCCTTTCGAAGGATTTATCGTGGGCGGCTCAGGAATGTCGGGATATAATATTTATGGTACTGACTATGTTGCTTTGCGCGGATATAAGGATTTCAGCCTGAGCAATGAACGTAGCGGTTCAAAAATGTACTCTAAGTTTACTATGGAATTACGTTATCCTATAACCCTGAAACCCAGTGCAACCATTTTCGCCCTGACATTTTTGGAAGCAGGGAATGCTAATATGAGCTTTCAGGATTATAACCCTTTTAAACTCTACCGGTCAGCCGGCGTGGGTGTCCGAATATTTCTGCCCATGTTCGGTTTGATGGGAATAGACTGGGGGTATGGATTCGACGATATCCCATGGGCTCCCGGTGATAACGGTAGCCAGTTCCACTTCGTTATCGGACAACAATTCTGATCGTTACATCTTTGGCATAATATATGATATTATCATTTAAATTGTAAAAAAATTCGCCATGAAGAAAATAATTTTAACCATTGCAGTTCTTATTACGCTGAGCAGCTTGACATATGCCCAGAAATTTGGATTCATCGACTCCGGCTACATACTGGAGAACATCCCTTCTTTCAGAGCCGCACAGGAACAATTAAACCAACTATCGGAGCAATATCAGAAAGAACTGGAATCCATGCACTCAGAAATTGAGCAGATGTATAAAGATTACCAGGCTGAAAGTGTCTTGCTGTCGGAAGATATGAAACGCAAACGGGAAGATGTCATCATCACAAAGGAGAAAGATTATAAACAACTCCAACGAAAATATTTCGGACCGGAAGGCGACCTTTTTCAAAAACGGCAGAGCCTGGTTAAACCCATCCAGGATGACGTTTTTTCGGCAGTCCAGGAGATTGCCAACGAAGGTAGTTATGCTGTAATATTTGATAAAGCGGACGGTACAACGCTCTTTTTTACCAATCCGCGATACGATTTGAGTGATCAGGTTCTCCAAAAACTCGGATATAAATGATTAATAATTATATTTGTGACCAAAAATTAATATTACGTTGATTATGAGAAATTTATTTAAATTATTCGTTTTGTCCCTTTTCACAGCTGCAACCATGACTGCAGGTGCACAAAACTTGAAGTTCGGACATATTGACCTCCAGGCACTGGTTCAGGTTATGCCGGAACGTGTAACTGCCGAAACTGAATTCAATAATTTTCAGTCGGAACTGGAAGATGTGCTTGGTGAAATGCAACAGAACTACCAGCAGAAACTTACAGAACTGGAACAACTGGGAGAGGAAGTATCTGAAATCAGAAGGAATGCAAAAATTACAGAATTGCAGGAATTGAATCAGCGAATTCAAAATTATCAGGTGACTGCCCAGCAACAACTTCAACAAAAACAAGCCGAATTGCTTTCTCCGGTTTTCGATAAAGCTGAAGCAGCTATCGAAGAGGTGGCAAAAGAAGAGGGATTACTATATGTTTTTGATATAGGGTCAAGAGTTGTACTTTATAAATCAAACCAAAGTGTTGATGTACTCCCCATGGTGAAGCAAAAATTGGGTATCCAATAAAGAGAAGAATTTATATCTTGTTCTCTGAGCCGTTTGTGAATTGACAAGCGGCTTTTTTTATGCTTTAAAACCATTTTTGTTGGAACAGACACTTATTCCATCTATATTTATAACTTGGAAAGTGGATTTAATTTGAAGCATATGAACGACAGGAATAGTCCGGATGAATCAGGGGAAAAAAGGGTTCCCGATAATACCTATTTGTTTGAAATAGCCTGGGAGGTATGCAACCAGGTGGGTGGAATTTATACAGTGATCCGTTCAAAAGTGCCCTCTGTTATCGAAAAATGGGGAGCCGAAAATTATTTTTTGATCGGACCCTATTTTGAAGATCAGGCAGCTGCACACTTCGATCCCGCAACCGATTACTCCACCCCCGTTGGTCAGGCTGTGTTAAAAATGCAGGAACGGGGTTTTGATGTCCATTACGGGCAATGGATTGTTTCCGGCAGACCTTATGTCGTCCTTTTTAACCCCTATTCTGTTTTTGATAAACTGGGAGAGATAAAACATTTTATCTGGCAGGATTATCACATTTCTATCCCGGTACAGGATGATCTGCTGGATAAAGTTGCTGCTTTTGGTTTCCAGGTTAAAGAGTTTCTTCGTTACCTCTGCTCTTCCGGATTTTGTAATCGCAAAGTAATCGCCCATTTTCACGAGTGGATGGCCGGACTACCAATTCCTGGTCTTCGAAAAGAAAACCTCAACATTAAAATTGTGTTCACTACCCACGCTACCATGCTTGGCAGATACCTGGCCATGAATGATAACAGGTTTTATGAACACCTGCCTTTCTATAACTGGGAACGGGAAGCTACCAATTTTAATGTAAAATCAATTGTTGAAATTGAAAGAGCCTCAGCTCATGGAGCCCACGTGTTTACTACCGTCAGCGAACTTACCGGCAGGGAATGTACCCACTTGCTGGGCAGAACACCCGACATGATCCTTCCTAATGGATTGAATATCCAGCGATTTGAAGCTATGCATCAAATTCAAAATCAACATGTCGAATTCAAAGAACAAATACACGATTTTGTTATGGGGCATTTCTTTCAGAGCTATGCATTCGATTTATCTAATACCCTCTACTTCTTTACTTCAGGCCGGTATGAATATCAGAATAAGGGCTATGACCTGACTTTGGAAGCTTTGGCCCGGCTCAACTGGAGAATGCAACAGGCAAATTTAAACATGACTGTAGTAGCCTTTTTTATTACACGAAGACCCTATTATACCTTTAACCCTGATGTCCTTCACAGCAAGGCGCTGATAGAAGATATCCGAAGAGTTTGTGAAGAGATCAAAGAACAGGCAGGCCGGCGACTCTATACCAAAATTACATCCGATAACGGAGGTTATGAATTCCCTCAGCTGAGCGAAATGGTAGATGACTACCTCCGGTTGAAACTCAGAAGAAATGTGCAAAGCTGGAAAACAAAACAGTTGCCTAAAGTTGTAACTCATACTCTGGTTGATGATGCCAAAGATGAAATACTGAACTTCCTGCGCACAGCAAACCTGATAAACAACCGACACGATAAAGTGAAGGTGGTGTACCATCCTGATTTTATCTCAACCTCTAATCCCCTGTTCAAAATGGACTATAACCAATTTGTCAGAGGGTGCCACCTGGGTATCTTCCCCAGTAAATATGAACCCTGGGGATATACTCCCCTCGAATGCCTGGCAAGCGGTGTTCCCTCTGTTACAAGTAACCTGGCGGGTTTCGGTGACTACGTTTCAAGAAATATCCTGGATCACGAAAAACAGGGAATGTTTATCATCGACCGAAAGAGAAAAGATTTTAACCAGACAGCCGATGAATTGACCGATATTATGTTCCGGTTCGTACAAATGACACGAAGAGAAAGAATTGCTTTAAGGTATCATTGCGAAGAGGCTTCTTTGCATTTCGATTGGTCGAACCTGGGACAATTCTATGATAAAGCCTGTCGATTGGCTATTACCCGTTAATTTTTTTCCCCATGCAGATTTCTCCTATTGGTGTTTTTGATTCAGGATACGGCGGACTTACCGTATTGAAAGAGTTAAGAAAAGCTATCCCTCAGTATGACTTTCTTTACCTGGGAGATAATGCCCGCACTCCCTACGGAACAAGATCCTTCCGTGTTGTTTATGATTATACATTGCAGGCTGTGAAATATCTCTTCAGCCGGAATTGCCCCCTTGTTATCATCGCATGCAATACTGCTTCTGCTAAAGCCCTGAGAAACATCCAACAACTCGATCTGCCCCACCTCGCCCCCGACAGAAGAGTGCTTGGTGTGATCAGACCCAGTGTGGAAAAGGTGGCAGAAATGACCCGGAATGGGCATGTGGGTGTTTTAGGTACACCTGGAACCATCCTGTCGGAATCATACCCTATCGAACTGGGGAAATGGTCAGGAGGAAAAGTAAAACATGTCGTGCAGGAAGCATGCCCCCTGTGGGTACCTCTGGTCGAAAATAATGAGATAAACACGAAAGGAGCTGAATTTTTTGTAAAGAAAAATATTAAAAATCTGCTAAACAAGGATGAAAATTTGGATACAATCATCCTGGGGTGCACTCACTATCCCTTGCTAATCAGGCAAATAAGAAAATTTGTACCCAATGATATCCAAATCCTGGAGCAAGGGGAAATCATCGCTGAAAAATTGATACATTACCTGCAACGACATCCCGAAATGGAAAGAAGAATATCAAAGGGAAACCAAATACATTTCCAAACGACAGAATCAGTCGAAAATTTTAATGAAAAAGCAGCTCTTTTTCTGGGTCAACAAGTAAACGCAGAAACCACTCACTTTTAACGAAATTATTAAAATCCCAGTTCACTTATTGCTTTTTTCATCTCATCGTATTGCTCCTCCATGCTCACCAGTAATTTATATTGAGCCCGGGTACGTATTAAATTATGATCTTCTGATTTGACCTTGTAATAATTATCCCCGTCAATGTAGTCCATCAAAAATCGAAGCACCTGCTCGTAGGTGATGTACCGGGCTGAAAAAGCCAGATACTCCAGTTCCTTTTGGGTAAGAAACGATCCGGCTTCCTTAAGGTAGCCCCTGGTAAACGCTCTGAAAATCTCTATATCCATCGATACACGGTCAAGGTTCTCATCATCCTCTTTCCCTGTATTGGTGTAATAACGGATGGCATCGCCAAAGTCGTTCAGTACCGTGCTGTTTAAAACTGTGTCGAGATCAATCACACAAAGTACTTCTCCCTTTTTATCGAAAAGAATATTGTTAATTTTTGTGTCATTATGACTTACACGTGTTGGAATGGTTCCTTCTTCAACTAGCCTCCAGAAGTTCATCATCTCTTCTCTCCGGCTTTCAATCCAGCTGATCTCTTCAGTAACTTTGGCCTTTCTCCCTACCGGATCTTTACTTAATACTTTGTCCCATTGTTCATAACGAATACGGATATGATGAAATCCGGGCAAAATGTCTGTCAACGGTTCTTTCAGGTCTGCTACCAACGACTGGAATTTCCCGATTCCCTTTCCTCCGGCATAAGCCAGATCAGGTGTTTCTGCTGCTTCGTAAGCAATGGTGTCCTCAATAAACAGGCATACAGCCCAGTATTCATCATCCTCGTCGAGGAAGTATAACTTCCCGTCGTGGGCAGGGATAATGGTCATGGCCTCCCGCATGGGATCGCCGCCTGTCTTTTTCACCTTAGCTTTAATATGCCGGCATACCTTTTCAATGTTTTCCATCATGGCCGGAATGGGCGAAAAAACTTTTTTGTTCTTTCGCTGTAAGATGTATCTGAATCCCTCTTCTGTTATTACAATATAGGTGTCATTGATAAAACCTTCCCCAAGGGGATTCACTTCCTTTACTTTTCCATCCAACTGAAATTTCCCTGCAATACGGAATAAATGATCGTTCATAAGACTTGACATTAAAATAATTTCTCAGGATAATCTCCGGCAGCGATCAGCTGGTTGATCCGGGCAATTACGCGTGGCTTGTCTTCCCGGTAGGTAACTCCAAACCAGGGAGAGTCAGCTTTCAGAACTTTTACTTTAGCTGAACCTTCAGTAATCATTTCAAAAACAACAGAAGGAATGTATATTTCCGATTTGGGCTCGTTGCGGTGATGTTCCAGAAACCGGGTGAATTTTTCATTGAGGGTTTTGAATACCGAAGGTTTGAAACCCCAAATGTTCATGGATACACTTTCATTTCCCGATAGAAATAATTCTCTACCATCGGATTCAATGGAAACGATTTTATCTTCTCTTTTTACAATTTTAATGGTTTCCACAATTTTTTGTAGCATATCATTCCGGTCGACATCGCAAATACCTCGCGATACCGATCCAAAATCTGATAGTGTTTTGCTAAGTCTATACCCGATCATGGCGTACTCCCTTTCGTCAGCTGAATGCATTAAGAACTTAGCCATTGCCTGATAGGCAGGGTATCCGTAAAAGTCATCAGCATTCAGGGCACAGAATGGTTCTGAGATGGCATGCTGAGCTACCTGTATTGCGTGAGCTGTCCCCCATGGTTTTTCCCGGTTTTCAGGCACGGTGAAACCCCCGGGAAGTTGGTTTAGCTCCTGGAAAATATATTCTACATCGATTTTCCCTTTCAGCTTTGGATCGAATTTTTCCCTGAATGCATCAGCAAAGCTTTCACGTATGACAAATACTACTTTGCCAAAGCCTGCCCTTATCGCATCATAAATGGAATAATCGATGATGGCTTCACCGTTTGGTCCCACGGGTTCTATCTGCTTGAGACCTCCATATCGGCTCCCCATCCCCGCCGCTAAAATGAGTAGTGTTGGTTTTTGCATGAGAATAATGTTAAATTAATGTATTGTATTTTAGGTAAATATGAAAAATTTATATTTTTTTGAAGCTTGTAGCTGGTTTTGACAATCTCTTCAAAAAACAGGATGATCTGTTCAATTTTTATACGAAAAAATAAAATCTTTTTGACAAATAAAAATAAGAGGATCAAAAAAACAGGTATAAAGTTTTTTAAGCATTCGTAGCTCTGGCCTATTTATACCAACTTGCATACATCCCGTACGAAGAAGCAATACGTTTAATTTCTCCATCTAAAAGTTCGGCATTAACCTCTTTGATTTTTACTGCCGGAATTCCGGCATATACACTGCCACTTTTAATGATGGTCCCTTTGGTTACTACCGATCCTGCTGCCACAATTGAATGACTTTCAATTACGGCATCATCCAGTATGACAGCATTCATTCCAATTAAAACATTGTCGTGTACCGTGCAGCCATGAACAATTGCACCATGAGCAATGGTAACGTTATTGCCGATTCGGGTAGGGGATTTCTGATATGTAGCATGAATGACTGCATTATCCTGAATGTTCGTGTTGTTCCCGATTTTGATAAAATGTACATCTCCCCGGATTACTGCATTGAACCAAACACTGCAGTGATCACCTAATTCAACATCTCCGATGAGGGTGGCTGTGTCAGCCAAAAAACAATTTTCTCCAATCCGGGGGGGTTTGTTTTGAAGTGTTTTTATATATGCCATTTTTGCTTCATTAAAATATATTTCAAAGGTATTAAAATCTCTAAATATTTGTATATGTCATGAATACCTTGTTAAATAATGGTTATTTTTGTTTTTGAAAAGCGGGTAGCACAAAAACCAAGCCGACCTAGAAAATCTAGAATGTTAATTTTAGGGTTTACATTTTTTGAATAAAAATTATTGTAATCAAAACCAAAAATTAATGAAGGATGCAAGAGTAATTGAGATGGATGAGGTGGCAATCCGGTTTTCAGGTGATTCGGGTGATGGGATGCAGTTAACGGGTACTTTGTTTTCAGATGCCTCTGCGTTGTATGGAAATGATATTTCCACCTTTCCTGATTATCCCTCGGAGATCAGGGCTCCTCAGGGCACTGTAGGAGGAGTATCGGGATTTCAGGTGCAGTTTGGAAAAAAAGAGGTAACTACTCCCGGCGATTTTGCTCATGTGCTGGTTGCTATGAATCCTGCAGCTGTTAAAGCCAATGCACGGTTTATGAATCCGGGAGGTACTATTGTTTACGATTCAGATTCTTTTACAGAAAAAAATTTGAAAAAGGCAGGTTTTAAAACAGATGATCCTTTTAAGGAATGTAACCTGGAAGATTTTACGATCATTGCTGTACCTGTTACCAGCCTTACCCAGGAAGGATTAAAGGGTTTTGGTCTTGATAATAAGAGTATTCTACGTAGCAAAAATATGTTTTCTCTCGGATTGGTTTGCTGGATGTTCAGCCGACCGCTTGATTATATTGAGGAGTTCATCCACAACAAGTTTGCAAGAAAACCGGTCATTGTTGATGCCAACATCAAGGCTTTACACGATGGTTACAACTATGGCATGAACCTGCAGCATTTAACCCCGACTTATATCGTACATTCTGCCGATATTGAAAAAGGGACCTACCGGAATATCAACGGTAACCAGGCTACTGCCTGGGGATTGTTAGCAGCGGCTGAGAAATCCGGGCTTGAGCTTTTCCTGGGCTCTTACCCAATTACACCAGCTACCGATATTCTAATTGCTTTGTCAGAACGGAAAGATTTAGGTGTAAAAACTTTTCAGGCTGAAGATGAGATTGCAGGTATTTCCTCAGCTATTGGCGCTGCTTTCGCCGGTGATTTAGCTGTGACTACCACATCGGGGCCAGGACTGGCACTGAAATCAGAAGCTATCGGATTGGCTGTAATGGCTGAATTACCCCTTGTTATTGTTAATGTGCAACGTGGTGGACCTTCTACCGGATTGCCAACAAAAACTGAACAGTCGGATTTGTTACAGGCACTTTATGGCCGTAATGGGGAAAGCCCTGTCGTTGTATTAGCTGCAGGAACACCTTCCGATTGCTTTTACTATGCATTCATGGCAGCGAAAATTGCTCTCGAGCGTATGGTGCCGGTGATTTTGCTTACCGATGGGTTTCTGGGTAACGGAAGTGAACCCTGGAGAATTCCTGAAATGAAAGAAATGCCATCCATTCTACCCCGGTTTGCCAAAGATGCAAACTCCTTCCAGGCATATAACCGTGATCCAAATTCTTTGGCGCGCGAATGGGCCGTCCCGGGAATGAAAGGATTTGAACATCGGATTGGAGGCCTGGAAAAAAATATTACCGGAAATGTAAGTCACGATCCGGAAAATCATCAGGTAAATACCCGTATCAGAGAAGAAAAAGTACAAAAGGTGAAGGATCTAATCCCTGAACTTGAACTGTTTGGCGACATAGAAGGAGATGTATTGGTTGTTGGCTGGGGAGGAACATACGGACACCTGATCAGTGCAGCCGGAGAACTCCGAAAAGAGGGCAAAAGGGTTAGCCATGCCCATTTTTTCTATATCAAACCTCTCCCGGGAAATAGTGCCGGGATTTTTCAAAGATTTAAAAAAATAGTGGTCTGTGAGTTGAACCAGGGACAATTTGCCAGCTATCTGCGCGACAAAATCCCCGGTTTTAAATACTACCAAATTAATAAAATGAAAGGTCTGCCATTTACCGTGAATGAAATAGTAGATGGAGTAAAAAAATTAATGGAGGAATAAAAAATGGCAGAATTAGAATATACTATAAAGGATTTTAAAAGTGAAAATGAGGTGCGCTGGTGCCCCGGTTGCGGTGATTATGCCATCATGAATGCTATTCAGCGTACCATGGCCGGACTGGGTGTCCCTAAAGAGAATTTTGCCGTCATTTCGGGAATTGGATGCTCATCGAGGTTCCCATATTATATGAACACATTTGGCTTCCACACCATCCATGGAAGGGCTTCTGCCGTGGCCTCAGGGGTGAAGATGGCCAATCCTTCCCTGAATGTATGGGTAGTTACCGGCGACGGCGATGCCCTGGCTATTGGTGGAAACCATTTTATCCATACCGTTCGCCGAAATATGGATCTGAATATTGTTCTTTTTAATAACCGGATATACGGGCTTACCAAAGGACAGTATTCGCCAACTTCCGAACGTGGATTCATTAGCAAAACTTCTCCTTTTGGAACCATAGAAGATCCGTTCCAACCAGGACAACTTGTTATCGGCTCAAGGGGTACTTTTTTTGCGCGGGGTATCGACAGCAATGTGAAACTGGGGGAGACAATTTTTAAGGCAGCAGCAAAGCATAAAGGTACTTCTGTAATAGAGGTATTTCAGAATTGCGTAATTTATAATATGGGCGTCTACAGCGATATTACCGATCCAAAATTTCGTGCCGACAGACAACTGATTCTGGAACAGGGTAAGCCTATGCTCTTTGGTGCCGATCATGAAAAGGGTATCGTAATGGAGAATGGCAGATTAAAAGTGGCTACAATTGGCGAAAACGGAGTGGCTGTCGATGATATACTTATCCATGATGCATTCGAAACAGATCCTGCACTCCACCTCGCCTTAATCAATATGTCATTACCCGAATTTCCTGTCGCGTTGGGTGTAATTAGAAGTGTATCAGCTCCGGTATACGATGAGGAAATGGAAAAACAAATAACCCATATTCAGAAAAGCCGAAAGAACACCTGTGTGGACGATCTGCTCAATTCGGGAAATACCTGGGAAATTTCCGGAAACTAATCAGGATCACCTGGTGAGGATGCTAATCAGGTAGTTATAATTTGAATAAAATATTTATGTGATCAATGTACACATAAACCTGGTTCATGTTATGGGTGAATGAATTAAAGTATCTTTACAGAAATTTTAATAATATGGATTGGCATGAAAGCATTTAATATAGGTGACTTAACAATTAAAATTCCGGTTATCCAGGGAGGAATGGGGATAGGCATTTCTTTGTCTGGCCTGGCTTCTGCAGTTGCAAACGAAGGAGGGGTAGGTGTCATTTCTGTTGCAGGTATCGGGATGTTTGAAAAGGATTATGCACGCAACTTTATTGAAGCAAATATCAGGGGACTGAAGAAGGAAATTAAAACTGCACGGGAGAAAACCAGGGGCATTATTGGTGTAAATATTATGGTAGCCCTGACAAATTTCTCGGATATGGTAAAAACCTCCGTGGCCGAAAAAATTGATATAATTTTTGCGGGTGCCGGTCTTCCACTGAATTTACCCTCTTACCTCACTAAAGACTCAAAAACCAAACTTGTACCTATCATATCATCCGGTAGAGCGGCTGGTCTGATTTGTAAGAAGTGGAAGGAAATATATGATTATCTGCCCGATGCGATAGTCGTCGAAGGCCCTAAGGCCGGAGGTCATCTTGGTTTTAAACGTGAACAAATTGACGATAGTGAATTTGAGCTGGAGAAACTGGTTCCCGAGGTTGTTTCACACATAAAACCTTTTGAGGAAAAATATAACGTTGTCATTCCTGTGATTGCTGCCGGAGGAATCTATACCGGGTTAGATATAAAAAAGATTATGGATTTGGGGGCTGCCGGAGTTCAACTGGGTACAAGGTTTGTCACTACCCACGAATGTGATGCTTCTTCTAAATTTAAACAAATGTATATCGATTCGGTTGAAGAAGATATCGAGATCATCCAGAGTCCCGTTGGTATGCCGGGTAGGGCTCTGAGAAATGAATTTATCGAAAAAATTAAGCGGGGGGAAAAACGACCTGTCAAGTGTCCATACAAATGCTTGAAAACCTGTAATATTGAAGTGACACCCTATTGTATATTTGCTGCATTGATGAGCGCTATGAAGGGGAATTTTTTTAATGGTTATGCTTTTGCCGGGTCCAATGCGTGGAAATCAACCAGGATTATTTCAGTAAGGGAAACTTTTGAAGCCATAAAGCAAGAGTTTAAAGCGGCCGTTGCTGCAAAATTGTGATCTTCCCATTCAGTAGTTAATCTTGTAAAGGAGAGAAAATGCCTGCCTTCCTGTTCAAAGGATGATATGCTCTTGTTCTGTTTTTTTGTGCTGTTCGTTTTTTGGTTTTCAGGTAAAAGCTTATTTTAGGCAATTCATTCAATTTTTTTAATTATGGAAGTAATCACGGTAACCGGGGAAAAAACAACAAACGCGTTTTATCAGGTTCCGGAGATCCTTTACAGGAACGATCCGAATTATATTCCGTTGCTGCGTCCGATGGTTGAAAATATATTTAACAAGGAAACGAATACAAAATTTAAGCAGGGTGATGCCCGGCGATGGTTGTTAAAAAAAGAGGACAAATTTGTGGGTCGGATAGCTGCATTTTACGATCCGGATTATGCCGGAGGATACGAACAACCCACCGGTTGCATTGGTTTTTTTGAGTGTGTAAATGATCCGGAAGCAGCCCATCTCCTTTTTGATACAGCAAAAAAATGGTTGTATGAGAACGGAATGGAAGCCATGGACGGCCCGGTGAATTTTGGTGAAAATTTTTTTTACTGGGGATTGCTGGTCGACGGATTCCAGCCCCAAACTTTCGGAATGCAATATCATCCTCCATACTACCATAAGCTGTTTGAATCATACGGATTTAAAACATTTTACAAACAATTTAGTTATGCTCTGGATATTACCGATCCGGATCTTCCTGACAGGTTTTGGAAAATTGCTGCATGGGTGGCTCAAAAACCGGGTTATTCCTATGAACACTTTTCATTTAAAAACCAGGAAAAGTATATACACGATTTTATGGTCATCCACCAGCAGGCATGGGCTGACCATAGCAACTACAAACCAGCTAGTTATGAGCAACTGAAGGATATGATCACGGAAGCTCGGTTTTTACTGGAAGAAGATTTTATCTGGTTCGTTTATCATAACGAAGAACCTATCGCATTTTTTATGATGATCCCAGATCTGAATCAAATACTGAAAAAATTGAAGTCGGGGAAAATGAATGCATGGAATATTCTTAAGCTGTTGTACTATAAAAAAATGAGAAGCATTACCCGTTGCCGAGTTATTGTTCTGGGGGTAATCCCCCGGTTTCAGCGCATGGGTATTGAATCGGGAATTTTTTATCAGCTGAAAAAAGTTATGCTTCGTAAGAAATGGTATAACGATATGGAAATGAGTTGGGTGGGAGATTTTAATCCCAAAATGAATGCTTTGTTCAAATCCTTTGGGGCTAAACAAACCCTTACTCACCTGACCATGCGATATCTTTTTAACCCTGAAAAAGAATTTAACAGAGCAGCTATTATTCCATCGTGATAACGTACATTTGCATGAAACAGATTTCCTCCCGTTAATAGAAAATAATGTATCTGATTGAAATAAATAATACAAAATCCCGGAAGCTTTTTCACCGGGTTCCGCATATCATCTATAAAAATGATCCCAACTGGATTTGCCCTTTGGAAGGGATGACTGAGAGTATATTTGATCCCCGGACAAATCCTTCTTTTAAAAACGGAGATGCCATTCGTTGGGTTTTATTTGATGAAAAGAATTTGCCAATTGGACGTATTGCTGCATTTTATAACCACGATAAAGCGAAAATTTATGAACAACCTACCGGAGGTTGTGGCTTTTTCGAATGCATCGATCAGCAGAATGCAGCCGGAGTATTGTTCGATGCTGCCCGTGATTGGCTGAAAGCAAAAGGAATGGAAGCTATGGATGGCCCGATCAATTTTGGAGAGAACTATATGAACTGGGGACTCCTTGCCGACGGATTTATGCCACAAGGATTTGGTATGCCCTATCATCCGCCATACTACCTAAAATTGTTCGAAAACTATGGCTTCCAAATCTATTTCAAGCAGTTCAGCTATCACCTCGATACTACATTACCCGAGCTTCCTGAACGTTTTTGGAAAGTAGCTGAATGGGTTTCTAAAAAACCGGATTTCAGCTTTAAACATTTTACCTGGAAAGAAAAGGATAAATTTTTGGGAGATTTTGCCCGGGTGTACGATAATGCCTGGCGGTTCCATAAACATTTCCGGCCTATCGATCAGGATGATCTGAAGGCTTTTATCATAAGCGCCAAATCATTGATCGAAGAGGATTTTATTTGGTTTGCATACCACAAGGATGAACCTATTGCTTTATTTGTGATGGTACCTGATTTTAATCAAATTCTGGCCAAACTAAAGGGACGGATTACTCCCTGGAATCTTCCGAAAGTCATGTGGCTCCGTTGGCGAAAAACAATGACACGCACACGAAGCCTGATCATCGGAATTGTTCCTAAATACCAACGCTCGGGTATCGAAGCTGCTATGTTCTGGCACCTCCGGCCGGCTATGTACAAGAAACGATGGTACCGCGAAATGGAACTCTCCTGGGCAGGTGATTTTAATCCCAAAATTGTAGCTCTCTACGAATCAGTCGGCGGAAAACGAATGAAAACACATTATACCATGAGGTATCTGTTCGACCGCCAAAAACCATTCGTCAGAGCTCCCATTATCTCTGCTGAACCAGGGAAAGAAAATTCATAGCAACATAACTCCTCATTATGGCTGAATTTCAATATATCGACTTAGGATTGAAAGATTATAAAGAGTGCTGGGAATATCAGGAGAAACTGCTTGCCCAGGTGGTGGAAGAAAAAAAACTCCTGAAAAAGCCGTCTGAATCCAATCACTTTCTGTTGGTTGAACACCCGAACGTTTATACCCTGGGTAAAAGTGGTGATGAACACAACTTACTTGCTCATGAAGATTTCCTGAAAAAGATTGAGGCCTCTTTTTATAAAATAAACCGCGGAGGGGATATTACTTATCACGGACCGGGACAGATTGTCGGATACCCAATTCTCGACCTGGAGTTTTTCGATATGGGTGTCCGTGAATATATTGAAAAAATGGAAGAAGCCATTATTGCAACCCTGAAACATGTAGGATTGGAGGGAAGCCGGAAGAATGGTGCTACGGGTGTGTGGATCGATGCTGAGCATCCCTCCCGTGCCCGGAAAATCTGTGCTATTGGTGTTCGTGTCAGTAGGTTTGTAACCATGCATGGGTTTGCACTGAATGTGAATACCGACTTACGCTACTTTAGTTATATCAATCCTTGTGGATTGACATTCGGAGTGACATCCATCCGGCAGGAACTGGGAAAGGAGTACCCGATGGAAGAGGTGAAAGAAATCCTGAAAAGAAGATTTAACGAATTATACTAACTTCAGATTATCAATAAATAATCAGTTATGGAAAGATCAAACATAAACCGTAGAAGCTTTATTAAAACTGCCGGTATCGGTGCAGTAGGGATTCAAGTGTTGCCGGGCTTTTTATCCCGTGTAGCACCCAGCGATAAAATCAGAGTCGCCCATATAGGAAACGGAAATATGGGAAAAAATCATATCAACTGGTTTGCTGCGTTCCCCGATGTAGAAATCGCAGCTTTATGTGATGTGGATGAACTGCGGGTAGCCGAAGCGAGAAAACTGGTTGTTTCAGTCAATCCGAATGCAAAACCCGACCTCTATTCCGATTACAGAAAGATCATCGACAGAAAGGATATTGATGTGATTACCTGTGCCACACCCGACCATTGGCATGCTCTTGTTGCCGTCAACGCCTTTGACTCAGGAAAAGATGTATACGGGGAAAAACCGCTTTCCTATTCATTAAGAGAAGGACAGCTGATGAAGAATGCCCTTAAGTACCATAACCGGATTTTCCAGTTAGGTACTCAGATTCACGCCGGAGAAAATTATCACCGGGTAGCTGAGATCATTCAATCCGGAAAACTCGGTAAGATTCATACCGTCAGGTTATGGAAAACAGGTGGATCTCCCGGTTTGGGATACCCTTCAAATGAAACTCCTCCCGTAACTCTCGACTGGAACATGTGGCTTGGGCCTGCTCCTTATGCTGAGTATACTCCCGTTCGGTGTCATGGGTCGTACCGTTACTTTTTCGATTACTCCGGAGGTGTTTTTGCCGATTTCTGGTGCCATATTGCGGACATCATGTACATGTCGCTGAACCCTAAAGGTCTGCACAGTATCGATGCACGCGGAGAAGTGCCCGGTGACGGGATTGCTGATACTCCCAAATGGATCGATGTTGATTTTAAATTCAACGACCTTGACGTACACTGGACTACAGCTCCACCCCCGGTTCCGGGTGCAGATAAAATGCATATTGGAGCTCATTTTGAAGGAGAAAAGGGTTCGATCACATGCGATTACGAAAACCGGATCATTGCAATAGGAGGTCAGTCCATTCATGATATCCCGGAAATACCCCAAACTCTTGCCCGATCACCCGGGCATCAGCGAAACTTTCTCGATGCGGTAAAATCGCGGCAGCAACCCGAAAGTAACATGGAATATGTCAGGGAAATGACTATGCCCATGCACCTTGCCCTGATCTCCTTCCGGCTGAAACGGAAGCTGACATGGGACAGCAATAGGGAACAGTTTGTTAACGATCCAACTGCCAATTCTATGTTGTGGCGGGAATACCGTTCTCCCTGGTCCCTGCCGGAGTATGGATAAAACATCCGGCGGAAAACCATTTTCAGATAACCTGAGTTTTTTTACATAGCCGGAACAGGAGAGTAACCATTCAGATATTCCTGCCAGGCTTTTCCCCAGGCTTTGGGAAATTCCGGTCGGGAAGGTTCTTTTACCCCCCCCCCCCGGGGTGATGTCAGACCTGATTGTCAGAGGCAAACCATTCTGCAAAGGAGGTAACGGTTTCGTAAAGACGAATACTGAACAGAGAAACCTCTTTCGGCAGATGCTCCTGAAGGATGCAGGCAATATAGGCTGCAATATTTTCGGTAGTAGGTTGAAAGTCAACTACAAGAATGCGATCGGATGTTTTTCTGAGTAAATTGATCTGTTCCTGCTGAACCAGCTTGTTGATCATTAAAGTGTGATCGAACCGGTTAACAATATTTTTTTTAACTATCTCTTTTAGCTCAGCAAAATCCATCACCATCCCGTCCTTGGGATGGCCGGGATCATTCCTTGGGGCTCCGGTTAATGTTACTTCCAGGTTATATGAATGCCCATGGATATTATAGCAAAGGCCATCGTAGTGATAAAGCGTATGTGCCATTTCAAAATGAAAACGTTT
>JAQVON010000043.1 GCA_028702595.1 Mariniphaga sp. | reverse complement strand
TTTTAATAAGAAATCTTATCCATGAAATTTTCACTAACTTCACCATCAAAAAGAAACAAAAAAATTATGAAACCGAAAATACTGGCAATTATGCTGCTCGTGCTTTCCATTTGTTCATGCCAAAAAACAAAATTTTATACGATGGAAGATTTTCCCTCGGTAAAAAAAATGGATGCTCACTACCACATTTACACTTCTAAGAACAACTCTGTGGAGCAGGCAGAAAAGGATAATTTCAGTTTACTCAATATCAACACTTTCTCAGGCGGTTGTGAACGTGTTGTGGATGTCCACCACTGGCTGAGGGCAATCAAGCAGGAACACCCCGGATCAACTGAATTTACGGCCACATTCTGTCTGGATGGATGGGATGAACCAGGATGGGTTGAAAACACGATTGCTTGGATCGACCAGTGTATTGCCGATGGTGCAGTTGCGGTAAAAGTATGGAAAAACATCGGCATGGAATGGCGAGACAGGGACAGCTCGCTGATCATGATCGATGATCCACAGTTCTATCCTGTTTTCCGCCACCTGGAACAAAAAAGGATTCCGCTCGTGGGGCATATGGGGGAACCTAAAAACTGCTGGCTGCCCCTGGAAGAGATGACCACAAAAAACGACAGCAGCTATTTTGCCCGGAATCCACAATATCACATGTACCGGCACCCGGAATTTCCCTCCTATGAGGAGCAGATGGCTGCCCGCGACCGGATGCTTGAAAAACATCCGAATTTGATATTTATTGCCTGTCACCTCGCCAGCCTGGAGTGGAGCACTGATGAAATGGCTGCTTTCCTCGATCATTTTCCCAACGCCTCCATGGACATGGCCGCCCGCATGGGTCAACTGTTCTATCAAACCGTTGAAGACCGGGAGAAAGTCCGCAATTTTTTCATCAAATATCAGGACCGCCTGCTCTATGGTACAGACATCATCGACCGGGGAGAAGATAAAGCATCGCACCAACAATACATGCACGAAACATGGCTCACCGACTGGGAATACCTGGTAACAGATCATAAAATGACCAGCAAACTGATCGACGGCGAATTCAGGGGCCTCGAACTTCCCCGGGAAGTGATCGATAAAATTTACAGCAGCAATGCTAAAAAATGGTATGGATTTTAGTCCTTACAATTCAATGGGTACCCCGTTATAGAAATCCAAAATTTTTGCCCGAAAAATATATTCATACTTAGCCTGCAGGAGTTCTGACCTGGCTACAGTAAGATAGTTTTTGCTTTGGTTGTATTCAACCATATTTACCATTCCAACATTAAATTTTTCCTCTGTATACCGAAAAGCTTCCTCAGTTGATTTCACAGCTTTTTCGCCTGAGAGGTAACGATTTAATGCAGCGAGTGCATTCATATAAGCTTGTTCAATATCTTTCCGCAAGAGGTTACGGGCTGATTGTAACTGATATTCGTAATCAGCAATCTGCAGAGAGGCATTTGAAATACCACTTTTGACCTGAAACCGGTTAAATATGGGAATATTAAGTGAAAAGCCCATGGCATAACGCTGGTTATTACTAAGCTGGTCACGAAAGCTGATGCTCTCTCCCATTATATCAGCATATTTATTGTTGTAAAGGTTGTAATAGTTGGCGCCGAAGCTCAATGCCGGAAACCTGTTGCCTTTAGCAACCTCAAGCTGCATGCGCGCACTTTCTACGCGTAATTGTGCAGCCTTAATTTCAGGCCTTGCAAGTGTAGCATGTTTAAATGTATCGTAAGAATTAACCAAGCTCATATTTGCTTTAATCTCCGGAAGTTTGGGTTTTTCTATTATAAAGCTTTTTTCAACAGGAAGCTCCAGTAACTGGAAAAGATTCAGGTAAGCCAGTTGTACCCTGTTCTGTTCATTGACCAGCTGCAGCTCTTCCCGTGCAAGTTGAGCTTCAATCTCGAGCAGTGAACCATGGGCCAGACTTCCGGCATCCACCAGTTTTACGGTACGTTCTATTTGTTGACTGGTGACTTCAATTTGTGATTCAGCAATCCATGTCAACTCTTCAGCAAAAAGAATTTCCAAATAAGATGCAGCAATATTTAATGCAATATCGTCCCGGGTTTTTTGTAAATCCTGCATGGCTGCATGCAAATCAAATTCTCTTTGCCGGATGGTGTTCGAAAGAATCGATCCATTCCAAAGGGTGATATCAGTAGACAGGTAACCATTTACCTGTGATGAGTTGACGTTTTGATAGGTATTATCATACGTCAGCGACCGTCCAAAATTAAGGTTGTTCGACAGACTTCCGTTCAGATTAGGAAGCCTTTCGTGTTTCGCCTGGCTCAGTAAATTTTCGCTATACTGTGTACTTAGCTGCTGCTGTTTGATGCGAATATTATTTTCCATGGCATAATCCAGGCATTCCTGAAATGACCATGCCTCCTGGGCCTGGGTAATAACTGCAGCTAGCATCAATAAAATTCCGGTAAAACATACATCTATTTTCTTCATTTTCTTAACATTGAATTTCATGAATACAATGAAACCCCGGTAATATCATTTCTCTTCCTGACACTGCTAATTCCGGATGTTTCTTCTGTATATAATTATTTATTTCCATATGGTATATACCTCATTATTAGCGCTTAAATTAAAAATATTCGTCACAATTCGCAAACTTATTTCGACAGAATTGATTCGTAATTCTCTTCCCATTCGTAGTTTGTAATTCATTTAACTCTATCCCTGGTTAGTTTTGTTTTCATTTCGTTTTTTCGAGTCCAACTTTTCACCCTTTATTTTGTCATCTTGTTTTAATCCGCTAATAATTTCTATATTAATTCCATCAGACAATCCGGTTTGTACGAATCTCTTTTCAAACTGCTGTTCTTCTCCGCGTTGAACTTCCACAAATGATGAATCATTTTCAAACTTAAGTAATCCTTCCGGAATAACCAGAGCCTGGTCTCTTTTATCGAGCACAATATTTGCATTTGCGCTGTATCCAGCCCGGATAAACTGTCTTTCCAGCAGTTGAACACTGGCTTTTATCTCAAACTGAACAGCTCCGTTTTCTTCGATTCCTTTTGGTGATATATATTCCAGAACAGCCTGAAATCTATCCTTTTCTATAGCTCCTATTTCCAGGTCGATTGACATTCCTGCCCTGATTTTTCCCACCTCTGTTTCATCCACCTTCCCCACAAAAATCATATCGTCCATATTAGCGACTGTAGCTATTGTAGTGCCGTCATTAAAATATTTGACTGAATGACCGAATTTCCTTCTTTCACGGGCACATCCAGCACTGTACCTGTAATGGTTGATCGCACCAGAGTATTTGTAGCAGTTTCTGCCTTTTTTGTTACACCGTTTTTAATTAATTCGAGATTGTTTTCTGCAGCGACCAGTTCTTCTCGTGCCGAATCGTGTGTTACTATTGCCTTTTTATACTCTTCGTATGAAATAACATTTTTATCAAATAATTCTTGCTGTCGTTCAAGATCAAGTTTTGCATCATCAAAATTGATTTTTGCAACATTTACGCGTGTTTGTGCAGCATTGAGAGTAACCATGTCAGGAATGATTTTTATACGGGCAATAACCTGATCTTTTTCCACATAATCGCCGGCTTCCACGAAAAGTTTATCAATAATCCCTGAAACCTGAGGTTTAATGTCTATTTCAAATCGTGGCATTACCGATCCGGTGGCAACAGTTTTTTTCACAACATCACTCATAAAAGGTGACTCAATTTCAAACACATCCGGTTTTGTTTTCGATTTATTATATAGAAAAAACAAGGTTCCAACTCCTACAATCCAGGTCAGGATTTGAATACCGGCAAACAGTGACTTGTATTTTTTATATTCAACTTCAATATTAAAAGAACCGATGGCCTGAATATCATCCGGAGCAATGAAGTGACGGCTTTTTAACAGCTCTTTCAATCGAGCTTCAAGCTTGTTCTCCGGAACTCCGGGCTGTGAAGTAACCGAGAAGAAATGGACTACATCGCCCATGTTATAGGTGCGCTGCATGGTACTGAACGGGATCATGATGGCCTCATTTTTTTGTCCACCGCCAATATTCATCCGGGTTTCAGGACGAACAACACCAACAACCAGGAAAAATACTCCATTAATTTTCAGGTATTCTCCCACAGGATCTTCTCCTTCATCAAACATCACCTCGGCAACACGTTCACCGATAATACATACTTTTCGGTTCTGGATTATATCTATTTCATTGAGCAACCGCCCACTTATCGGTGTCCATGGATCAATTTTAAAAAAATCAGGATAATCGCCGTAGATATTAAATGCTCCAGACTGGATACCTCTAAACGTGTTATCACCTCCCCAGGAGTCAGGGCCAAAAAGACGGGGAGATAAATACTTAACATCCCTTAAATTTGCCCGGATATGTTGCATGTCAGCATTTTTATAATCCCAACCTCGTCCCCGCTGAAAACCCTTAAACGGTTTGCTGGTTCTCTCTGTCCAGAAAAAAGCAGAATTGGTGGCTATGGCTTTCACCCCATCGAGAATACCATTCTCTAAAGCCCTCCCCGCTCCTGACATAATGATAAGCATAAATATACCCCAAAACACACCAAAAGCAGTCATGATGCTACGCATCCGGTTTTTTTTCAACGCGTCGGTTATTTCTTTCCAAAGGTCCAAATCAAACATATTTTTCTATTCTAATCAGACAAGGCATGCCTTGTCAGTACGTTATTCATCACGCAATGCCTCAATGGGTTTAATTCGGGCCGCCCGTTTGGCGGGGATGTATCCTGCCAGAGTTTTACGTATACGTTCTTCCACTGCCTTACTTTCATCAACGCTGTTGGCATGGATGGTAAGTGCAAAATTGTGTAAGCGATTAGCCCCGTTAAATACCTTTTGGCCAGTAGAAATCGAAATATAGGCATTGCGGTGCCGTGTACTGCCTCCCTCCATACAAATCCCCACCACCTGAAACGGCACTTGATTGATATTGATGTATTCACCTATGGCTTCCTTATTCTTAAAAAGGGCATCATAAATATCTTTCCCAAGAACAACCGATTTTCGTGCCTCCCGAATGTCAGGTTCATTAATAAACCGGCCGTTGATGATTTCAATAGATTCAATTTCTTTTAATTCAGGGCGACAGGTAATTGCTGTATAGTTACCCGTTTCATTGCCAAGAGCAAACCGGTTTCCCGAAATATGGTAGCGGCCTAAAGTGTGCTCTATACCCGGTAATTCATTCAGTAGATCATAATCATTGTTGGTAAACTGGATTTGCCTGTTCTCCTTCATTCCCTGATACGGGATGCTGGTACGACCGCTCCATAACCACATGGCATTCACAGCATCACGCATAAAATTTTCTGCCACGCCATTACTGAGTCCGTTGCCTGCACCCAGCAAAATCATCAACATAAAAATTCCCCAGGCTACCGAAAAACCTGTCAGAAAGGTGCGCATCTTATTCTTTTTTATGGTCGCTATTATCTCCTGCCAATTATCGATTGAAATACAAACCCTAAAAGTTCGTTGCGCAACCGGGCTGCCTGCTTCTCCGACATATCTTGAATGAGAATATCATTCAGATAATATAGTCCCTCATCATAATTGTCGAGAATCCCAAGTATATTTAAAAGTGTGGATTTCCCTGAACCGGAAGAGCCCATGATAGAAACAAACTCACCCTGTTCAATAATTAAATCAATGCCTTTCAGCACATGTAATAAATTGGTGCCATTGCCATAGGACTTGTGCACATTGTTTAACCGAATCATAGCTTCCAGTGTTCAGAATAAAAATTAAGCCTTTCGCTTCACCTTTTATCCTGTATGAATATATTTGTTTTCTGTTTTCTGTGTTTTATAAGACGGTGAAGAGATTTGATTGTTACAAAATGAAAATAATTTTTATGATTTTTTTCAATGGATAAACAAATGACAAAAGAAACAATTATACTGTTTTCAAAGGTACCCTACAAAAACCATCTGAATTTTAATTCATCTCGTTTGTGGCAAAACCTGACAGGATCGTTTCAATAAAAACGCTTGCAAAAAAATACTAAATTTGTCTGATCAGTTCGTGTTATCAACAGCTGATCGCAAATAATATGGAGGAGACAAGCATGAATGACAACCCATGGGATTTAAATCAATAACATTAAAACTGCCCACGGGGTATTCCGAAGAGCAGTTGCGTCACCGGATTGGCAGGATGCTGCGCATTCGGAATTTTTCATTTCAGATTGAGCATAAAAGTCTGGACGCCCGGCACAAACCAAAAGTTACCTGGCAAATACGTGTTGGCGTATGTTCTCCGGAAATTCGGGAAGGAGAGCCACCTGAACAAAAATTGCTTGAAATTCCTTATAAAAAGCGACCGTTTCCTGTGGTAGTTGTGGGAAGCGGGCCTGCAGGTTTTTTTGCTGCGCTGGTTTTACAGAAGGCTGGTTTTCAGGTGTTACTCATTGAGCGTGGATCGGAGGTAAAAACCCGCAGCCGGGCAGTATCCCATTTTGAACGGACGGGTTATTTCGATCCGAAAAATAACTATGCATTTGGTGAAGGGGGGGCAGGCACCTTTTCCGATGGAAAACTGACTTCACGTTCCAAACACATCTCTTTGGAAAAACAGTTCATCATTTCAAACTATATAAAAGCCGGTGCCCCCGAAGAGATAGCCTATCTGGCTCATCCTCATCTGGGTACCGACAATCTGCGAAAAATTGTAAGAAACCTGCGTCTTCACTTTGAAGATTTAGGAGGTCAGGTACTTTTTGAAACCATTATGGAGGACATCGTTATCCGGAGTGGTAAAGTTACCGAAGCCATAACCTCCCGGGGCAACCTGCCGGCAGGTGCGATATTCATTGCCTCAGGCCACTCGGCTTATGAGACCTACCGGATGCTCATGCGACGAGGGATTCTGTTCCGGACTAAAAATTTTGCTATCGGCAGCCGGATGGAACACCAGCAGGAAATTATCAACCTGGCGCAGTGGGGACATGAAAAACTGCCGGGACTGAAAGCGGCGGAGTACCGGCTTACCTCACATGCCGATGGAAACCATCCGGTTTTTTCCTTCTGCATGTGCCCCGGAGGAACAGTTGTACCGGCAGCTGCCTATCCCGAAACCAATATCGTAAACGGTATGAGCTATTATCAACGAAACGGTAAATTTGCAAATGCTGCTTGCGTGGCAGGAGTTCATCCCGATGAACTGGCAGGTATGACAACTTCACCGGAACAGGCACTGGAGTGGGTTGAAAAACTAGAAAGAGCATTTTTTTCCCAAACTGGCAATTACCGCGCACCGGCTTGCAGTATCACCGGATTTTTAAACAACCAAAACAGACTGGCTACTTTCGAAAGCAGCTATTCTCCGGGACTTGTGGCAGCACCTTTATGGGAATTGCTACCTAAATCTGTTGTACAATCTATGCAGGCAGGATTAACCGACTTCTCCGGGAAAATGAAAGGTTTCGATACAGGTATTCTTTTGGGACTGGAAAGTAAAACCTCGTCACCGATACAGGTACTGCGTCAGCCAAACGGTTGCTGCGAAGGCTTTGAAAATCTTTACATCGTTGGCGAAGGAAGCGGATATGCCGGGGGTATTATCTCGAGCGCTGCCGATGGAATAAAAGCTGCCATGAACCTGATTTCCAGCATGCCGTTCTCCTAAAGGCTAACCAGAACATCAAGCTCCCGGCACCTGCCTTAAACTTCTACTCCCAACTCCAGGTGAGTCATTTCATCGGTAATCGCAAAATCGTAATCCGGATACTCATACATTGGCATCCGGGGTTCTGTTTCTCCCATAGAATAGCCATACACCCTTTCATATTCATCTTTGTTCTCCCCCATGTCTTCCAGTTGCCGTAAGTATTCATTGATCGATTTTGATTCAATGATAATCACTTTGTCCAGCTGGTCAATAATCGGACTGTGATTCCTTGTACGGTCGTGGTCAAATTCAAGGATCCGGCGACCATAGCGGGTAATACCAATCGTCCTGAATGTTAAACTTTTCCCTACACCTGGCAGGTTCAGGATATTGCGGTCGGTAGCCAGGAACGGCAGGTTGTTGTCATCGCGTAAAGCAGCAATTTTTTCTACAATATTTTCAGCATCATGCATCAACTCCTGAATCTCCTCCATTTCACTTTCAGGAAGCCGGCCCAGGTATTTTTCCTCCATTTCTTCCTGTACCGCCCGGGCATTGGGGGTAAAATTGGTGCTATTTTCAGTGAACCCCTTAACCGTAAATGTGTAGTAGGTAAGCACCCCAATATCGTTTAACACTTTTCGTAGTTTTGCTGTGTGGCCTCTGCGTGAAGCTGGTGCGGTCAAAACCAACTGGTTGGCAACAGCCCAGCCAGCGTCAAGAAGCATACCGATTGCTTTCCTTGCTTCAGGAGTAACCTCCATGGGAGATTCAAAATGAGTTTGTATAACAAACTGCTTTATTCCAATGGCCGATGCCTTTACTTTAAAATCAGCAAGAATTTTTATCAGGTCAGAAGAAATACGCTGTGGTAAATAAACCGGTAAACGTGTGCCAATGCGAATACGCAAAATCTCAGCAAACTTTTCTCCTTCCGGCCTGCTCTCATTATCCTTCCTCTTTCTGCAGGCCATTTGATAAATCTCTTCCAATATATCTTTCAGACTATTATCGGAGCTCATCAAAGCATCACCTCCTGTAAGCAGAACATCACGTAACTGAGCATCATCTTTAAAATAATTGAGAAGTAATGGAAGGCGTTCATTCCAACTCAACACAGGCTTAAGCTTTTTTAAATTAAAATTATACCGTCCGCTTTGGAAATCGTACATCCGCTGGCAGCTGGCACACAATCCTCCACAAGCACGCCCAACAGTATCAGGAATAAATATAGCTACTTCAGGATAACGACGGTGAATATTGTGGGAAGGAAGAATCCATCCTGCTGCATTGGGTTTTCCGGGCTGAACCTTATCCTCCTTTTCCCATGCCTGAATTTGTCCAAACTCATCAACAAGCTGACGACTGTAAATAATATAACAACGAATAGCCAGATCACCTCCAACAGCAAAACCGGGGGTCTGCACATTCAGCAAAGACAAATAATAGGGATTGACAAAAAACGGTATTCCCTTTGCCTCAGCATCATATAAAATATCCATAGTGTCCGGATCCAAAGAATAATCTAACAGTTCATTTAATAACTCCGGCGACCGTACCGCAAAATTCAAGTGAAACCGGCTCTCATTCCACCAGCTATTCATTTTTTCTTCCTTCTGATCCTGTGTTAATCCGGGTTCAAAGGTATACCTCCGACTGGTAATTTCTCCACTATCAATTTTTTCAATCAATGTCTGAATTATACGGGTTCGGTTCTCCTGTCGCAGCTCAGCAATTTTAGGTTCTACGCCGGAAGGATATCTATCCATCCATTCCTGAACCTGTTCACGTGTTGGAATATCCTGAACCAAACTCCCGTTCAACTGCCTGAAAAGCTCCAGCATGTCAATAAAAAAATCGGGTTTTGCACCCCCAATCCCTTTGTTGGTGGCCAACCACAACATCTTAATGGGATGGGTTACAGCTAATTTACCATGAATATTCTGATCGGGATAGGACTCTCCGGCATGATCAATATAATCTAACAGCCTTATGGCAGCATAATCATCCCAGTTCAACTGCTGATACAGCTCATGATTATGATGCCTACCCCTGTAAAATGCCTCTGCAGCAGGATTCATTTTTAACCGGGGCATGATCCAATCCTTGATGGCCTCCGTTGCTTCTTCCACACTCGAAGCATGACGAAGTATTCGCTCCAAAATCGGATTTTCCTCCAGCAACACCAGCAAAATCCGACGCGCATGTACATTAATAGCTATCTTATCCAAGTGAGTATTTTTCATAATATTTATTTTGAATGGTATGGAATTCGACTTTAAAATAAGAAATAATCTCTAAAATGCCAAATGAATGGGAACAGATCACTAATATTTTTTAAAATTTTAACAAAAGTGAAGTTTTTGTTCCATCTTGAACCCGTTTTTTATGGATGAATTAACACAACATCAAAATGAACTCTTTTATGGGAAAAATCTGATGACTGTAATTCAAATCGATTATCTTTGCCCTGATTTATAATGAATTGTAGGAATACTCAACGACTGGATTTGAGGGTGACAAATCCTGGCAGGAGTGATTATTTATAACATGTACTGACAGATTAATAAAAGAAATGGCGTATAAAGCTGGTTTTGTAAACATTATAGGAAATCCCAATGTTGGTAAATCGACCTTGATGAATGTTCTGGTTGGAGAAAAGTTGTCGATTATCACAAAAAAAATGCAAACAACACGTCACCGCATTAAAGGGATAGTTAACGGAAATGATTTTCAAATCGTTTATTCCGATACTCCTGGCATTTTAAAGCCCGGGTACAAACTACAGGAAAGCATGATGAAATTTGTTGATTCGGCATTGATTGATGCGGATATAATTTTATTTGTTACTGACGTAGTGGAAAGGCAAGGGAAAAATCCACAATATATTGAGCAGATTCAGAAATCGAATGTTCCGGTTATCGCCCTCATAAACAAAATAGATTTATCAAATCAGGAACAAGTGAACCGGCTCTATGATTATTGGAGTGAAGTATTTCCCGGAGGCACAATAATTCCGGTTTCTGCAAAAGAAAAATTCAACCTGGAACCTGTTTTTAATCGGATACTGGAACTTTTACCCGAAAATCCCCCATTTTTTGATCAGGATGCACTGACCGACCGCAATGAACGTTTTTTTATGCAGGAAATTATTCGTGAAAAAATACTGCTAAATTACCAGAAAGAAGTCCCCTATTCGGTAGAGGTAGTGGTGGATGAATTTAAACCGAACGACAAACGTATTGAAGTAAAATCAATTATTTATGTTACCAGGGATAGTCAGAAGGGGATTATTATTGGGAAAGATGGCAGGTTGATTAAAAAAACAGGTATTGAAGCCCGGGAAGATGCCGAGGAATTTTTCGGGAAAAAAATCTATCTCGAACTCTTTGTAAAAGTGGCCAAAGACTGGCGCAACAAAGAAGGACAGTTGAAGAATTTTGGATATGATGCTTTATAGAAGGCAGGACAAAACCAGCTCCGGCAGATGCAGGGTGCAATTTATTTTTAGAAATGAGTAGGATATTAGCAATAGTAGGACGCCCAAATGTGGGTAAATCAACATTATTTAACCGGCTGACTGAATCGAGGGAAGCCATCGTGGACGAAGTTTCAGGAGTCACACGCGACAGAAATTACGGCAAATCAGAGTGGAACGGAAAAATATTCTCCGTAATTGATACCGGTGGCTACGTCATAAACTCTGATGATGTGTTTGAAGCAGAAATTAACAAACAAGTACATCTGGCCATCGAAGAAGCCGATTTAATTTTATTTGTAACTGACGTTGAATCGGGCGTGACCGACCTGGATGAAGCCATAGCACGACTCCTCCGCAGAAGCGGAAAAAAAAGTGTGGTCGCAGTAAATAAAGTGGACAACAACGTGCGGCATGCAGAAGCGCAGGAATTCTATTCCCTTGGACTTGGAGAGATATTTTGCATCTCATCCATGACAGGCAGCGGAACAGGTGACCTGCTCGATAAAATTGTGGACAGTTTCCCCTCCATAACTGACAATGAAGAAGAACATAAACTACCCCGGTTTTCAGTGATTGGAAGACCAAATGTTGGAAAATCTTCTTATATTAATACCCTGTTAGATGAAGAGCGATATATCGTTACCGATATCGCAGGTACAACGCGCGACTCCATCCTTACCCGTTATAATAAATTCGGACATGACTTTGAAATAATTGACACTGCTGGTCTGCGAAAAAAAGGGAAAGTACATGACGATATTGAATTCTACTCTGTACTGCGTTCGGTGCGAACTATTGAAAATTCTGATGTTTGCCTCCTGATTATTGATGCAACCAGAGGAATAGAAGCTCAGGATGTTTCCATATTAAATCTGACTGTCCGCAATAAAAAAGGACTGGTCATCCTGGTTAATAAGTGGGATTTAATTGAAAAAAACAACCAGTCTACCCGCGAAATGGAGGCAGAAATACGAAACCGTATCGCACCATTTATCGACATTCCCATACTCTTCATCTCTGCAAAAACAAAACAACGGGTTCATAAAACCCTGGATATTGCAATGCAGGTTTATGAAAACCGCAAAAAACGAGTCAAAACTTCGGCTTTAAATGAAGTACTGCTCGAAGCTATAGAAAAATATCCTCCTCCTGCTGTAAAAGGTAAGTATATTAAAATTAAGTATGTAACCCAGCTCCCTTCTCCCACACCTGCCTTTGCCCTTTTTGCCAACCTGCCGCAATACATTCGCGAACCTTATAAACGGTTCGTTGAAAATAAAATAAGGGAAAACTTTGATTTTACCGGCGTTCCTATTCAGGTGTATTTCCGACAGAAATAATGAAAGGTGCAAATGGCCTGAGTCCGGAGGATTTGAATTCAAATCAGTGAGGTAACTCTACTGCAACTACTGCCAGGGATAATCCATACTTGTCATATTGCTTTGCCCGCAAAAATTTACGACCATTCTGAATTTCAGTGTCATATCTGCCCAGAAAACAAGGGTAGAAACATCGTTACCCATTTCTGTTGTTTTTTCCGCCTACCAACACGTTGTATCCCATTTACAATCAGCAGGATAAGTACTGCAATAACAAAGACACAGATTATATCCGTAAAATTTGGGCGTTATTTTGCTCCATGTTTTTTTAATAATTCGATTATATGCTCACTGCAGTTCTCGTATGCAAGGGACAGGGGGGTTTTTCCTCCTTCGACCAGGGTGTTAACATCGGCTCCATTTTCAATCAGAAATCGAATGATCTCGGGTTCACAATAAATAATCGCCCAGAGAAGAGGGGTATATCCTTTAAATCCTTCCCCTGAATTTTTCTCATCTATTTCAGCACCCTTATCAAGAAGGTATTCGGCAAATTCAGGAGTGATGTCTTGATTTCCTTTTATCATGCTTATTATGCATTGGGTAAAAACTCCCTGACCCTTATCTGTTAAAGCGTGAATATCAGCACCTCTCAACAATAGGTATTTTGCAATATCAGGTGAAACACCGCATGCCAGAATCAATGCAGTAGTTCCGTCGTTGGCTTTGATTTTAATGTCAGCGCCCTTATCAATTAAAAAGCGGGCCATTTCTGCATTATTGTTGTCAAGTGCATGCATTAACGGGGTGTAACCGGTACGCTCTTCCGGGAGATTAATATCGGCGCCTTTGGAAAGAAGGAATTCAGCCATTTCTTTGTTTCCACTGTATACCGATAAGATTAAGGGGGTAAAATCCATCATATCATCCTTTATATTCAAATCGGCACCAGCTGAAACCAGCTCCTTTACTCCTTCTAAATCGTTACTCATCACCTTATCCAGCAGGTCTTGTCCCCGGGAAAACAGGGAACTGGTGGAAAAAAACATCATTAGCAAGGCAAAGAGCCATGCTGAATTTTTATTTGTAACAAAATGTTTCATCTGTATAAATTTTAATTTTCCGCAGCCTCTTCATGCTTTTCTTCAGCAGCAAGGGAATCAGCTATTTTTTCATGATAAAAAAAGGAATTTGAAACCTGAAGATTTTCGGGAGCAGAAAAATCAACTGGCTTTATAAGGAAAAGAAGTATAAACATACTATGAAAAAGTAAATCCATGATTCCAGTTCCTGTAATAACATCTTTTACTATCAAATTTATCGATTTTTTATTTAACGCTAACTAATCCTGCCATTAAATTTCTTTAATTTGTAATTCATTTATAAGCAGCAATTATGTTTATAGTTCATGTATTTGTACACGTTCACAAAGACTATGTGGAGGATTTTAAACAGGCAACAGTTGAAAATGCACGGCAGAGCACGCAGGAACCCGGCATCACCAGGTTTGATGTAATTCAGCAGCAGGATGATCCTACCCGGTTCGTTCTGGTAGAAGTGTATCGCACTTATGAAGATCCACCCAAACACAAGGAAACCGAACATTACCGGCGCTGGCGGGACGAAGTGGCTCATATGATGGAAGAACCGCGTACTTCTGTAAAATATTTCAATGTTCATCCTGTAGATGAAGGATGGGAATAAATTAACGGGTAACAGATATGAATGATCCAAAATGATCAAAAAAATGGATTTCGAATTTTCTACTTCTACCCATATAATTTTTGGTCGTAACTCTGTAAGAAAAGTTCCCAAACTGGTAAATGAAAAAGGAAACAAAGTATTCATAGTTACCGGCAGAAATACGGAGCGGGCTGAATATATAGAGAAAATCCTGTCGAAGGAGAATATTCAAAAAGTTCACTACTCCGTAGAAAAAGAGCCCACAACCGGAATCATTTCCAGGGGAGTTCATCTGGCCCGGGAAGCAGGGTGTAACCTGGTGCTGGGATTTGGAGGTGGCAGTGTTATCGACAGTGCCAAAGCGATTGCTGCATTAACCCCCAATGACGGGGATATCATGGATTATCTTGAAGTAATCGGCAAAGGACAAAATTTAAAACAAAAACCACTGCCCCTGATTGCTATTCCAACTACTGCCGGGACAGGTGCCGAAGTCACCAAAAATGCGGTTATTCATTCACCTGAAAACCAGGTAAAAGTAAGCCTGCGGAGCTCGATGATGTACCCCGACACAGCTGTGGTTGATCCGGAACTCACCTGTTCACTACCCCCTGACATTACTGCTTCCACCGGGATGGATGCTTTCACCCATCTGCTTGAAGCTTACGTTTCAAAACAGTCGAATCCATTCATTGACATGATTTGCAGGGAAGGAATAAGTCGCGTAGCCATTTCTCTAATCAAAGCTTTTAAAAATGGGGCAGATATCCAGGCCCGCGAGAATATGGCTTTTGCAAGCTTGCTGGGAGGCATAGCCCTCTCACATGTAAAGCTGGGAGCTGTACATGGATTTGCAGGTCCGTTAGGAGGAATACTGCCTATACCTCACGGAGTTATTTGTGCAGCCCTGTTGCCTGCCGTTATAGAAGTAAATTGCAGAGAAGCAGTCAGAACAGGTGAAATGGAAATATTAAAAAAATATAATGAGGTAGCTAAAATAATAACCGGAAATACTCATGCCCGTATAGAAGAGGGGATAACCTGGATCTATAAAACAATTCATGACATAAAAATCCCAAAGTTAACATGTTTCGGACTTTCAGAAGATTATTTCCCGGGATTGGCAGATAAAGCTGAAAATGCCAGCAGTATGAAAGGAAATCCATTCATATTGAACCATAACCAACGAATAGAAATTTTGAAAAAAACCTGCTTTGATAAACATGAATAGACATCATTTTACGCCAAAAAGAAACAAAAGCCGGAAGAGTAAGTGAGAGACACCACTAACTTGTACAAGAAATACAAAACACCAAATAAAATCTATTTTCATGAAGCGAGAAATAACAATACAAGAATTGAATACTGAGCTCTTTATCGATGAAAAGGTCAAAGAGATCAGACAAATTGTTGGCCAGGGTACAGCAATCAATGCCCTTTCCGGAGGAGTTGATTCATCTGTTGTGACCATGCTGGGACACAAAGCACTGGGAAGCCGGCTCAGAACGGTGATTGTTGAAAACGGACTGATGCGGGAAGGAGAGGTGGAACAGGTTGTTGGCTTCTTCAAAGAGCTGGGAGTTGAAGTAGAGGTGGTTGATGCCCGGGAAGAATTTTTTAATGCCTTAAAGGGAATTACCAATCCCGAAGAAAAACGGGAAGCCATCACCCAAACCTTCTACAAAAAAGTGTTTGGCCGCATGGTAAAGGAAAGCGGAGCCAGGCACCTCCTTCAGGGAACAATTCTGACTGATATTGATGAAACCGTAGCAGGAATTAAGCGGCAGCATAACGTTTTTGAACAACTCGGCATCGACCCCGAGGCAGCATTTGGATATAAGATCATAGAACCCCTGGTTCAGCTACGTAAAGAAGGCGTGAGAAAAACCGGCAAAGCACTCGGTCTTCCGGCAGCACTCTTCGACCGTATTCCATTTCCCGGGCCGGCATTTGCTGCACGGGTCATCGGGGCAGTTACTCCCGAAAAAGTCGAAACAGTAAGAAAAGCAACAGTTGTAGTGGAACGTCTGCTGAAAAAATCAGGAGCCTTTCAATACCTTGCCATTCTGCATGAAGATCGCGTTACAGGCATGCGCGACGGGAAAAGGGACTTTGGTTTGCAAATAGAAGTGCGGTGCTGGAATAGTACTGACGCACGCACGGCAAAACCCATGCACCTTCCATTTGAATTACTGGAACAGATAGCCGATGAAATAATAAGAGAGGTACCAGGGGTAGTCAGCGTAACCTACAATATAGCATCAAAACCACCATCAACCATTGAGGCAATATAACAGGGTTAACAATTGATCCAACACAAGCCGGCAACAACACCTCCTTTAACTCATGACTTTTTAAGAATAATGCATATCTTTGTAAGTTAGAGCTTGAAAAATTATGATTGGAAAATTTTTTCATACACCGGAAGCTAAAAAATTCAATCTTACCCCGAGGTTCTACGACCCCGACAAGGAAGAGCGGGATGATCGTGAGCGACGGATTAAGGAAGAGTTGGGAATACCTGATGAGAAAAAAGACGAAGGGAAACCTTTTCAGACGAACATAAAAGGTCAGTTCAGAAGAGCGCAGGAAGGATTAACCCGGTCGTCACATAAAGCCAGGAAAGCCTCCAACACCCGGCTGATCATATTAATTCTCATATTATCCCTTATCGTGTACTTGTTTTTTTATTCTGATTTTACGTTTTAGTGAGTGATATAATTCAATTATTACCTGATTCAGTAGCGAATCAGATTGCTGCCGGAGAAGTGATCCAACGTCCGGCATCAGTGGTGAAAGAATTGATTGAAAATTCGCTGGATGCGGGTGCCAATGAAATTGCAATTCACATCAAGGATGCGGGCAAAACCCTGATTCAGGTCACCGACAATGGTTGTGGCATGTCGCCTACCGATGCACGGATGGCTTTTGAACGGCACGCTACATCCAAAATCAGTTCCGCCAACGATCTTTTTTGTATTCGCACGATGGGCTTTCGCGGTGAAGCCATGGCTTCAATTGCCGCCATTGCCGATGTGGAAATTCGGACCAAAAGAACAGAAGACGAAGTGGGGACACTCATCCATATTATTGGATCGGTAGTGAAAACCCAGGAACCTGTGGCTTGCTCGAATGGAACAACCATCCGGGTAAAAAACTTATTCTTTAATGTCCCCGCACGTCGAAAATTCCTGAAAACCAACACGACAGAACTCAGACATATTATCAGCGAAATACAACGCGTCGCTCTGCCTAATCCGGATATCAGGTTTTCCCTTCTCCATAACCAGGCAACGCTATATGATCTGGGGAAAAATGTTATCCGAAGGCGAATCACTGATATTTTCGGTAAGGGAATCAACCAAAGCCTTGTACCGGTAATGGAAGAAACCAGTCTCGCCCATATTTCCGGCTATATTGGTCAACCCAAATTTGCAAAAAAAACCATGGGCGAACAGTTCTTTTTTGTGAACAAACGTTACATGCGTCACCCGTATTTTCATAAGGCAGTTATGAAAGCTTATGAGAAATTACTTCCGACTGATGCTTTTCCTTCCTACTTTCTCTTCCTGGAAATTGATCCTGCGGGTATCGACATCAATGTACACCCTACCAAAACCGAAATCAAATTTGAAAACGAAGTAGCCATTTGGCAGGTCATTCATGCTGCCATCAAGACTTCCCTGGGGAAACACAACGTGGTTCCTTCCATCGATTTTGACCAGAGTGGAAGTATTGATATCCCTGTAGGAAAGAAAGACAGCTCTGAGGTTTCTTTTCCTGAAATCCGGATCAATCCTGAATATAATCCATTTGAAACAGAAAAAATTCAGTCGGTACGAATCCCCCACTCCCCGGCAAATGTCAAAAAAAATGTATCGAATTGGGAAGATCTTTATCAGGGCAGTCAGCTTAAATTAATCCCTGAAAAGAAATCAGCAGAAAGGGACAGGTCCGAGCCACTTTACGAATCCATCGAACCAGTTTTACGAAAAAAAAATCTTCAGCTCAAACAGAAGTATATCCTTACTCCTGTAAAATCGGGCTTGATGATTATTGATCAGAAGCGTGCTCACGAGCGGATCTTATTCGAAAAATTCATGGAAGTCCTTCAATCTGAATCAGTAGCCAGTCAACAACAACTATTCCCCCAAACCTTAGAACTTAATGCCGTTGATGCAGACCTGCTGAAAAACATTTTGGACGATCTGCTATCCATGGGATTCGATATCCGTGAATTTGGAAAAAACACTTTTATCATGAATGGTGTTCCGGGAGTACTCGATGTAACTTCACCTGAAGTAATCATTGAGAAATTACTTGAGGAATACAAAAACTCACCGGTTGATGCCCGGGCTAAAGCCCGGGAACAGGTTGCTATATCACTGGCTAAAGCTTCGGCACTCGACTATGGGACAGAATTGAAGCAGGCTGAAATTGACCGGCTTATCGATGATCTGTTTGCCTGTAAAACACCCAACTATACACCAAGAGGGAAAAGAGTATTAACCATCATCCCGTTAGAAGATTTTGAAAAAGCTTTTAATAAGTGACAATATGTCTTTATTTTGCATGCTGAATGATTTGGCCTGGCTTTTGCCGGTATAACCCAAAATAGAAAAGAATGAACTACCGTCCTTTCATGAATACAATTCCACCTGTGGTCAAGAACCTGATTATCATCAATGTTCTCCTGCTGCTTGCCACATGGGTTTTGCAAAGCAGGGGAGTCAATCTGGTTGAACACCTGGGTATGTTTTACCCGGGCTCAGAAAAATTCAGGTTACATCAGGTCATCACACACATGTTTATGCATGGTGGCCTAACTCACCTGTTTTTCAATATGTTTGCCCTATGGATGTTTGGCCGTGTACTGGAGAGCATATGGGGATCGCGCCGGTTTTTGATTTATTACTTTGTTACCGGATTAGGGGCAGTTGCGTTGCATACGTTTGTGATGCACCTGGAAATTTCATCGATTCAAAGTTCTATGGAAGCTTTTCGAAACACACCCTCCCCTGAATTACTTGAACAATTTGTCAACCGGAATCTTCCCAACGCTTCACCTCAGATACGTGATTTTATCATGTCCTGGCATAATCATCCTTCTGATGCAGGTCATGTTTCGGAAGGGATAAACCTGATGGACCGTATACTCAGATTAAAAATGGACATTCCTACTGTTGGTGCATCGGGTGCAGTTTTTGGTGTTCTTCTGGCATTTGGTGTACTTTTTCCCAATACCCAGCTGATGTTACTTTTTCCACCCATCCCCATTAAAGCGAAATATTTTGTTATAGGTTACGGCCTGGTGGAGCTCTATCTTGGATTTTCCCAACCGGGAAGCCAGGTTGCTCACTTTGCTCACCTGGGAGGTATGGTCTTCGGTTATCTGCTCATTAAATACTGGAATAAAACAACGAAACATTTTTATTGATGGATATCTGGGCCGACATAAAACGAACATTCAGGGAAGGTTCGGTACTAACACGACTCATCTACATCAATCTGGCAGTATTTCTACTCGTCAAAATCATTGGTGTACTTTTTTCATTATTCAACTACCCATTTTATCTGGCTGACTGGCTTTCAGTACCTTCCAATCCGGGTTTGCTTTTAAACCGTTTCTGGACCCCTTTTACATACATGTTTCTTCACGAGGGATTCCTGCATCTGTTATTTAATATTTTAGGTCTTTACTGGTTTGGGAAACTTTTTCTCTACCACTTTGAAGGCAATAAATTGCTGAGCGTTTACCTGGCAGGCGGATTAACAGGGGCTTTTTTTTATGTATTGGCCTTCAACATTTTCCCGGCGTTTTCATCCACCAATGCCATTCTTCTTGGCGCTTCTGCCTCGGTATTTGCCATTCTGATTGCTGTTTCTGTTTATGACCCCCAACGGGAAATTCACCTCTTTTTTATTGGTAGATTTCCACTGAAGTATATTGCCATTTTCTATGTACTTCTTTCCATTATTGGTATTTCAGCTTCCAACCCGGGAGGTAACCTCGCCCACCTGGGCGGAGCTGCCTGGGGATGGTTTTACATTAACCAACTACGGAAGGGGAAAGACCGCGGAGCAGGGATGGTTGACCTGATTAATAAAATCTACAGTTGGATTCTAAAGGAAAGCCAATGGTTAACATCCAGGCAACGAATGAAAGTTACATTCAGGCAGCAAACTCCACCCCGAAATGATTACGAGTACAACCGGCAACAAAACTTCAAACAGGATGAGATCAACCGTATCCTCGACAAAATTGCTCAATCGGGCTATGAAAGCCTGACCAAAAAGGAGAAAGAATTACTATTTAAGCAAGGAGGAAAGCATTAAGTACGGATTGCCGGTTACAGATATCGTACAGACAAAGTATGCCTTGTCTGCTCATACATGCGTGGTTCCTTCATCCCTGATATATCGATTCACTCCAACTTTCTGGCGTGTGCCTCATAAATACTGGCATTCAGTTCAAAGCCGATCAACAGGATAAGCGACATCAGATACATCAGCAATAAAATGATTAAAAGGGTACCAATGGATCCATACAGCAGGTTATACTGGCTGAAATTGTTGATATAATAGGAAAAACCGGCAACGGCAAAAATACTGAGCACGGTAGCCAGGGTGCCACCGGCAGAAATAAAACGCCATTTTGTTTTTTTGGCAGGAGCCATATAGTACAAAAAGGAGTAGGCGAAGAAAAATAATCCCACAACTACAATCCATTTCCCCGTGGATAGAAGATGAAAGGTGAACGACCCCTGAAGAAAACCTTCACGTTCCAGGTAATTGATCAGAGTCTGCCCTCCTGTCAATAATGCAATAGCTACAGTTAAAAGAACAGAAAGCACGAACAACATCACAACGGCAATCATTCTCTGGCTTAACCATGAACGGCGATAAATACTGTGAATAGTTGCATCAAATGCACTCATCATAGAGGCCAATCCGTTGGTAGAAAACAGAAGTGCCATAAAAAAACCCAGCGACAGCAAATCGCCACGGGGTTGCTTCAAAATTGTAGCCAGTGTATCTTCGATCGTTTCAAAAACACCACCAGGCACCACTTGCTGAATGAGATCCATCAATTCATCCTGAAAATTATCAATGGGGATATAGGGTATCAGTGTAAATAAAAAAATGACAAATGGGAAAAATGCAACAAAAAAAGAAAATGCTACGGCTGAAGCACGTGTTGTGATGGAACCATTCACGATACTTTTCCAAAAAAACAAAGCTACATCATACAGAGGAACGCCGTCAAAAAACGGCAGGGTTATTTTTTCTGCGCGTTCCATTAGCTGTTCTCCAAAATGCTTGTATCTGTCTCGGTTTAGCAACCCCTTATTCATTGGGTTTTTCCTGTTTTTCAATTCTGAGTTGATGAATAAAATCCTTTCCTTCATTTTTTTTCAGCAGGAAGTATACCCTGAAATATCCTTTTGAAGTAACCAGGCTCCCAATCACATAGAATGCCCCCTCCTTCCCTCCCTGGTGAATCACCAAAAAATTACTGGGAGGGTAACTGCTGAAAAAATCACTGACAATAAGTTGTGCTTGTGCCTTGCTGTACACATTGTCACTTTCCGGAATTACCAATTCCACATTCTGATTGAAATATGCGGAAAGTGCCCTGGCATTACCTGATTTCAAGCTTTGTATGATTTCATTGGGAACTTGTGACTTTGCCGGAATAAAAAAAAGCAGGACAGCAAACAGAGTAATCACAAAAAATTTATTTTTCTCCAATAACAGTGGCATGATAAAATTGTATTTTTATCTAATTAAAATTATTTATTTCATCCAATGTTCAACAGAATCTGCAAGCTCAATTCAATAAAACAGTTATGAATTCAAAATTCATAATTCATTTCTGCTCGTTTCATCTGACAAACGCCTTTTTGATCACAAAAACTGTGCAAAAACAATTTTTACCTCTTATTTTTGGTAAATTTATAAAAATATTAATTCAATGTAGCATGAAAATCACTTTACTGGTGGTAGGGAAAACGGATGAAAACTATTTGAAAGAAGGCATCAGGCAATATGCCGATCGTATCAAACATTATACCGATTTCCGGATAGAAGTGATCCCGGATATAAAAAAAAGCCGGAATATGCGTATTGAAGAACAAAAAATGAAAGAAGGTGAACGCATTCTAACCCACTGGGCTCCATCAAAAGAAATCCATCTTTTGGATGAAAACGGTAAATTGTTTTCCTCTAAAATGTTTGCTGAATTTCTTCAAAAAAAAATGGCCAGTGGACTCAAAGAGATAATTTTTGTTATTGGAGGACCATACGGTTTTTCCGAAGAAGTGAGCCATAAAGCACAATCGAAAATTTCATTATCCCGGATGACTTTTTCGCACCAGTTGGCGCGACTTTTGTGCACAGAACAAATTTACCGGGCATTGACTATTTTAAAAGGAGAACCTTATCATCACGATTGACGTGTTTTTGAAAATTAATAAATACAGCATTCTAATTTTTGCGCTCTGCTTTTTTGTAGCGGCAGCCTTTATTGAAAATAAGCTGTTAAAAAAACATCCCGAAAAACACCTCATTGAGGATTTTCAGGAAAACCTTCAGCAAAAGGAAAAGGAACTGAATCTTCTGCTCGATCAGATCACAGCCTTGGCAAAAAAAGAAAATTTCGACGGGAACTTCGCGGATCAACTCAATCTGACACAACTTAATCCAGACCTTTTGGAGAAAAAGGGATTCGGATTCCTCGTTTACCGGGAAGGAAATTTGCATTACTGGTCAGACCGGTCTATCGCTTTTTATGGGGATATCTCAGAGATAAACCTGGGAAAGCCAATCCTGCAGTTACCAAACGGATACTACTTAGCCGTTAAAAAACAGGTAGATGGTTATACTGTTTTTGGCCTCCACCTCATCAAACACCATTACCAGGTTGAAAACAAATACCTGAAAAATAAATTCTCAGAAGGATATACACTTCCTGGTGAATATGAAGTAGACTTAACCTATGAAGAAGGAGATTACTCGGTTTATAATACAAAAAATGAATTCCTTTTTTCTATTCATCCCAAAGGCACCTATCTCTGCACAACCCGCCAGTTATATATTCCTGGAATTATCTATTTCTTCGGGTTGCTTATTTTATTGTTGTATTTCAGACGAGAGTTTACCGCATCAACAGCCCCTTTCTTCCTAAAGCTGTTTAGCCTGGCTGTCGTACTGTTCCTGGTATATTGGCTGCATCTGATTTTTCATATTCCGAAAGTTTTTTTTCTCCTCCGGTTTTTCAGCCCGTCAGTGTTCGCACTCAATTACTGGCTGCCTTCCCTGGGAGATTTCTTTTTGCTCTCCATATTTTTTCTATTCCTCCTCTATCTTTTCGGCAAACATCTCGACATCAGCCAACTTCAAAAAGAATCCATGGTTTCGGTGAAGGCAATGGGAATCCTGCTGCTTCTGTTCTCTGGAAGCACCTATCTGCTTATCCAGTTTTTTATCCAAAAACTAATTTTTAATTCCACGATCTCATTTTCACTCCACCGGATCATTGAGATCTCCACTCAAAGTGTGCTGGCCATTTTTTCTGTTGGGTTGCTTTTGCTGGCAGTAATATACCTGACAATCAAGATTGTTGAACAAATCCGGGATAAATTCAGGCTGGGAGTCCTTATTGCAATATCGTTGCTCATCAGCCTGTTTCTAGCATCTGTTCAATACTTCACACAACATGTTGTTTTCTGTCAATCCCTACTTCTCTTTTTCATCCTGGTAATCCTCACCGCTCTGTTTAATAAAATATACCTTCAACGTTTTACCCTAAGCTACTTCATCATTTTCATTGCCGTGGCAGTAATCTATTCATTGAATATTTTTTATACCACCACAGCTGCCAAACAACGGGATGAACAAAAACTAATGGCAGTAACACTTGTTGACGAACGCGATCCGGCTGCTGAAGTGTTTCTTGCCGAAATCCAGAAATCTATACAAGTCGATTCAGCAATTCCACGTCTCCTGATTGATGAAAATGAGGCAGAACTGATGAAGTATATCGAAGAAACATACTTCAGCAGTTATTTCAGACAATATGAAGTCCGGTTTTTCATCTGCTCCGGATCAGACTCAATCGATGTTGAGATGTACAACCGGACAGAACTCTGCATCGACTTCTTTGAAAACATGATTAATTCACAGGGAGTTAGAATTCCGGGAACTAACTTTTATTTCATGAACAATATGAACGGCCGTATTTCCTATACCGGCTGGTTAAACTATCAGGGATATTCCGAAATCAGAGGAGTATCCATATTTATTGAACTGAATTCAGAATTACTCTTTGAAGGGATTGGATTCCCGGAATTACTGATCGACAAATCCATGGCTAAACCTGAAAATTACAAAAAATACAGCTATGCCAAATATTATGGTGGTGAACTTACCGATAAACACGGAGACTACAACTACAACTTTTTTGTTCATACGTATGTTCATTCCGACAGGGAATTTGAGTATAACCGGTGGGACGGGATGGAACATCTGATTTATAACACACGGGAGGATAACTATGTAATTGTATCACGCGAACTTTTTAACCTGGTGGATTACCTCATTTCTTTCCCCTATTTGTTTGTTTTCTATTTTATTTTAATTCTGATCATTCTCATTGTTGAAAACCGGGCAATTCGCAAACGATCAACTAAAATAGACCTGAAATTCAGAATTCAGGCAGCCATTATATCCATTGTATTCATTTCTTTGCTAGTCGTTGCAACGGCAACAATAGGTTACAATGTGAAGCAGTATAAAGAAAAACACCAAAATGATTTAAATGAAAAAATGGTTTCCATTGCTGCTGAAATTGATCTGCGTTTAGATGAAGTTAAAGATATGACACCCGGCCTGATCGACTGGCTAAATGCTGAGGTTACCAAACTTTCCAATATTTTCCGCACCGACATAAACATATACGGTACCGATGGGAATATCATTGCCTCTTCCCGTCCGGAAATTTACCAACGCGGCATCATTTCAGCCCGAGTAAACTCCCAGGCTTATCACGAAATCTTCAACAACTTCCAGATCAACTACTTCCAACCGGAAAAAATCGGAATGATGTCTTATCTTTCAGCATACAGACCTGTCATCAATAATACCGGGAAATTTCTGGGAGTTCTTAATCTTCCTTATTTCATCCGGCAAGACCTGTACAGTCAGGAACTTTCAACCATAATCGTTGCCTTTATCAACTTATATGTTCTCCTGTTCCTTGCCAGTATTATTGTCGCCGTCATTATTGCGAATCAAATCACCCGGCCGTTGGTACTCATCCAGGATAACTTACGCAAAATTAAACTGGGAAAACGCAATGAACCCATATACTACAAGAGAAACGACGAAATTGGGAGCCTGGTAAAAGAATACAATAAAAAAGTGGACGAGCTGGCAGCCAGTGCTGAATTACTTGCACGGTCAGAACGTGAATTTGCCTGGCGCGAGATGGCCAAACAAATTGCACATGAAATAAAAAATCCACTTACCCCCATGAAACTAAATATTCAACACCTTCAGCGGACAAAAGGGGATGGGGAGGAATTTCACCGGTATATCGACCGAATTGCAAATACACTTATCGAGCAGATTGATAACCTGTCAAATATAGCCACTGAATTTTCAAACTTCGCCAAAATTCCTAAAGCAAGAAATCAAATTTTCAAACTTTCAGAACAGGTAAAAAAAGTTATTGACCTATTTGAAACCGATCCAAGAGTAACCATCCTATTCCATACGAACGGAATGGAATACATGGAAGTGAATGCTGATCGTGACCAGCTGTCACAAGCGGTTATCAATCTGATCAAAAATGGAATCCAGGCCATCCAGGAAGATCAGAAAGGCAGGGTGGAAATTAACCTTGACCGACGCGACCACATGGCAATCATTGCTGTTGCTGATAATGGACAGGGTATACCGGATGAACTTCAGAACAATCTGTTCCGACCGAGTTTTACAACCAAAACAAGCGGAATGGGACTCGGACTGGCAATCGTGAAAAATATTGTAGAAAACTTTTCCGGCCATGTATGGTTCGAGACAAAACAAGACAAAGGTTCCGTTTTTTATATTGAAATACCAATTTGGGATAGCTGATTTTTTGCAAAACAATTCATTTTACACTATCCTTGTATCTGAATCTTTCTAATGTATATTATATGGTACCACTCTCTTTTCTGGAAATTAGCGAACGACTGAAAAATATGTCCCTGCCCGAAACCGATATAGTAATCGGAATTGGTACCGGCGGAATTGTCCCGGCAAGCCTGGTGGCATTTCACTTGAATGCCGAGCTCAACCTGATGATACTCAATTACAGAGATGAACAAAATTCTCCCCTGTACATCAAGCCAAAAATTCTGAAAATGCCGGAGTTAAGCCTGAAAGGAAAACGGATTTTACTGGTCGATGATGTTTCCGTTTCCGGAAAAACACTGAACGCAGCTCTCGAACAACTTGAAGGATTGAATGTGAAAACACTGACCATGAAAGGAAAAGCCGATTTTGTGCTCTTCCCGGAAATAAAAGATTGTGTGAAATGGCCATGGAAAATATAAGGTTTATTCCTTTATAGACTGTTTCGATTTTGTTTTTTAGAAATATTTTGATCTGTTTTTTGCTCAGACAAGGCAAAATTGACGCGAATAGCC
>JAQVON010000114.1 GCA_028702595.1 Mariniphaga sp. | reverse complement strand
CTCCACGGTTGCTTATCCGGAGTTCCTGAACTTTGAAAAAACCTGGACTTATATCTCTCCGGTTGATCAAACGGATTGGTTTTTGGTTTTCACTGTGTCTTTCCGGGAGATGTTTAGCGAGCTGTATCACTCTACTTTCCTGATGTTGCTGTTTGCTTTGCTGGGACTGGTGCTGATCTTTTTCTTTATTCATTTTATCACCAAGAAGCTGATGGATCCGCTGAGTGCGGTCACCTCGCGGCTGACGCGGCTGAGCCATCCGCAGGAGAAGGGCTCCACGGTAAAGAATGAGGTGAAGCAGGTTTCCGACAGTCTGGATTCCCTGAAAGCCTGGTTTGAGCAGTATCGCATTGCCCGCGAGCAGGAAGAGCTGAGCAGTCTGCAGCGTAAACAGGACCTGCAGCAGGCTTCGGAGATTCAGCATAGTATGATCAAGACTTCATTCCCGGCTTTCCCCGAAAGGAGCGATATCGATCTGCATGCTATCTATAAGCCGGCACGGGTGGTGAGTGGCGATCTGTTTGATTATTTCTTCATCGACAACGAGAACCTGGTGTTCACCATTGGGGATGTTACGGGTAAGGGGATTCCTGCAGCTATTTTTATGAGCGTGGCTCAAACAATCATCCGGAAAAATACTGCCCTCTGGAAGGCACGAACGATTGTGCAAAAAACCAATATGGAGCTGTGTACCGGTAACCGCCACCAGTACTTCCTGACCCTGTTCCTGGGAGTGCTGAATGTGAAAAGCGGAGTGCTGAACTTCTGCAATGCAGCTCACGATTTTCCTTTTCTGCTGAAACAGAACGGGGAGCTGATTGAGCTGAAGTATAGCCATGGCCTGCCGCTGGGGCTTTACTTTGAAAAGGAATACGACGACTCTGTGATCAGTCTCGAAAAGGGGGATACCCTCATCTTGTATACCGATGGGGTAACGGAGCTGCAGAATGATAAAAAGGCACAGTTTGGTACCGGGCAGTTCAGAGAATACCTGTTGGAGATGCGCGGGTTATCTCCGGCAGAAATTACCCGACGCCTCGATGAAAAACTGGAGTCTTTCCGTGGCGACAGCCAGCAGTCGGACGATATGTGCCTCTTTGTGATCCAATATAACCCCTGATCAGTTCTCTACCTTCTTTTTGCCGGAGAGAATCCGGATCTGAAGCTTGTCGTTTTTCTTGTCGTAGCCCACCGAGATCGCATCGCCTTCGGTGATGGAAGCTTTGATGATGATCTCTGCCATCTCATCTTCGAGGTATTTCTGGATCGCTCTTTTCAGCGGCCGTGCACCGAACTGCGGATCATACCCTTTTTCTGCCAGGAAGTCCTTGGCTGCGGGCGAGATCTTCAGCTTATAATTCAGGGACTCCACCCGCTTATAGAGGTCTTTGATCTCAATATCTATGATCCGGTGGATGTGTTTCTTTTCGAGCTGGTTGAACATGACCACATCATCAATACGGTTCAGGAATTCAGGCGCGAAGGCCTTCTTGAGAGCTTTCTGGATGACGTACTTCGCGTGCTCGTTGTCGGACTCGTTCGATTTACTCGTGGCGAAGCCGACTCCCCGTCCGAAGTCTTTTAGCTGGCGTGTTCCGATGTTGGAAGTCATGATGATGATGGTATTTTTGAAGTCGACTTTTCTGCCGAGGCTGTCGGTGAGGTTTCCCTCGTCGAGCAGTTGAAGGAGGATGTGGAACACGTCGGGGTGTGCTTTCTCCATCTCATCGAGGAGCACCACGGAGTAGGGTTTGCGCCTGACTTTCTCGGTGAGCTGTCCACCTTCCTCGTAGCCCACGTATCCGGGAGGCGCACCTACCAGTCGCGACACGGAGAATTTCTCCATGTATTCGCTCATATCCACGCGGATGAGTGAGTCGAGGTTGTCAAACAAATAGGTTGCCAGTACTTTTGCCAGTTGTGTTTTGCCCACTCCGGTGGGTCCGAGGAAGATGAATGAACCGATTGGCCGGTTAGGGTCCTTCAGTCCGGCGCGGTTGCGCTGGATGGCTTTGACAATTTTCTGGATGGCTTCCTCCTGGCCGATGACCCGTTCCTTGAGGTCTTTCTCCATGGTCATCAGACGTTTGCCTTCAGCCTGGGCGATCCGTTGGACGGGTACGCCCGACATCATGGCTACCACCTCGGCGACTTTTTCTTCATCGACTGTTTCGCGGTGGTTGATGAGTTCTTTTTCCCAGACTTCTTTTTCTTTTTCGAGCTGGAGCAACAGGTTTTTCTCTTTGTCGCGGAAGTTTGCTGCCAGCTCGAAGTTCTGGCTTTTCACGGCGACGATTTTCTCTTCCTTGATTCCTTCGATTTTCTCCTCGAGTTTGATGATGCGGTCGGGCACATTGATGTTGGCGATGTGCACGCGTGATCCGACTTCGTCGAGGGCATCGATGGCCTTATCGGGCAGGTATCGGTCGGAGATATACCTGGCGGTAAGATTGACGCAGGCTTTGATTGCCTCCGGGGTATAGGTCACGTTGTGGTGGTCTTCGTAGCGACTTTTGATGTTATTGAGTATTTCGATGGTTTCATCGACCGAGGTTGGGTCGACCATCACTTTCTGGAAGCGTCGTTCAAGGGCTCCGTCTTTTTCAATATGTTGCCGGTATTCATCGAGGGTTGTCGCGCCGATGCACTGGATGTCACCCCGGGCGAGTGCAGGTTTCAGCATGTTGGCCGCGTCGAGCGATCCGGTGGCGCCGCCGGCACCTACAATGGTGTGGATCTCGTCGATGAACAGAATCACGTTGCTGACCTTGGTCAGTTCGTTCAGAATGGCCTTCATCCGCTCCTCAAACTGTCCCCGGTACTTGGTGCCGGCAACGATGGAGGCGATGTCGAGACTGACTACCCGTTTGTCGAACAGGATGCGTGACACCTTTTTGCCAACTATCCGCAGAGCCAGTCCTTCGGCTATGGCCGACTTGCCCACGCCGGGTTCGCCAATGAGGATGGGATTGTTCTTCTTCCGCCGGCTCAGGATCTGGGCTAATCGCTCAATCTCCTTTTCCCGGCCAACAATGGGGTCGAGGTTGTTCTCCTCAGCCAGTCGTGTGATGTCAATCCCGAAGTTATCCAACACCGGGGTGTCGGACTTGGGAGCTCCGCTTTTTTTGGAGGACTGGCCGCCACCCGGACCTTTGGAGAAAGCTCCTGACGGTTCGTCATCTTCACTGTCAGGAAAATCAGACCGCGACTCAGGCAGCTTGTAATCCTTCAACTGAGATTTAACTATATAATAATTCACGCCGAACTCAACCAGCAAACGGGTAACCAGGTTCTCTCCGTCTTTGAGAATAGCCAGCAGCAAGTGCCCGCTGTTGGCCACAGAACTCTTAAACCAGCGGGCTTCGAGGTAAACAAGTTTGAGGGTTTTTTCGGTCGACTTGAGCATCATCAGCTCCGATTGCTCATCAACAGGATGATCAGTGCGGATTTTTTTTTCAATCAGCTGCTTGAGGTCTGCCAAATTAACACCCAGGTTTTCCAGAAGCTCCGTGGCAATACCTTCGCCATCACGTAAAATTCCAAGAAACAGGTGTTCCTGGCCAATGTAATCATTACCCAGCCTGATCGCTTCCTCGCGGCTGTAGCCTATGATGTCTTTTATTCTTGGTGAAAACTGAGAATCCATAATCTTTATTTCCTTTCTGTTTGTATTCCCTATAAACAAAAACTATTCCGAATGGTTTGATTTACGAAAATACTTCTATTCAGCGTGCAAATTTAGTAAACCTACAGCAAGTTATAAAAATTAACGGGCTGCAATGACCCATAAATGGTTAATTTGTTAATATCTTCCGACTGATTACCCCGTAAATCAACCTGAAATATGCCCTTTTGACAGATGATTTTACTATTTTTGTGCGACCTTTTGAAAAGGGAAAGATATTGTTTTAAAAGAGAGAGATAATAATGCAAGAAGGAGAAAGAATTGTTCGTGTCAACATCGAGGAGCAGATGAAATCGGCCTACATCGATTATTCGATGTCGGTTATTGTTTCGCGTGCTTTACCTGATGTGCGTGATGGTTTTAAGCCGGTGCACCGCAGGGTGCTGTACGGTATGTATGATTTGGGTATTTTGTCGAACCGGTCGTATAAGAAATCGGCCAGAATTGTGGGCGAAGTGCTGGGGAAATACCACCCTCATGGCGATTCCTCGGTTTATTATACCATGGTCAGGATGGCCCAGCACTGGTCGCTGCGCTACCCGCTGGTTGACGGCCAGGGGAACTTTGGTTCAGTTGATGGCGACAGTCCTGCCGCCATGCGTTATACAGAAGCCAGGATGTCAAGGATCGCTGAAGAAACCCTGGCCGACCTGGATAAGAATACTGTCGATTTTCAGCCGAACTTCGATGAATCGTTAACGGAACCTACCGTGCTGCCTACCCGCATTCCGCAGCTGCTGATAAACGGCAGCTCTGGTATCGCCGTGGGAATGGCTACCAATATGCCCCCGCATAACCTTTCCGATACGGTGGATGCTATTGTTGCATATATCGATAATAATGATATTGAAACCGAAGAGCTGATCCGGATCATCAAAGCACCGGATTTTCCTACCGGTGGTATTATTTATGGCTACCAGGGAGTGAAGGATTCCTATGAAACAGGCAGGGGACGAATCGTTGTCCGCGGAAAAGCACATATCGAAAATGAGGGCAACCGCGAGAAAATCGTGGTGACCGAAATTCCTTACCTGGTGAACCGCGCCGAAATGATCCAGCGTACAGCCGACCTGGTGAACGAAAAGAAAATTGAGGGAATCTCTAACGTGAATGATGAGTCGGGCAGGGACGGGATGCGCGTGGTGTACGACCTGAAACGTGACGCCATGAGTAACGTGGTGCTCAATAAACTCTATAAGTACACCTCCCTGCAAACGTCGTTCAATGTGAATAATATCGCCCTGGTGAACGGACGCCCCAGAATGCTGGTGCTGAAAGACCTGATCCGACACTTCGTGGATCACCGCCATGAGGTGGTGACCCGGCGTACGCAGTATGAGCTGGAGCAAGCCGAAAAAAGGGCTCATATCCTCGAGGGACTGATCATTGCCAGCGACCATATCGATGAAGTGATCGCTATCATCCGCGGTTCATCCACACCCGATGAAGCCCGCGAAAAACTGATAGAACGATTCCAGCTGTCCGACGTCCAGGCCCGCGCCATAGTGGATATGCGCCTCCGCCAACTGACAGGTCTGGAACAGGATAAGCTGCGGAAAGAATTCGAGGAGATCATGAAGCAGATAGAATACTATAAACAGATTCTGAATGACCTTGTCCTTCGTATGGAAATAGTTAAAAATGAGCTTATCGAGGTTAAAGATAAATTTGCTGACGAGCAACGGACAGAGATTATCCCCAATGCAGAAGAGTTCAACCCGGAAGATTTCTACGCCGACGAGGATATGGCGATCACCATTTCCCACCTGGGGTACATCAAGCGTACTCCGCTGACGGAGTTCCGTACGCAGGGCAGGGGAGGGAAAGGTGCAAAAGGCGGGACTACCCGCGACGAGGACTTCCTGGAACATATATTCATTGCTTCTATGCACAATACCCTGCTGATGTTCACCGAACAGGGCAGGTGCTACTGGCTGAAAGTATACGATATCCCCGAAGGAAGCCGATCTTCCAAAGGCCGGGCTATCCAGAATATTATGAATATCGCTCCCAATGATAAGGTGCTGACCTTTATTAAGGTGAAAACACTGTCGGACGAGGAGTTCATTCATCATAATTATATCCTCTTCGTGACGAAGAAGGGGATGATCAAAAAAACCTTGCTGGAAGCTTATTCCCGACCACGCCAGAACGGGGTGAATGCTATCACCATCAGAGAAGGGGATGAGTTGCTGGAAGCACGACTTACAAACGGCGAGAGTGAAATCATGCTGGCTGTCAGGTCAGGAAAAGCAATCCGCTTTAACGAAATGCGTGTTCGACCAATGGGGCGTAACGCCGCAGGGGTCAGAGGAATATCCCTGGCAAACAGTAAAGACGAGGTGATCGGCATGGTGTCCCTGCAAAATGGAAACGAGGATATCCTGGTGATCTCTGAAAATGGCTATGGAAAACGATCTAAACTAGAGGATTACCGCATTACCAACCGGGGTGGAAAAGGGGTGAAAACACTCCAGATCACCGAAAAAACCGGGAAGCTGGTTACTATCAAAAATGTATCGGACGATAACGACCTGATGATTATAACCGAAGTCGGTCTGACCATCCGCCTCGCTGTGAATAAAATATCCCTCCTGGGAAGAGCTACCCAGGGAGTGCGGCTGATCAACCTGAAGGAGGAAGACCGGATCGCTTCCGTAGCCCGGGTGGTGAATGAACCTGCCGACGAGGATATGGTAGGGGAAGATCAACCTTTGGAGGATATTCCTGACGATCCGACACAAAATGAAGAGGATAACCTTGGAATGGAATAGAAATATTAAATATATTTGCAATACTATTAGAATTACAAATTACGAATTTATACTATAGAAAATAATTAATTTTAATTTTGAAACAGACAATAAAAAAATTTTTAAATTTGAATGAGATGAAAAAGAACATTATTTTTTTGAACCTGGCACTTATTATCATTCTTGCATCCTGTTCTCCCCGTGCAAAAGTGACCAGTTCTCAAAGCTTGAAAGATACCGGCAAGCTGGAACAAGCGCTTGCCACCATTGAGGAAGCTGTTGATCCAAACCAGGAAAAAGCTGAAAAAACATTGAGCTGGCCACGTACCTGGGAAGTGAGGGGAGATATTTACCAGTCTATTTATCAGAGTGAAGACAATAAAGTGAAGGCTCTGGCTGAAGATCCGTTGACAGAAGCGTTTAACTC
>JAQVON010000042.1 GCA_028702595.1 Mariniphaga sp. | reverse complement strand
TTCCTGAATAATCTGGAGCTTCTGTTCTTTGCCCCATTGACGCCTTTCTTTTGTCATAATTTTACAAAATTAAAGTGTCAAACCGTTTCGCCAATTTTATTTCATATTATTGGGGGGTTAGTACACATTAATCGGTGATGTATTCATTTAACTCTCATTGAAATTGGTCAAAATATTCTTGTTCATGAGAAAGAAGGGTCGAAAAATCTAACCTATTGGATTATTATCAGGTTGCTCTAATATCATGCCCCGGGAAAGCATTGAAATGTCATCCGCACCATCTCTTATTGCTTCTGCCTGTTGTCGGTAATACAGCCGCTTTACTGCTTCAGCGCTGCCTTAGAGAAGATATAGTCAGGGATATCCCGGTTGAATCGGATATCCGTGATTTTGAATTCGGTCCCTTCGCTCCCCTGCTTCAGCATATCTTTATAGAATATAGTGCACGGGAACCAGCGTCCCTCGATTTGCACCACATCGCTCATTACGGAACGTTTCAGTAATTTGCCGCTCTTGGCAAAGAGCTCCTCTTTCAACGGTACATATCGTTCAGTATCCACCCACAGTTTACGTGAGGCATAGGCCAGATCTTCCACTTTGGCAGTGAGCTCCAGCACCCAGGTTTTGTGTCCCTCCAGTTCCTCACTCCCGGTCACAGTGGCATCGTAAGTCTCTGTCAGCTTCCGGTCATCCATCATATCCTCGTAGGAGAGGTCTGATCCCATCACCGACTGGCGGAGCATGTGCCCCGAAATCTGTATGGTGCGGTCGGTGGAGGGGGAGTAGATCCAGAGCTGGCCTTCCAGCTTTAGCATTTTGGTCCCCTCTTCACGGGGAGGAGAGAGGTATTCGGTGAAAGAGCGCATGTCTTCCACAGCGTAAGTTCTTGAGGTGATGGTACGGCTGTTTCTCCGGCCATGGATGGTCATCGAAGACTCAAAAATCCGGTTCTCTGACGAGAGGTTCTGATCTATCCTTTCCAGGATGATATCCGCCTCCGGTTGTGCATAACTGCAGAATACTACTGTGGCAGATAGAACTGTTAAAATAATTTTCATTTTTGTTCCTCTTCTGATATCCATATCTCTTATTAATTTTTTTATTATATATGTCCCAAATCCTACGCTTCCAGTTCCTTGAAAAGTTGCGATGTTTTTCGTTTGTAAATACCAATTCCTGCAAGCATCGTCCCGACAACCGTAGAGAACAGGCCCGGGATGAAACCAATGTAATAATCTGCCGGTGTGATGCGTGTTCTGATTGCTGAGGGATACATCATGGCAGATCCCTCCATCAGTCCGGAGATATTGATACCTTTCTCTTGTACCCATGCAGCAAACAATAATCCGATAGATGTACCGATGATAGCACCCGCGATTCCGATAAATATGGACTCGTAGATTAGGGTACGATAAAGGTGGTTTTTTTCTTCCCCCATTGCCAGGCGTACACCAAACTCCCCATAGCGCCGGAGTCCCCCCAGTAAACCGGCGTTCCAAAGGACCAGCGCCATCGCCAGGATGAAAACCGCGATAATATATACACTCCACACATCCAGCATCTTCACGAGCTGTCCCATACTTCCTTGTTGCGTCAATGATTTCATTACCGGTGCATATTCATTACCATCCGTTTCAAAAGGGGTATTAAATTCGCGCGCGATTTCCATGGCGTGCGTATCGTCGTAAAAACCGGTTTTAAACAGGCCGATCAACTCCCCGGCGGCATCATACATGTCAAGTGCCAGGCGGGCATCCTCTATATCCAGGATGATGCTCCCCCGGTCCAGCGCCTCAGTGCCAAAAGAGACTGTGCCGGCCACTTTGAAGTTGTACATCGACATACTCCCGTGCATGGTGGAACCGATCAGGGTTACCTCATCACCAGGGTTCACCTTCAGCTTTTGAGAAAACTGATCTGCCATCAGGGCTTCTCCCGGGTTTTGCACCATCCTTCCGCGAACAATTGATTCCCGGATGTTCAACCGTTCAGCCTCCCTGCTCTCAGGTGACAGAAGATCAATCCCCATTCCTGCGGCCGGACCCTGAGAACGCGTTTCACCCTGTTCATCCGGTACATCCACCAGTCCGCCAAAGTGAATACGTGCAGCCCAGTCCAGCTCCGGGAAGCGACCGGAGAGCTCCTCCTTCAGGGCACTCACCTCTGTCATTGCCAGATCATTTGGGAGTTGCCCCTCGTTTTCAGCATAAGCTTTTGTCATCACTTTCAGATGACCGTGTGTAAAGCGGGCATTCATTTCAATGGTGTCGCCCATAAAGCCGGTAATGTAGGCATTCATAAAAACGGTGAGCATCACCCCGACAGCCACTACAATGATGGGCAATCGGCTGCGGCTCTTATCGTAGAATAGTCCTTTTAATAAAAATCGTGTCATTGTATTCTCCCCCTTAAAGCTTCTGTTGGATTCATTTTTGCAATTCTTCTCGATGGCCAGTAGCTTACAATTGTTGTGATTATCACCACTATCAGTATCGTAGATACTACGAGGCCTGCGCTGTAAACAGGATAGAGGGTCTGTGCCATGGCCATCCCGAAATCGCCTGCATCCATAGGAATCGTCCAACCCACCTTTGCCTGCCATGCCAGAAAGGGGATGCCATAGAGGGCCCCAACCACAGCTGCAAGGATGGAGTGCATGGCACCCTCTACAGTGAACAGTCCTACTACCTCCCTTCGGGTATAACCCAGCGCAATATAGGTTCCGATCTCTTTCTGTCTCCTGAAGATGGAGAGCACCTGCGTATCAAAGATGGCCAGCATGGCCAACAACAGCAGGATGGCGTAGAAAACCGATTGTCCTGCAGTTTTGGTTTTTATCATTCTGTCCACCGAGGCGGTCAACACATTTTTCGGTTTGTGAATCCATCCCTGCACTGCAGGCCTCGATAATTCGGGGTCACGGAAGGTGAGAATAGTGGCTTCATCCTGCATCATGGTCATCTCGCGAAGCAACTCCAGTGGGATATATATCTGGGCTGCTTCTACCGAGGGTACGTTGCTTGAAAAGATGTCAGTGATCACAATATCCATTGCATCGAAAGTGCCCCAGGCATCCCTCCAGCGCAGGGTCACCAGGTCACCCTCTGTCAGGTGCAGACTTTCTGCCATAGCTGCGCCAATGATCGCCGGAACCGCATCCACCACCGTATCCAGTTTATTTGTCGGCAGTAGGAATATATCCTGATCCGCATCAATCCCCTTGATGGTTACCGTCTGCATTCTTCCCTGCGGGTAGAGGGTGCCCTGCACCATAAGCACCGGCACCATATCGCCCTGCGCGATTTCCTCACTGAATTGTTCCGGGATGAGGGCATGGCTTTCCGCCAGAGTGAACGGATCGAATGGGTCGTACTGCTCATGCCAGTACTGCCCACCTCCTATTTCCCAGTTTGTCATGTCGCTCTTCGCCTGGTAGTCCCATCCCACCAGTATCCCTTTGAGCCATATTATTACCACAAAGGAGAACGACAACACGATCACGTTGAGCCAGGTACGAAGTCCTGCGCCCACGAGATTGCGGTATGCAAGCTTAAGTGCTGTTTTCATATTATAAATGTTTGTTTTCTAAGGGATAAGATAGAACTCCCCGAATTTTAATCCTGCTCATTTGTATCATGAATCGTCATGGCCCTTTCATCAGTTTCTCATTTTGCTGTTTGATTACTTGTCACCCACTCATCTTTTGCTACCTTTCCGTCGAAGAGGTATATTTTTCTTTTGAGATAGCCAATCACTTTCTCATCGTGTGTAGCGAAGAGAAAGGTAGTTTTTAGTTCTTCGTTCAGCTTCACCATGGTTTGCAGGATATGGTGTGAGTTGGCTGCATCGAGATTGGCAGTAGGCTCATCGGCCAGCACCAGTGAAGGCCTTTTCACCATGGCCCGCGCAATAGCCACGCGCTGGCATTCTCCTCCTGACAACTGAGGAGGTTTCGACCTTACCTTGTCGGTGAGCCCCAACCACTCCAGCGCATCCATCACCATCTTTCTGCGTTCCGCCGCACCTATCTTAAGGAGCAACAATGGGAACTCCACATTCTCAAAGACGTTGTGCACGGCAAGCAGGTTGTAGCTCTGAAAAATAAAGCCCAGATTCTTTTTGCGGAGTTGTGCAGCCTCTTTGGCTGTAAGCTTTCCGATTGATTGGTCCAACACCCAGGCCTCTCCTGATGTGGGAGTATCCAGGGAGCCTACAATATTGAGCAACGTTGTCTTACCTGAGCCGCTGGGACCGATCAGGCCGGTAAACTCACCTTTGCCGAGCGACAGGTTGATGTCGTTCAAAGCGGTAAATTCACTTTTACCCATAGGAAAAATTTTTTTCAGCTCCTTAATCTGAATGATTTCATTTTTATCCATTGTCATTTTTTTATATCCAGTTTCTTTAGTGATTGTAGATAAGCATCAGTTGTACACCCCTTCCGGCGAACAAATTATCTACTCCCTGTTGTGTGGGGATATTATAATTTTTCGGGTTCAGGTACCCCATCAGATGGATTGTCAGCCTGTTGAACTGTCTTTGCCAGTTGATAAAATTATAGGATGATTTGTTGCGCCAATCGAAAAAGGCTATCAGGCTCACCTCGTCAAAGAGGCCCACCGGGTAGCGGGCATTGAGCAGGGAGAAGGTGGTAGTCTCCTGAAAGCGAAAGGGCTTTTCATCATATACTACCAGTAGCTGCTCGTAAATCACAGTCAGTCCGTTACCCCATCCGAAAGTATAGTCGGCACCGAGATTCAGAATCTGCTGGTTTGTCAGGGCCCCTGTATTTTCCCTCATATTTTTCCATGAGGCTTCAATCCAGCAGCCCACCACCCAATCAAATTTGGCATCCAATCCGAAGCTGTGTTCCGGGATTTTTTCGTGCCGAAACGTTTCTTCCTCAAGCATCGAACCGTCAGCAACACGATAATGGTATGAGAAAGCTGCCTCACCGCTACCTGCGGGATACTGCAACCGACCTCCCAGTTCCGGCATTGAGCGATAGGTCCTGATCCTTTCCCATCCTTTCGGATCAGTATTGCCATGCAGCATCCATAGCCAGATATTAGCATTGTTCAGGAAATAGTAGCGGCCGAGGATGCCCCAGACACCGTCAGTGAGCTGCAGCGGATCGCGCGGATCCATCTGGTCGAACCACATAAGGGGCCGCAGGATAGAGGCAGACCCAAAGTTAATTTTCTGCAGGCCGGTGCGCAATTCAAATTGATTGCCGGAGTATCGTGCCCACAGGCGGTAAGGTTTAATCCTTCCATTGGCATCCCAATGTTGAAGGTTGCCCGTACCGGCGTTGCCTAAAAGGTTGGCCGAGGCTTCGAAATCGATCACCTTCATGTCACCAGCAGAACATTGCAGATTCACCTGCGGAATATATCGAATCCCGTTCCACCAGGGGAACTCGTTGTTCGAATTGAAATGAGTGTAAGCAGAGAGTTGTCCTTTAAAATGAATCAAATCCTGTGCTCCAATAAAAGATGAGGCTATAAGCAAAATCCCTGAAAGTACGATGAAACGAGCAAACCACATGTTGTTATCTTTTTGAAATGCCGTAGGCTATGAAACGGGTAAATTCGAGGATGAAGTCCTGTGTAGAGTCATACATCGCAGCCAGCTCCTCATCTTTGAGCAATTCTTGTATCTTAGAAGATACCCGAAACAAAAATTCAGGTTTAAAGTCCTTCCTGAAAACGCCCTTTTCCTGTACTCTCCTCCATTCACTCATCAACCTGGTCCAGGCATCTTTCGTTTTTTCCTCTACAAAGTTCTTTAACTCCGGTTCATTATCCAGGTAGAAGTCCTCCATAAACTCATGGCTGATATCATTGGTTCCCTCCACCTTAAGAAGGATGATCTCTTTTAACATTTCCTCTCCGTTGATATTCCCTTCCATCAGCTGAGAAAACCGATTCATTCCCTTTTCCACCTCATACTCAAAGACAGTCTTCGCCAGTTCAATTTTATTTGGAAAGAATTTATAAAAGGTCATCTTGCTTGCTCCCGCTTTCTCACAGATTTCCTGGATGGTGACCCTTCTAAAACCATGTTTCCAGAAAAGTTCCCGGGCGGTAGAGATGATATCCCTATATTTTTTGCTCTTTACCATAACTCCAAATATATACTTTTTTTTTATATTTGTACAGATAATGTCATGTTTTACGCATTGTGCAATTTTTTATTGAAGAAAGAATCTATACCCATAACCGGGAAAAATCAATTTTCTTTACATTTGTATAGGGATAATAAACAGATCGAACATTTATATTTTTCGAATGAGAACGATAAAAACGATTGCTTTTTATGGATTACTGCTGATTAGCTGCACGGCTTTTAGCCAAAATCCACGACTTCTTTTCACCACCGACATTGGTGGTGATCCTGACGATCAGCAGTCACTGGTCATGTGGATGGTATATCCGGATGCCGGAAATTATACTGATCCTGAAAGTAATTGATGATGAGTTACCAAAAATAACAACTTACAAAAGAATAATCATAATTAACCGATAACCATGAAAATATCCATTCCAAAACTTACCTCCCTGAAGCAATTCATTCGTATGCGTTTAATAAATCTTATTGTACTTATCCTCCTTCTTTTTTCAGCAGGCAGAATTATTGCCCAGGAATCGGATGCCGTGGTTAATGGCGAAGGAAAAGACATTTCACAGTTGAAACATACCTGGACAGCTCAATGGATCACCCATCCAACTGAATCAACCCTCGATTACGGGGTATTTCATTTTCGTCGGACTTTTCATATATCTCAACAGCCGGATTCTTTTAAAATATATATTTCGGCCGATAACCGATATCGTCTGTTTGTAAATGGAGAGTATGTCTGTTTTGGGCCTTCGGTTGGTGATATCAATCATTATCGGTATGAAACTGTGGATATTGCCAAATATTTGAATACAGGGAAAAATGTCATCGCAGCTGAGGTAGTCAATTTTGGAGAATTTCGCAGAGCAGCCCAGCAAACATTCATGACGGCATTTATTCTGCAAAGTGCCAAAGAAAATCGGGTAAATATCAACACCGGTGACGGACAATGGAAAGTTACAAAAAACAGAGCGTACGAATGTATCCCGTTTACCTCTGATTCAGTTCGTGGCTATTATGCTGCCGGTCCGGGTGACCATGTAGATGCATCCCGGTATCCATGGGAATGGCAGCACATCAATTATGATGATTCGAACTGGAAGATTCCACGAAAAGCAATGGTGGAGTTTGCTGTTGGAAGAGGCTTTTTATATGGAAGCACCTGGTACCTGGTTCCCCGAACCATTCCATTCATGGAAGAAACCGAACAACGTTTTAAAAAAGTAACACGCTATCATGGCTGTGACCTGAGCCCAAACTTTATCCAGGGGATCCAGCCGGTAATCATTCCACCAAATACAAAAGCTTCCATCCTTTTAGACCAGGGAGTACATACCGTTGCATATCCCGAACTCCTGTTGAGTGAAGGAAAGGGAAGCAAAATAAAAGCAACCTATTCCGAGGCACTTGTTTTTAATGAAGTGCTTGAAGAGAATTATGTCGATGGCAATCAACATCTGAAAGACAACAAGGGAAACAGAAATAAAACCGACGGGAAAAGTATATTTGGCATTTATGATGTCTTCCTTCCGGATGGTGGCAACAACCGATTATTCAAACCCCTATGGATGAGGACATTCAGATTCATACAGTTAGATATTGAAACGGGTGAGACTCCATTAACCATTCACGATTACAAATCCATATTCTCAGCATATCCTTTCAAGGAACTAGCTACATTTCAAACAGATGATCCGGTACTGTCAAAAATATGGGAGGTAGCCTGGAGAACTACACGAAATGGTTGTGGTGAGATGTTTCAGGATAGTCCGTATTATGAACAACTGCAATACATTGGCGACACCAGACTGGAATCATTAGTGACCATCTATGTGTCGGGAGATGACCGGTTGATGCGAAAAGCAATCAAATCTTTTGACGACTCCCGGATGCCAAACGGACTGACACAAAGCCGCTATCCCTCATATATTAACCAAGTGATACCAACCTATTCCCTTTTATGGATTGGCATGCTAAATGATTATTTTCTCTACAGGAATGATCCGGAATTTTTACGGCAATTTTTGCCGGGTATGAGAAGTGTTCTGGAATGGTTTGAATTCAGGATGGATGATACCAGCCTGATTACAAACCTTGAGTGGTGGAATTTTATTGACTGGGCCCCCGAATTCTCTAACGGAATACCTCCGGGAGCCGACAATGGGTACTCCGCCATGGTAGCCCTGCAATATATTTATGCCATTAACTGTGCAGTTGAACTATTTGACTTTTTTGGCTGGGAACATGAAGCGTTCAAATACAGGGAAATAGCTTCCAGAATTAAACAAGGAGTCATTGAAAACTGCTATGACGAAAAGAAAGGATTGTTTGCCGAAACCCCGGAGAAAAAAATATTTTCACAACATACCAATACCATGGCCATTTTAACCGATGTGGCAGCCAAAGAGGAACAGAAAAAGCTGATGGAAAAAGTATTAACCGAAAAAGATATAATTCAGTCTACAATTTATTTTAAATTTTACCTCTCCCGGGCTTTGCAAAAGACACAACTGGGCGATGAATACCTTAACATGCTGCAACCCTGGAAAAATATGCTTGACGACGGACTGACCACTTTTGCAGAAACGGATATCAATCCCCGTTCTGACTGCCACGCCTGGAGTGCTACACCCTGTTTCGATTTTTTACACCTGATATCCGGCATTTATCCGGGTGAAAAGGGGTTTGAAAAAGTAATTGTTGAACCGAATTTTGGACATCTGTCAAGCATATTTGCAGAGATGCCACACCCAAAAGGAGGAATCATAAAAGTGAAACTGGATAAAAAAGCCAATAACCTCGTAAAGGGTACTATTACTTTGCCTCAATCAATTTCGGGTACATTTTTATGGAGAGATAAAAAAGTTATTTTACATGAAGGAGTAAATACTATTCAATAAAAATCGTTCTTCTATTTTCAAAATTACTCCCTGTGAAATCTATCCGTTTTATTCAGATGAAACAGGATGAGTGCCTGAAATACTGATAACAGCAGGACTTTGCTGATCCGGGGCATATTCCCAAATCAATGTATCCAGGAAATCCGAACCTTTGATAGTAACCACGGCGCTCCCCGGACTTTTTTCCTGTAGGGATACTTCTATCTCCCCCTTATGCCAGGCATCAAATACAGTAGCTATATGCCATTGACTGGTTTTGGCTGTCACCTGAAGTTGTTTGTAGTCCAGACTTTTGCCGCGATGGTTGGCGGTTGACAATCCTATTACCGGAGAAACGCCGGTGTTGGAGGCCATGTAAAAATCACATTTCCCGCCGTTCTTGGCCTGAACCCGGTAGTGCCCTGTTTGTGGGTCAACAATCTGGCTATTATCACTCTGGATCAGCCAGGTGATCTCCGACTCGCTGTCAGCCCGGATATCATCAAGCAAAAGAACATAACTACCTGGAATCCAAATTACTGCCCGCCGGTATCGATCGAGTGCTTCGTAAGCATTCCCGGCTTCACCTTCCATGATGACGGCATTATCAAGAACCTTCCACGTGGTCACTCTGGCCAGGTTTGGCATATCATCTATGGGTTGGCTCCAGCCTTCCCCTTTATGTCGCTGACCTTTCCCGTTAACCAGAATGGTATTGTGTGAACTGGTCAACTTAGGATTGGCATATGCATCATAGTCGGCCACCATTTCTCCATCTGCATAGAGAAGAAAAGAATTGGCATCCGGATCGTCATGGGCAATATTTATATAGGAGTTATTGTGTTCTTCCCGATATTCCAGAAGCCGTTCCCCGGCATATGGGATGCATTTGAGCATAAAACCCACATCCTCCTTTTGCCAGCCACTACGCATAAAACCAAGTCCAAGATCGGGGAAAAGCTTTGCAAGGGGCAACTCTTCAAAGTTGCCTCTCTCCAGCACCGGGTCATACCAAATAAGCGACCACCATCCATAACCGAATGCATTCGGGTGGTTCTCCCAAAGCTGCATGGTGGCATCCAGATGATCCTGCAATTGATGCTCACCAACGGAACGAAACAGAAAATTGTTGTAAGACCCGAAACCACCGCAATCTCCATAACAAAACACATCGGCAAATCCCGGTGTCAGGGTTTGTATCCGGTAGCTTGGAAGGTTTCTGAAAAATGGCTGGCTCATAAAGTCTGTTCCCAGGACATGGTCAGCGGCATCCATGGCAAGTGTCAGATGGCCTGCTCCAAAAATCATGTAGGAAGGGCTTTCATGACTTGTACCATCCTCAGGCAGCCATTTCGCAATGAACTGCAACTCTTCAAGTGTCTTGGTCATAATCCAGTCATCATCCGTCCTGGCCTCATCGGCCACAGCCAATACGCACAAGGCAAGCCCCGCATTTCGGTGCCAGCGGTGATTGTTCTGGGGATCCTGTCTCCAGTAGCCTCCTCTGTTATTAAGATAATTCATGTGCCCAAAATAATACATTCTACGTGCCTGCAGTAGAAGTTTTTTCCGGAAAGCCTCACGAAATTCCGGATCCATATCATTATAAAGGCAATCGTAAACTATCGCAGCACCAATCATGATGTTAGCAGCACTCATGCCGGAATCTGTCTCACCACCCTCTTCCCAGTGTTCCAGATTAATCAGCACCTTCAGAAAACCCAGTGCTTTGTTAAAAGAATTCTGCTCTCCGGTAATAATGTAATGAATGGCAGCAGTGGGCATCTTCCATAGTCCCTGTCGCTGACCGTCAGTTGCATCTTTTAGGAATTTGGTATGATCCGGAGGTCCTGATACCGGTAAATACGATTCAATTTGTTCAAAGAATTGTTTGCCCTCGCCATAAGCCAGTTTTCTAAGCTCCGGGATCTCATCGGGGGAGAAAAATAACCGGGGATGAACACCCTGAACCTCCTTCTTTATAACAACCCGTTTGTCCGGCACCGGATCCTGCGCAGGAAGAACAGGTGTATCCGGCTGCATGAATTCTCCTCCCTGTAACCTGAATGCTGAAAAAATCAATAACACCATCACGATCCAATACCCATCCATCCGTTTCATGATACCATGCTTGACGGCAGTATAACTGCTTTTCTCAGATTTTACCAGAGTTGCTTTTGAGCTTATTGCCAAGTTCAATTCGTTTTCCATAAAAAATTTACTAATACTGTTTATTAAAACACACTTTGATTCAGGTATTCTGCCATTCCTTCTTCAGCCATTTCTATGATGTTAAGGTCGTCTGCTGCCTGCCGGTATGATTGTACATATTCAGCCCGGGCTAACTGATCCAAATCTATTTTGAGTGTTTTCTCAATGATTTTATTTTTGGGTATGGCCAGTTTATTTGCCATTATATTAAGCTGGCTGAGTACTTCATCTGGTAAATTACTGGTAAATGTTGTCATTATTTCTGATTTATATTTTGCAAATATAAATCAAAGTAATATTTTTTACAGGCGCTGGAAAAAAAGTTTTCCATTCATTTTTAACATGGACCATCCAGGCTTTTTTCGATAATCATGTTTAAGATCCTGCACTATATTTGATTTTATATTTCTTTGTATGAAACGAGCAAGATTAAAATGATGGAAGTCACATCAAAATGAACTTGAGAATTCTGTTTAACACCATAAAATAAACAATAAAAAGAGGCAAATACTATAGAAAATACACAATTTGAATATGAAAAAAATCCTTCTATTACTGTTATTAGGTATCCTGGCATCGGGATTAAAAGCACAGCATTTCCCGTTCAACGATGTAAGCCGGAAAAAGTCTGTTGTTGTACTTACCAATCCCACTGTAAATAATTTAAAAACCATTCATTACCTGCTCGACCATAATTTGCTCCGTATCAATCAGCGAAGAACCGTCTTTGTAGGTGTATTTTTCGAGGAACAGGAATACGACTTCAGTAAAACCTTGAAATACTTAACAGATAACAGCATTAATAATTTCCATTTACATAAGGTATCCGGTTCACTGGATTTAAAGAATCTTTTCAGAAAAAATGAGATATCACCGGAAATAGAGACTATTTTCAACCATTCCGCTGGAATTTTCTTTTTTGGAGGACCTGACATTCCCCCGGCAGTGTATCAGGAGGATAACAGTCGTTCGGTAGTAACCGATCCGCAGCGTCATTACTTTGAAACTACCTTCCTCTTTCACCTCCTGGGAAGTTCCCGGAATGAATCTTTTCGTGCCTTACTGGAAGAAAAGCCGGACTACTTTGTTACGGGCTTCTGTTTGGGGTTGCAAACCATGAATGTAGCCACAGGCGGCACACTCATCCAGGATATCCCTGCAGAAATTTACAACACAACATTACCGGAAAAGATCGTCAAGTTGAAAAAAGACAATCTTCACCGCAACTACTGGCAGGAGATCTCGGATGATCCGTTACTTATGAACATTAACCTGCATCCGTTGAAGTTTACTGATCACCCGTTTTTTGAGAATGAGGTAAAAATTCGCAAAAATCAGGTACCACTGGTTTACAGCAGTCACCATCAAGCCATTGAAGACATGGGCAAGGGACTTGAAGTAACAGCAGTTTCGCCCGACGAACAAGTAATTGAGGCAGTGGTGCACAGGAAGTTCCCTCATGTTTCTGCGGTTCAGTTCCATCCCGAGGTTCCAGCATTGTATGAGCCTATGTACAAACGAACATTTCACCCGGATGATCTCCCCTACACCTACCATGAAGCAATTGGAAAAGAAGGAGTTAAATTTCACAAACGGTACTGGAAATATATTTCGCAGACCCTGAACAGAGCACTTCGAAAACAGAAAAAAAAGACACAATCAGCTTCTTTAGCCTGTCAATAATCTTATTTTTTTTATTTCCCCGAAGCTCACAATAATTCTTCCCGGAAGGAAGTCGCCATAATTTACACCTGACTGAAAACCAAAACACGAAAAGCTTTTCACCAGAATCAAACCGGTACACTTAGGAATAATTATATACATTTGACATGCCCTATAAAAAAGGATATGAAGTGAGTCAAATGATAGAATACCTGCAGCAATAGTTTATCCTTTGTCATCATCAAATTTAAGATAACAGGGGCAAAAACGGTAGTCATATCGTAGAAACCGCATGACTCTGCACATTCCTTAGCAGCTGCTGGCAATGACATACATGCAGCTATAGCAATAGCTCCTATCCGAACAATTGGATAACAACAAATAACAGAAAAATGAAGAAAAAGCAAATGTTATGGGTGATGATTCTTTCTGCATTCTTAGGCTGTCAAAAGCAGGAAGGTGTTATTAAGATTGAAAATCAATTAGGTAATTTTTTCATGCGTAACGGAATTTGGAAATATTCCGATAAATTCGAACATAACATGTCTTATATCGCTCCCCCGGAAGGTAAGGAGAGCTGGGAGAGCTGGTATCAGAAACTATTGGATTACAAGCAGTTTATGAGAGAGAACATTGGTGATGAAAGTCTGGCTTTCATTGATTTAAATCTGAACAACACTGCACGTCCGGGTGAAATATGGGAAAACCGGAGTTTTGCCGTCAATAAATACCTGGCGAGTGCCATTCAGCTGAATCCCGGGGAGAAGATAAGAATCTCCGGCGAACTGTTGGGGAAAAAAGGTGGCAACCAGATGTATGTAAGCTATGAGTACACCCTTCACCAAAGAGACAAAGGTTTGGTTTTTAAAACCACAGGAATTACCGACAGTATCGGGGTAAGCCCGGATTCAGGCTGGCAAAAATTTTCAAAAGACCTGATCATACCGGTTTTTGACACCGACAGTTTCTGGATCACTCCGGTATTTTCAATTGACAGCAGCAGGAAGAGTTCGCTCATTCACTGCAACATAAAAAACTTCACAATAGAAGTTCCCTACACGAAGGCCAGGGCAGAAGCCATTCACCCCACTGACGGGAACAGAACATTTGACGAGCAAATCTATAAACGGGAAGATTTGGCCTGGATGCAAAAAAATTTCCTGATGGGATTTGTTTTTATCTGGGACAAGGATTTTTACGATCCAGAAACCCGACAATACACGGTGGATAAGTATTGTAAAAAAATGAACCAGGAGTTCGGAGGGTTCAACTCGGTTCTGCTTTGGCACTCCTACCCCCACCTGGGCATTGACCAGCGGAATCAGTACGATGTGTTTCACCTGCTGCCCGGTGGCATGGATGGGGTAAAAAAGGCAGTTGAACAGTTTCATCAAAACCAGGTAAAGGTTTTTATCGCCTACACTCCCTGGGATGAGATGACCCGTCGCGAAGAACACTCCGATGAATACATGATAGCCGAAACGATTGCACAGCTGAATATTGACGGAGTATTCATGGATACCAAATCGGAGGGTGCCCTGATTCTGAGGAAAGAGCTGGACAGGCGAAAAAAAGGGGTTGCCGTTGTGCCCGAGCTGACGCCGGTATATAGTGATATTCACGGGGGAAAAGCCTGCAGCGGTTCCTGGGCGCAAAGATACTCCATGCAACCTTATGGAGACATCGGGGTTTTGCATATGAAGTGGATTCAACCCAAACACCAGCAATACCAGATCGACAGATGGTCGCAGACGCATGAAGCTGAACTGATGGCTGCCTGGATTAACGGGTCAGGCCTACAAGTCTGGGAAAACGTTTTTGGCTCATGGAATCCCTGGAATGCAAAAGACAGAGCCGATATCCGGCGAATGAATACCCTCTGGCAGTACTTCTCCGACCTGTACACTACAGATAACTGGAAACCCTATGTCCCTACCGGAAATCCGGATATTCAGGCTTCACTCTGGGAAAATGATCTGTATAAAGTCTGGAATATCATTAGCAAAAAACCAGCTGAAACTCTTATAAAACTTAGCTTCGCCTGTAAGGATGAATTTTATTATGATGCCTGGAACGGGGAAAAAATTATCCCTCAAATAAAGGAAGATACCGTATACATTGAATTGCCGGCATACAGATTGGGCATCATCGTGGCATTAAAAGATTCCCTACTATCTGAAGGATTTGATGCACTGTTGCAAAAACAGTATGCAGAAAGTCTTAAAAAGCTGCCCGTACCGGACCATCATATCGCAGCAGGATCACTGGTTCATCCTCAACCTGCCCCGGCAATTCATGAAAACAGTTCCGTGGATAAAACAAGCCTGTTAAAACTTCAGGAAGGTGAATATGAATTTACCGTGGAACACTTCGGGACAGAATCCGGTTGCTATCCCAACGAAGGTACACCTGAGAGTGAATGGTGGGAAAAATATTTAAAAACAGCCTTTGGGCAAACTATAAAACATGAAGTACGTCACAAGTCAGCATCCTTATTTATTAAGCCCGGGGTCGTAACGAACGGACAATTTAAAGAATTTATGAAATTTGGCGGATATCAGCCTGTGGTTAAGGAGAATTTCCTGCAACACTGGGGTGGGACAAACTGTCCCGACAGTCTGAAAAATAAGCCGGTTGTATATGTTTCTTTAGAGGATGCCCGGGCATATGCAAAATGGGCGGGAGGCAGACTTCCCACTGAATGGGAATGGCAGCAGGCAGCTCAGCAGTTTCCGGAGAAATTCATCCGGAACAGGGTATTTGAATGGACAGAGAGTGAGCGGGATGACGGTCATAACCGCTTTGTAATGCTGCGTGGCGGTTGTGCTGACTGGAAGCCATGGAGTTCAAGATGGTACTTTCCAGCAGAAGATTACCCGGGAGGGGAGCAACGGATTGACTGGCATGCCAAATACCTGCTCATGGACCCGTCTGTTGACCGGGCTGCAACCATAGGATTCAGATGTGTCTATAAATAAATGCACAAATTACTCTATGTAATAAACAGATAAAATTTCTATTAATTTTACAAGAAATGTCTACATTTAAGATTTAAATTCACATGAAGAAACTGACATTATTTTTCACATTCACCTGTTTAATCCCGCTGTTGATGCAAGCGCAAATTGTCACTCAGCCGTTTTCGGGAGCCGACATCGGCAATCCTAAAATAAAAGGAAATTTTCATTTTGATAAAAAGAACCAGCAGTATACCCTGCGGGGAGCAGGATACAACGTCTGGTTCGAACGGGATGAGTCATACTTTGCATCCAGAGAAGTGAAAGGAGATTTTATCCTTTCGGCCAATGTGCAGTTAATTGGGGAAGGAGTTGATCCGCACCGGAAGGTGGGATTGATGATCCGCAATTCGAAAGAGGAAGATGCGGTTTACATGGACGGGGTTGTTCATGGAGATGGATTGACCTCACTGCAATACCGTGAAAAAAGCGGTGGGCAGACACTGGAAATGGCTACAGGGAAATTAGCTCCGGAGTTTATCCAGGTGGAGCGCAAAGGAGACGAGTTCATTTTCAGGTTTTCCAAAGCAGGGCAACCCCTGGTGGAAGCAGGAAGGGTTAAGCTTGATATGTCGTCAGGTATATTTGCCGGAATGTTTATCTGCTCCCATAATGAAGAAGTAGTTGAAACGGGGAAGTTTTGGAATGTTCGTCTCGAAATACCGGCTGGAGAGGATATCGATGGTTATCAGCAGCAGTCGGCCAGTCGCCTGGAAGTTCTAAATATGGAAACCGGCAAACGGGAAGTGATCTATGAAACCGAAGACCACATTGAAGCGCCCAACTGGTCACGAAATGGTAAATTCCTTATTTACAACTCAAGTGGTAAATTGTATAAATTTGATTTAAAAAATCGTATTCCGAAGGTTATCAACACAGGTTTTGCCAATGCGAACAACAACGATCACGGAATTTCCTTCGACGGGAAGCAGCTGGCCATCAGTCATCATACAGAGGAAAACGGTATGAGACAGTCGATCATTTACACCCTGCCGATTAAAGGAGGCACACCAAAGCGCGTCACTCCCCTGGGGCCTTCATACTGGCATGGCTGGTCGCCTGACGACAAATGGCTTACCTATTGCGCTGAACGGAATGGCAATTACGATGTATATAAAATCCCGGCCCAAGGGGGTAAAGAGATACGTCTGACCACTGCAGAGGGGTTGGACGATGGTCCAGAGTATTCTCCCGATGGCAGGCACATTTACTTCAATTCTGTTCGTAGCGGCAGAATGCAGATCTGGCGCATGAAGCCCGACGGATCGGAACAGGAGCAGGTCACCGGGGATGAGTTCAATAACTGGTTCGCCCATCCTTCGCCCGATGGAAAGTGGCTCATGATGATATCCTATCTGCCTGAGGTACCGGCAGCCTCACATCCGCGCAACCAGCGGGTGATGCTTCGTTTAATGCCCGTGAACGGAGGTGGTATAAAAACGTTAGCCTTCCTTTACGGCGGCCAGGGAACGCTGAATGTACCATCCTGGAGCCCTGACTCCAAAAAAGTAGCTTTCGTGAGTTATTCGTATGGTTTGTAATTTCAAATTCAACTGTTCTCCGGGTGTTGCCCCGGGTGGTAACTGACTTCCGTAAGACATACTGAAAACACAGGTAATTTCAGCCCGGGGTGTTGCCCCGGGCTGAAACAGAAAAGATCAACTAATATTTCCATACCGTTCAACAGGGGACAGAACTCCCATTTCTCACCTTAGTTCCAGTGCACCTGCATCACGGCGTTTTCCTTTTATCTTTTCGCCACGCATGTCAAACAAATGAGGTCCGTTAACGAATTGCCAGGCATACAACTCTTCGATGCTGGTTTTAGATTCTTCGAGTGTGCTATGACAAACACGCATAAAATCAATGGCGCCTCTCAGATAACCCTCGTCCTTTGCGCTTGACCTGCCAACGACAAAATCAGATGGATTATCGATGGACGCATTGGCAGACAAGCCGGACATGCTCTCTTCTTCTGTCTTTCCGTTCAGATAAATAGTCATCCGGCCGGTTTTTCTGTCCATTTCAGCCAGCACATGTTGCCAGTTGCCATCATTCACTTTTGATTTTGTCTGAATGGTATAATGTTTTCCTTCGGAACTAATCATAAAGCAGGCATAACCTTTTTTGTCAATAAATACCTGGTATCCATTGTTGCCATCATGTTTTGACATCAGATACCCGCTTTTACTTCCTGGGTTTGTTTTAAATTTCACCTCGAGCAATAAATTATCGGTTTTACTGATGAGTGTTTTACGGCGATCACCGTCATATGCCATTGTCTGATCATCGCCGAATAGTGGCATTCCTTCGCTGTTGTATCCCTTCGCGGGTTCGGGGATAGCCCACTGCTCTTTCCCTTCCATTCGCATCCAACGGTCCCAGGTACGCTGATCATGGCCGGTAATGTACTGGTTGATCACAATTTCCACATCTTTCCGCATTGCAGCATCAGACACTTTTCCGTACCTTTTCCCGTTAAAGGATATGGCTCCGTTTACCCAGTCTTCTGATGGAGCAGGCACATAGTCTTCCAGTGAAGCTTCGTTGAACTGAATATTATTGTAGGGAACCCATGAATACATGAACCTTTCGAAGTGTACTTCCCGCATGTAAAAAGAATAATCCACAGCTTTAGTTGGATCAGCTCTGTTTTCGGTAAAGTTCCATTCCCCGACATTTCTTGCCAGTGCCCATGGCATAAAATAGGTAGCACCATGATCAATTGCGGAAGAATTATCTTTTAATCTGAAATCGGCTCCGGTTGCTCCTTCATGCTTTAGGGCATGAGTATAGTACTCTCCAACAAGAGGCAGATCATCCAATTTTTCTCCAAGGTGTCCATAGCGCAGGGGGAACGCCTGCATCTGTTTTGCCATTTCGTCAATGGTTTGTGCCTTTACATCCAGCGGAACTTTCACCTCTCCCCTTCTACCTGATGACACCAGTTCCCCGGCTTTTGCTTTGCCATGGAAAAAATTACGTCCGTATGCCAGGGATGGAATTCCCTGGATTCCTGATGCACCGGTATCACCACCTCCAACAAGTGACGGATTTTCCACGCGGTTATTCATCAAAAAGTCGGTGGAGATATCAGCAAATACATTGGAAATCACATCTGTCCGGTTTCCGCTACTTCCACCTAAGGCTTCACCGTGACGGAAGAGTGTATTGTTGGTAAAGTGATTCAGGAAGCCAAACACTGAAAAGTATCCGGCAGTTTGACTGCGATAAGGCTCCGTTGGGTCCACAGAACTTGACCACACAATATTATTGAAACCCAATATTTTAAATCCCCCGTCCACGTAATAGGGGTAAGACAGGTTGATGGGCCTTCCGGTGCCAAACAGGCCACCTGGCATATACCCTACAGAGTTGCCGATATTATTGTTGTAAACATAAATAACCCCGCTTTGCCAAAGAGAGAATCCACCGTAATCATTAACTCCCAGCGCAGTGTCTTCGGTGGAGTTATTATATACAAGTACCCGGCACAGCGGGACTTCGGCTCCTTTCATACCTGCAGTAACACCTCCCTGCACCATGATCCCGGAACCGACGGAGCGTTTGATAATGTTCCCGGCAACATTCCCTGTTTCCGCACGGATTACCGAAAGAGCCGGGATCGAAGCCCAAGGTCTTCCCTGATGCCGGATACCGATGTCTTCCATTCTGTTACGCAAAACGTCTACTTTTCCAAGTTGACCCCATGGCCACGACTTAGATTGACGGAGTAGCCAGTTCTCATAACTTCTTCCATCATAAAAACGAACAGCCATGTCCCAGATATTAAAAAACTGATTATCAGCAATAACAATATCATTCATCCAGTCCAGCTTCCACTCATCCGGATTACGGTGTTCCGACCACAACTCTTTATCGGGACGAAGAGAATTCCCAATGGCATATAGCATAAGGTCACGGAAATGACAGTGGTGAATATGAATCTGTTCACAACTCCCCCGTAATTCAATAGAAGTTCCGTCGGTATAGCGGAAGCTAAGTCCGGATATTTCAATATAAGATTGGTCTTCTACCACAATATTTCCATCGTTAACCGTCAATTCCAGGTGAAGATCATTAGGGTCGGCACCATTCAGCGGACGATAAAACAGAACATTATTTTTATCGAGGTAAAGCTCTCCTTCGCAATCCAGGTGTTGTGGGAGGTTTTCAATTTTGTAGCGGGTTCCTTTTGAAAAACCGCGGTTATTAGTCAGGGCGAAAGCACCATCTTCCGGGCGGTAGGTAAAAGTAGAATGGCCTGTTTCCTGATTGACCGTTTTCTCCTGAAGCGGCCGCGTTGGTGTTGCTCCTCCCATCAACGACGGGTAGGTTTTCCAAATGATTGCTCCATTGAAATAGTCTTGAGGATACCCCTTTAAATCTTCATCCAATGCTCCATATTCGAGAACAACATTACCCTGTTCATCGGAAAATGGTTTAGAATTGCCATCAAAAGCAGGCCAGTAGTCGTGGGCAAATTCCCTGCCAATGGGTTGCCAGTTTGGTTCCTGTGCCAAATGGTTTGTTGTGGCTGTTCTATCCTGGTTTATGGTGAATAACCCGATAAAAGGCGGATTTATTGATCGCCTCCTGTTCTGTTAATTCTCTTTCTCCACAGCAATATATCCCGGTCGACCGTTGTTCCACCAGTCCATTTTTTTCAGATCAAGAGCCCAGACTTTTTCCGGTTCAGCTAGTCGATCGGGCATTTGAATATTTTCATTGGTTGCCTTCACCCATGTTTTAGGGAGCTGAACTGAACCCACCAGGATGGCCTCACCCACTCCCCAGGCAGATGTACTGGTCAAACGGACAGGCTGCTCCTTTGTTCCTGATTCCCGGGCAAACAGTTGTCCACGGTAAAAAACACCTCTTTTAAAAACATAAGTTCTTGCCCCTGACTCAGCCCGGGCATTACCCGTTGCATTATAATCCCAGGGGTGATGCTTCCAGGGCGTTTCCGGTGTCAATCCATCGTTTGAATCGTTCCCATTTTCGTAATCGATATAACGAACCTCCTGACCCGTTAAATCATCAGGAAACGCTTCAGGTTTCCACAGTACAGCACCCGTTTCGGTAATCGTAGCCTGTGGTTCCTGCCACAGGTAATCCTGCGCGCTGGAAAAAAGAACTGCCATCAACACAACAAGTGCTGATGCAAAGATTTTTTTTATGTACTTCTTCATATAAATTATTTTTAATGCTTTTGAAAATAAATATTTTCCTGCTAAAATTTCTATTGTTTGATTATTTTATAATGATACTGTTTTCCCTTAAAACTAACCCGAAGGATATAGATTCCACTTAATTCCTCTCCGATATCCATTTGAACCGTACTCACACCGGTCCTTTTTCCAATGAGTTGCCCCCAGGCATCAAACAGCTGTATAACAGCTCTTTCCATTGGAGGAATATAAATTGTGATTGCATCTTTTGCGGGATTTGGGTAGATCAATACATCCTGAGTACTATCTGTTTCGTTTACTGAGGAAAAACACGCCTGTCCCAACAGAGGTTTTGGCCGTACTGAAGTATTCAGGATACTGTATTCGCTTCCAATAACCACCTCTTCTCCCCAGGGAGCATTCACCCAATTGCCGAATAACCGATCTTGTGTAACCTGGTGAATCGCCTCGTTATCCCGTGCAGACCACCACCAGGGGAGATAGCCGTTTTGGTACTCATGGCAACGTTCGATTATATGTCTCCAAATATCCGGATAGGCGAAAGCTTTCCCAAAAACGTCGGTATTGGAAAATTCACCAACAATGATTGGTATTGTATCCCTTTTGGCCTGTTCAAAAAACTGATCCACACGGGTTGTGGAGGTATTGTTATCCCAGGGATGCCAGGAAAATAAAAGGTTTCGATCCGGATCGGCATGTATGAGGTATTTAGCATTATCGAGGATATAACGTTCAGCCCTCCCCCAGTTGGAAGCATCAATAACCAGCGGAACATGCAACCCTGAATTGCGAAGGGTGTCAATCGCTTTTTTATACTCTTCCCGGAATAGCTGATTGGTTACATTGTTTTGACCTACCTCATTGGCAATATTAAGAATTAAAAACTTCTGGTGTTTTTTCAGAACAGCCATTACTTCGGGGTGAGTCCAGTAATCAAGGCACTTCTGCCACATCTCACCTCCCAGGGGTTCTCCGGTTGCATCCCACAAACAGGGCATGGGGATCATTTTATTTTTGAGGCAGTTCTGAATCGTTTTGTCCAGATCAGCAGGAGGCATAAAGGGTTCCGGATCATGACCGGTCTGCCAGAAAATCCGCACACAATTTGCTCCGGTTTTGGCTATTTGAGGGTAATGAACCGATCCATCCCGATCCCAATATACAATAAAAGCATTCATACCCCTCAAAATTACTTTCTCCCCACATTGATCATACAAAAACCTCCCATCGACTTGTAATCCATCATACTCCTGGGAACCTGCCAGAAATGGAATGTAGAATAATATAAAAAACAGCCATTTATTCCTCACTCTTACTTGCAATTTAGATTTTTCTCAATCAGGTTAGTATCACTCAATCCATAAAAACTTCTAATCCATTGGATCAGGTTTTCAATTGGGGCGGAATATTACGAATTTAAATTTAACAGGCAAAAATATCTTAGGGAATTATTTGATGGCTACCTGGATAAATAGCACTGTATTATTACACCAATTATCACATAATCTATTAATTACAGAATATTATTAAAAAACAATATCTGAACATAATGGATCTTGAGTCTGTAAAAAAGCTAACCATGGGCTGATTTATTTTGAGATATAAAAAAGGGCCAGACAAGACTTTAAGAATAAAATACGGGATAGTACAGTATGGAATAGTGATTTTCGTGTTGTAATTTTGCACAGAGTTCGATGGGTTATAAGCAAGTAGTTTAAATTTTGTTTTATATTTACCGCAACGACAGAACCTTAAATAAATTTATTTACATGAAGTCGATGATGTTAACAGGGATCCGGGCAATGGAGATGAGGGAAGTTCCTGATCCTCTACTGGTGAATGACCACGATGTGTTGGTTAAGATGAAAGTGATTGCGGTTTGTGGCTCTGATGTACATTATTATGTATCGGGGAAAATAGGGAGTCAGGTAGTCAGTTACCCGTTTCCTGTTGGGCATGAATGTGCAGGAGTTGTTGAGAGAGTAGGTTCTTCGGTTACCCGGGTGAAGCCTGGCGATCGGGTGGCTATTGAGCCGGCCATGCCATGCTTTGAGTGTGATCAATGCAAAGCGGGCAGGCCTCATACCTGTAGAAAACTTAAATTTCTGGGATGTCCCGGGCAAGCTGACGGAAGCATGTCGGAATACATTGTTATGCCTGAGCATTCCTGTTTCCCAATTGCGGATCACATGACTTTTGATCAAGCCGCTATTTCTGAACCTTTGGCCATAGGGGTGTATGCTGTAAACCGCTCCATTCCAATGAAAGGAGCAAATGTAGGGATTTTGGGATTCGGTCCGATTGGCATGAGTGTCATGCTTCCGGCATTAGCCAAGGGAGCGGGAAACATATATGTTACGGATAAAATTGACGGGCGACTTCACCTGGCAAGGGAAAGCGGAGCAAAGTATGCCGGGAATGTTACAAGCTGTGATATTGTAAAAGAAATCCTTGAAGTTGAGCCCAAAGGGTTAGATGTAGTTTTCGAATGTTGCGGACAACAAGATGCTGTTGATCAGGCATTTGATTTATTAAAACCCGGAGGTTTACTTATGCTTATCGGCATTCCGGAATTTGATCGTTGGAGCCTTCCTGTTGATAAGGGCCGTCATAAAGAGATTACCATTATCAATGTCCGTCGTCAAAACGGAGCCGTTGAAGAAGCGCTCGAGATGTTGAGAAAAGGGATTATCGATGTAAGCAAAATGCCTACCCATCGATATGCCTTTGCAGATTCCCAAAAAGCCTTCGACCTGGTTGCATCCTACAGTGATGGGGTGATGAAAGCGATGATCGACTTGTAAAAGGGTTGTTTTATCTTTCCCAGCCTCTTTCACGAAGAATCCGGTTTCGGTATTCTTCCCTGTTCAACCAATCTTCCAGATAGGATTCATAACGAGGGTCGGTCATCCATCCCTGGCGGCGTGAAGTATCAGTTACCACACCTTCGGGATAGTCGATGCCGATTATACTGTTTTCCACAGATTGATCAAATGCATGAAACTGCGCTTTCATTTCATCAAAAATTTCAGGGAACTCCTCCATCACATTCACTTTTTCCTGCGGATCTTCGACCAGATTGAAGAGTTTAAAATCGTTGGAGTGCCTGTCTTCTGCATAGAGTTTAAATGAATAATTTATCAAAGCCCCCCCTTTGTTGAACCGGAACGGAATAGGTTTTTCCCGTTTGGGATTATTCCCCAGCATTACAGGCAATACCGATTGACCGTCTTGTGGCTGGATGCTGGCAGAAATAGGAATTCCGACAATTTCTGCAATTGTGGGAAATATATCCATTGTTGATGCCGGGAAATCAGTAACAGCAGGTTTAACTTTTGCCGGCCATTCAATGATTGCCGGCACCCGAATCCCCCCCTCCCAAAGGCTGCCTTTAAATCCCCTTAAATTTCCGACAGTCGTTGGCGTAATGCGGGGTAATCCACCATTATCACTGCAATACCAAATTATTGTGTTCCCGGCAATTCCCAAATCATTTAATTTTGCTCTTAATATACCAACGCTTCTGTCAAAGGCGACCAGTTCACCGTAATGGCTCTGGCTGTTCTCATCCAATGCTTCAAACGCAACTTTATCCTTATCCAGGGCACGGAAGGGATCATGAGGAGAACCGTCCCAAATTACAGTAAAAAAAGGTTTATCCATTTCAACAGTTCTACGGATAAACTGAAGAGCCAAATCCACAATAATCTCAGAAGAAGTTCCTATAAATTCGTAAAAATCACCACTTATACTCATCAATGGGTTGATATCAAAAAAATTGGTCACCGAAATCCATTCATCAAAACCAAATTTACCTGGTCCATAGGGATCATCTTTCAAAATTGGTACGCCCGGTCCAACCAGCCCATTCAGATGCCACTTACCAAAATGAGCAGTAGCATATCCCTGTTGTTGCAAAGCTTCAGCCAGGGTTTTCTCCTGCTGTCGCAGGGCATAACCATGTGTATACACGCCGGTGCGGTCATTTGTTCGACCAGTCAGCACCGATGCCCTGGTTGGCGAACAAACCGGAGCCCCTGCATAAAAACGGTTGAAACGAATCCCGTTGGCAGCCATTTCATCCAAATTAGGAGTTTTCAGCACAGGATGATCGTAATACCCGGTCTGGCCCCATCCCTGGTCATCAGTCATAAGCAATATAATATTGGGCTGCATTTTATCTTCCTGACGGATACACCCCAAAAATAGGAACAGAACACCTGTTAAAATCAAAATTTTATACATATTCGCTTGTGTTTAAATCGATTATACTCATTTCATTTTAAAAGATGTCTTCTCTTTTTGCCGTAAAACAGACTGATGATTTTTTTAATCTAGGCTAAATTAATATTTTTGTAAAAAACCGTAGTGATTTGCAGATAAAAGAGATAAAAATAGAAGAATTAAGACCAACAAATGTATTTCCACAAACACCTTTTTGGGGCAGAATTAAAAACAAACAAGGATATATCAGTCGTGGGTTTGAATTTAGTGCTTCAAAAAAATTGTTGACTTCCTCTGTTTGCACAGCAAAAAATATCTATGATGATCTATTGCTGCTGATCAGATATATTGACCACCAGTACTGTTATGCTTACATACCTTACGGACCAACCCAGGAACCCGACATAGAACACCAGGGTGTTTTTCTGGAGGAGTTATCGGAACAACTAAGGTCGTATTTGCCGTCAAACTGCATTTTTATCCGGTATGACTTAAAGTGGCAGAACCAGTGGGCCCAGGAAGACGACTATTATGATTCCGGAGGCAACTGGACCGGTCCTCCACAAACGGAATTTCAGGAATTCCGGATCAACTACAATACAGTAAAGTGGAATTTAAGAAAAAGTCCGGTCGATATTTTACCCAGAAATACTTTCTTTTTAGATTTAACACAAAAAGAAGATGAATTGTTGCGTGAAATGAGATATAACACCCGATATAATATTAAACGTGCATTAAATAAAGGGATTAAGGTTCAGGAATATGGGAGTGATCAAATTAATGAATGGTATCAACTATATACAGATACAGCCATCCGGCATCATCTGCCATTGCAGGATAAAACATATTTTTCTGATATTCTAAAAAACCAGGACAATGAACCCGAAGGTGTAAGGGTTAAGTTACTCATGGCCGAAAAGGAAGGATTATGCCTGGCTTCCATGTTTTTAGTGTTGTCAAACAAGCGGGGAATCTATTTATACGGGGCATCTTCAGCTGACAACAAACATTTTATGGCCAGCTATGCATTACAATGGGAAGCCATAAAACTTGCCAAGAAGAAGGGTTGTATTGAGTTTGACATGTTTGGTGCAGCGCCTAACCTCAATAAGAGCCATCCGCTATATGGCATCCATGTTTATAAAAAAGGATTTGGCGGAGCATTGTATCACCGGATGGGGTGTTGGGATTATCCCTACTTACCGGAGATTTATGAGATATATAAAATGCAGGAAATGCAGGGGCAATAGATAAAATATTCTGTTAGCAGAAGATTTACAAAGAACGAAGTCATTTTCTAAAACTTTTTATATTTTTGCACCCACAAATTGTCCTGTGGTGTAATTGGCAACACGTCTGACTCTGGATCAGAAGAGTCCAGGTTCGAGCCCTGGCAGGACAACATAAAGGGAATCCAAAGAACTTCAAAAGCCTGTAAATTATCTGATTTACAGGCTTTTTTGATTTTTATCATATCAATGGATATCAAAAGAAATCAAAAGACTGGTGAGTAAAACAGTGAGCTATTTTTTTTTATACATTTAGCTCACCAGAAACCCCGGAACGCATTGAAACAATTCACTTTACAAACACCAGAGTGTCACTTTAAATTGATTTAATTTGACCTGTTTTGCACATTTGGGTGAGTCATATGCGACCATTTGGCACTTTTTGAATCAAATTGAATAAAT
>JAQVON010000113.1 GCA_028702595.1 Mariniphaga sp. | reverse complement strand
TAGCATTTTGCCCTGATGGATTCGATTCGTTGTGTTTTAATTTTGTATTTTTAACGAAAGTGTAGAACAAGTTTATCTCCAGGGTGGTTAGAAACTCCGTTCTCTTTATTAAAAAAAATAGTAGAAACAATTATTTCTTATGAAGTATTACTCACTGATAATTTCGCTCGTTTTTTTTAGCTTTTTTTCGTGTACAACTAATCCGGAAGTTCTTACCATTCGTGGCAATCAGTTTTATCTGAACGGAGAGAATATAGGCATGTGGGGAATTAGGGTTGCCAGTGCCTCACAATCGGATGAAAACACGGATAAACTTATTTCCGTTTTGGATGAATACAAAAGTCACGGTGTAAATTCTATCAATGTTTATGTTCAGGGTTCCAGCGGCGGATTTTCCGATCCTTTCATCGATAACGGAAAAGACATTCAGGAGGATCACCTGAGACGGCTGCTTCGTATTGTTGAGGAGTGCGAAAAACGTTCGATTGTACCAGTGGTGGGCATTTTTTACCAACGGGCCATGGCCGGTTACGATTCGGTGAGAAACCTGGAGAGCCGGGAGGATGTATACCATGCTGTTGAGACTGTTACTACCCGGCTTATGCCATACCGTAATCTGATTATCAACATAGCCAATGAGCAAAATTCATCCATTTACCGTCATTTTAAAGCACTGGATTTTACTGATCCTCAGCATATTATTTCTCTTTGTATGCATGTGAAAAAAATTGATCCTGAGCGGATAGTCGGTGGGGGTGGATATGATGATTCACTCAATATAATTATCGGGAAATCCAACTATGTGGATGTTTTGTTGTTTGACACGTTTAGCAAAGATGTAGAGATGAATCATCATAGCGCCTGGCATTACGATTATTTCAGGGAGAAAGGAGTTCCGGACAAGCCTTTTATCAATGTTGAAATTTTTGGCGGATGGACAAAAAAATTTATGCCACCCGGTGTATTTACCAAAGAAGGGAAAGATTTGCACATTCGCGAAATTGAAGTAGCCATGGAGCGACCCGGACTGCAGGTACAATTTCACTCCAATCCTTGGTGTCAGGGACCTTCGGTTGGACATCCCATACGGTATGAGTTAGCTGGTGACGGCACAGAGGAGGATCCTGGAATTCGATGGTGGTTTGAGTATTTGAAAAAGTTCAGCCGGTGATAATTCCGGCAACGATGCATAAAGCAACCCAAAGGGTAAGATATTTCTCGAAAAACCCTATTCGCTTTTTATCTTGATTCATTGCATCATCCTTTTACAGGGATCATTTTCTTCGCACTGACTGTAATGCTGAAAATTCCGGTTCCCTGTTCTTTAAATGCTTTAAATTCTTCACTGGAAATGTATTTTAGAAGAAGATTGTCAGGAAGAGATATTATTTTTTCCTTGTGAATATCCACGTGTAAAAAGCCCGTGTGCTGAATCAATTCGATGTAGTCCGATTTTTGTGATGCTCCGGCAACACAGCCTGCATACATTTCAGCTGCCTGTTTCACTTCTTCCGGCAAATGGCCTGCCAGCACCACATCAGAAATACAAAAATGACCATTCGGTTTCAACACCCTGTAAATTTCAGCAAATGCTTTTTCTTTGTCTGGCACAAGATTTAATACGCAATTACTTATCACGACATCAAATGTATTATCGGGAACAGGAATATTTTCAATGTCCCCCAACAAAAAATCGATGTTTGTAAATCCTGTTTTAGCAAGATTCTGATTGGCTTTTACAATCATTTCCTTTGTAAAATCCAGTCCGGTAACCTTCCCTTCTTCTCCAACAATACTGCGCGCAACAAAACAATCGTTTCCGGCTCCTGAACCCAAATCGAGTACTGAATCTCCATTTTTTATGCCGGCAAATTCAGTAGGGAGACCACACCCCAGGCCTAAGTCTGCATCCGGGTTATGACCGGCAATTTGGATATATTCATCTCCAATCATACTGAACTCCGGTTCACCACAACAGCCGGAAGTACCGCAGCATGATGACCGGTTTAATAATACACTTTGGGAAGCGATTGTTCCGTACTTTTCTTTCACAACTTTTTTCAAATCTTTTTCTGTCATGATAATTGAGGTAAAAGTTCTTCCTGATAAAATTTTAAAAAAGCTTCTTTTATTTCGTCCCTGACCCGATAATATTCGCTTTGAATAAATTCCGGAGTGCCTGTGGCATGAGACGGGTCATCGAAGCCAATATGAAGCCGATGTTTTACTTTTCCTAAAAAGGCCGGACATTTTTCATTGGCACCCCCGCAAACGGTTATTACATAATCCCATTCCCTGTCAAGATACAGGTCCACGGAATCGGACGTGTGCGTGCTGATGTCAATATCCATTTCTTTCATCACTTCCACCGCCTTCTTGTTGAGCTTGCCCGATGCTTCAGTTCCGGCAGAAGCAACTTCCAAACGGTTGTCAAACGATTTCAGGAAACCATGAGCCATCTGGCTGCGGCAACTGTTGCCGGTGCATAATATCAGTATCTTCATAAAATGGATTATTTGTTATAAAATCAAGTTAAATAAATATCCCAACAGAATAATGAATACCGTTATGGTTCCAAAGAAAATCCCAATAAGTTTCCATTTCATCACTTTTTTAAGCAAGGTGGCTTCAGGCAACGATAAACCAACCACTGCCATCATAAAAGCCAGTGCAGTGCCAAGCGGAACACCCTTTGCAACAAAAACCTGGATTACAGGGACAATTCCTGCAGCATTTGCATACATGGGAACAGCAAGTATAACGGCAAGTGGAACAGCATACCATTTATCGGCCGAAAGGGATCCGGAAAAAAAATTCTCGGGAACATAGCCGTGCATGGCGGCACCAATTGCAATTCCGATCAGTACATAAAGAAGAACTTTCCTTACAATATCCCAGCCTTCGCGAATTATTCCCGGCAACCGATCGATGAAGGGTGTTCTTTCTGTTTCCCACTGTTGAGAAGTCTGTTGGGAACTGGCCTGAATTTGCCTCACCCAATTACTGAGAAACCGATCCAATTTTAACTTCCCAAGCAAAAACCCACCGATCGTTCCAAGCATAATGCCACTTACAGCGTAAATAAGAGTTGCTTTAATTCCGAATAAACCCAGAAACATAGCAATTGCCACTTCATTTACCAGAGGGGAAGTAATTAAAAAAGCGAAAGTAACTCCAAGCGGGATTCCGCCATTTACAAAACCAATAAATAAAGGTATCGAAGAACACGAGCAAAAGGGTGTAATGGCACCAAAAAACGACGCAAACAAATACTGTAATCCATACAGTTTTTTTGTGGTCAGGTAAATACGCAATCTTTCAACCGGGAAATAGGCATTGACCACTCCCATAAGTGAACTGATAAGAAACAGCAGAATCAGGATTTTTACCGTATCGTAAATAAAAAAATGAATGGATCGGGCAAGGTGTGTTTCATGGTTTAAACCGGCAAGGTCATAAACCAAAAAATCAGCAACTGAATGAAGGAAATAATATAACAGTCCCAATAGCGGCAAAATGACTGCAATTGAAGCGATCAGTATAATCCTTTTCTTTTGCTTCGTTACTTCCACGTGCAGCATTGTTCGTGTCTTTATGAATGACATGATTAAAAAAATTTAGAAATAAATGGTGGTTACATAATAAATTCCTGTTCCAATAAAAATGAAAGAAATCACCCTGCGAAACCAGACTTCAAATATCTTAATCCGGTTATAAAATGTGCCAACTCCTGAAATGGCATAAGCGATCAACCAGGCAATAATAATTACAGGTATACCTGTTGCAATGGCATAAACAACCGGTAGATATAACCCGGATGCACTGTTTATTGTTATAGGAAGTAACATCCCGAAATACAACACACCGCTGTAAGGACAAAAAGCCAGTGCAAACAATATTCCCAGGAGTAAAACATCTCCGTAATTTTTTGTGCCTTTTTCTTCAAAGCGCCGGGTCAGATTTTCCAATCCGGGGAATTTAATTTTCAACACATCGAGCATAAATAATCCGATCATAATCAAAGCTGGTCCGATTATTTTTTCACCATACCGTTGAAATATTCCTGATAATGCAAACTGGTCGGCGCCAAGAAAAATAATAACCGCCAGCAAACTGTAGGATACAGCTCTGCCCAGCGTGTAAACCAGCCCATTATAAAAAACTCTGTCCCGGTTTTCGATGTCTTTACTGATAAAACCGATAGCAGTAATATTCGTTGCAAGAGGACAAGGGCTGATAGCTGTCATCAGTCCCAATATCATAGCAGTAATGAACGGAATAGAGCTGTTCTCAAGCAGGCTGGTCAAAAATTCCATTTTATAAAAGCGGTTGAATTTTTTCTTTCATGATTTGTCTGAATTTTTCAGGATTGGTTCGTGCATACATAAAACCCTGTGCAGTGAGCTCTATTTTTTTATCGCCCTTAATAACCAATAATCCTGTACCCTTCACCCCCAATTCTTTTCCTTTTGGTTCGCTTGCCTCGTCATCCAGGTTAACAGCAGTGAAACGTACCTTGTTACCGAACAATTCTTCAACATTTTTCTTTGTTTCCGATTCAACGGCACGGCAGGTAACACAGCGAATGTTGGTGTGAAAATAGTAGACATTTACCTCCGTTTTTTTTTCATCCTGGTTACTTCGATTTTTTGCATTGGTGGCTGCAAAAAAGGATGATCCTGCCAAAAGAATAAATCCAAGGAATAGTACTTTTAAATTTTTCATGATTAAGATTGCTTATTTTCAGTGATTAAACTCTTAATTTCACTCACAGAGAGCAGCTTGCCGGAAGCAACCACCTTATCATTGATGACCAGTCCCGGGGTTCTCATTACGCCATACCCCATAATTTTCATGATATCCTCCTCCTTTGTCACCCTGGCATCAACTCCAAGTTCATTTACGGCTTCATTTGCTGCTTTTTCAAGCGTTTTGCATTTGGGGCAACCTGTTCCTAAAACTTTTATTTCCATTTTGTTTTCCTGTTAATATTGTTCGTAATTCGTAAATTTACGAACAAAGATTATAAAAAATTTATATTTTTAAAAATTGTTTGAATAGAATTTGAGCCTCTTCCCAGTTATTTCGGTTTATACAGTATTTAATCCGGGGGGCTTCGATCTCTCCCTGGATCAGTCCGGCTTCTTTTAACTCTTTCAGGTGCTGGGACAGGGTTGACTTAGCAATGGGAAGCTCTTCACTTAAATCCCCACTGTAACAACAACTCTGGCTTGATAGCAGCTCCAGCACGTACATACGCACCGGGTGTCCCATTGCTTTAGCATACCGGGCTGCTTTTCTCTGTTTTTCCGTGATTACTTTCTCATTCATCTTTATCTCATTCGTAAGAACACGAACAAAAATACTAAAATATTTTCATTGTCAACTTATTACAATAGGTAATTTTTTAACACTTTCTGTGATATCTACTGTTTCAAATTTACAAAGATTGTCGACATTATATTCTTCCCTGGCTTTTTGCCTGGCATAATCCTTGAATTCGGTATAGCATCAATCCCATGGCACTTATAATTTAATTTTTGTGCAATATTTACTGATACTATTCCTTTCCCGCATCCGAAATCCAGTACTTTTAATTTTTTGAAAGTATCAGTATGTTTATAACTACGACGGATAAATCCATCAGGATCTGAACCAATGTTCCAAAGGTCCTGAAGTATATAAGGTAGGAACGGAAGTAGTCTCGAATCTGAACCGTCCATAGCTATTACAGCATTTTATTCTAATGATTTCATGGTACTATTCTCCTGAATCATTTTTATTTTTTTACAATTTAAACAGAAATTTCTATGTACACAAAGCATTCCCCCGCAAACAGGACAAAGCCATCGTTGGTTTTCAATCTCTACAAATTTTTCCAAACCCATTTTTCTGATGGATTTAATCCTAATCCATAAATTTTTGTTTACTCCAAGGTTTCTAGAGTAAGGAAGTTTAATTTTGCGTTATGAAAAGTATAGAGTTTTATTGTTTACTTAAAATCAAGCTATTATGAAAAAATCAAAAGAACGTAATGAATATATGGTAAAAGAATTAAAAAGAGACGAATTAAAACAATTAAATGGAGGAATATTATGGTTAATCACTTTAATTGGTGGGGCGATACTTACCGATGCCATTCTTAGTGGCCGTGAGTCAACGGATGCTTTAATGAGAGGTTACAAATCGACACAATAATGAATAAACAACAGAATAGTATGGAAAAGATTAAAAAGCTAGAGGTTACGAATCTTGAAGCGACTGCTTGCAAAGAAATTTACGGTGGACTTTATCCAATATCCCGGATTATTTTAGAAGCAATTGGAACAGCAGCAGGAAATTTTAAAAATGGAGCAACCAAAGAAAAGAACTTTTTCGTAAGGTCGACTTTGATTTAGTAGAAAATTTTCTATTCATTTGCACGGACCGACTGTTAGCAGGTCAAGGATGTACAATTTGTAATTCCTTTTTTGTATTTTCTTTAACCGTGTGTGATTATAAACTCAATTGAATTTTAAAACGAATGCGATGTATAAGATAGTAAAATTATTTTATCAGCTTCTGATCGCCTGGGGAATTCTTCAGTCTGCCAATCTTTTAATCAGGTATTTTGAAACAGGCTTAATTGATTTTACTGATCTGAAGAACTGGAAGCCCTGGTTATTGACATTCATTGTTTTTGCCCTATTTATATTTATACGTGACAAAAAAAAATGATGCCTCAATTATTATGGTCAGATATACTCTTCGGTCGTGCGCAGGAACTGCATAGTTAAATTGTACCTACCCCTTATTAACTGGAATAAAACTCAAAAAAAGTTTGACTGTTTTTACAAATATAATTTTTAATCACATCATTCGCCATCAGATAAACAAATTTAGCCCCGCCTATGGAATTGTAAAG
>JAQVON010000041.1 GCA_028702595.1 Mariniphaga sp. | reverse complement strand
GGCCTCATTGCGGTACAAGTGGTGATATGTGTCCCGTATTTCGATGTAAAGAGATACTTTTTGCTTTTGGACGGTATTTATGTCCAAGGGGTGGAACATAGGCTGTAAGCCTTCGATATTCCTTAAATAGCCAATACGATTGTTTTCGTCGGACACCAGAGAACCTTCCCGGTAATGAGGTAACAACTCAGTTTTGAACGGCACGGGTTTCATCGTTTCCTCACGTTCGCTCACCTCCAGTTCATTTTTAAAACTCTCAGGCAGTTTTTCCTTTCCGTCTCCGTTTATAAAATGTGATTTTCCATTTTTAGAGGATTCTTTTTCCTGTTGCCTTCTCTTTTTTATTCCTTCGTAATGCAATCGCTCCCGCCATTCCATAAAAGGAATTTCCTGTTGGGACTGCGTTTTTGGCTGTTGCCTCCTTTCCCGGTTGGAGCGTCCCTGCTGGCTGCGTTCTTCTTTGGAAAGGCCAAATAAATCGTACAAACTGATTAACGGTTCCTGTGTAATAGCCTGTCGGGGTTTCGCTTCCGTAGCAGGAGGCTCTTTTTGAATGGTCGTATCGCCCATATCGAAAAGCGCACCCTGCCCTGAATATATTGGTTGTTGTTGGGGGTCGGGTTTATTTTCTATCGTGGGTTTTACCGCTCCGGTTTGATTATTGTTAGGGAACCATTCATCCTCGATAGCTTGCCAAAAGGGATCAAGGTCATTGGAATCTAATTCAAACGCCGGTTTGATTTCTACGGTGGCCTCTGCCTGTTGTTTCGGTGTGTCCTGTGCATGGGATTGATAACGCTGCAAGTCCAAATGCCGGGAGAAATCTTCTTTCAGCATTTGCCGGAGGTCTTTGGCAATTTCTTCAATGCCGCCTTTATGGGTGAATACCATTGCCGGTTTGCCATAAGGGTCGGTATCGACTTTGGCATCGGTGTGAACCACCCTGTCAAAGGTTTTAAAACTGTTACTGACCGAAATTCCATTGGACAGTATCCTTGATTCAATAAATGCCTGTTTTATGGATTTCGAAACGGACAGGTCTTGTTGTTCCTGTTTTTGAAGGACTATCAAGTCACTGCCAACCTCGGTTCCTGCATACTCGCTAAAAAGGTTGTTGGGAAGCCGGATAACTGAAACTGGCTCGCAACGGGACATCAGAGATTCCCGCACCGGGCGGTTTGCCGGTGAATTCAGTACTCCCTGTGATGTAATGAAAGCCACCAGTCCTCCCGGTCGTACCATATCCACTGATTTCAGGAAAAAGTAATTGTGGATGGAGCGCGAGGCAATCTTTTTTGCCGGGTCGCTGTCGGAGATTAAAGCCGGGTCGAACACCGCCACATCCCCGAAAGGGATATTGCTTGTTGCCACATCATAATAACCGGCATATTTTTTTTCGATGTTTTCAAAACCCTCTACCCTTACTTTGTCTTCAGGATGAAGGTGTTTGAGTATCATTCCGGTAATCGGGTCTTTCTCAAAACAGATTACTTCCATGTTGGGAGAAAGCTGTATAAACGCCTGGGCAAATACACCTGTTCCTGCGCTCGGATCAAGCAGACGAGATGGTTTAATTCCACTGTCACTGAGTGCCCCTGCCAGCGCATTTACTACTTCCGGTGGTGTATAAAATGCCGTCAGGATAGAGTTCTTCAAGCCGTCGAAATAACGTTTGTATTCTTTTTCATCATGGGTATTTTCTCTAAAAACATAATGCAATTCACTTATCAGGGGATTGGCTGAGCCGTTAGCCGGAACAGGTTCGAGTATTTCTTTAATGGCACCGAAACCGGAATACCGGGCAAGTATTTCCCTTTCCCCGGCTGTTGCCTGTCTGTACTCCCGTTCAAGGGTAAATGCTATTCTTATCGCATCGATATTTGCCCGCAGGTGCGTTTTTTTATTGTAAGCCATCTTCGAGCAGTATTTCGACGGCCCCCGTCAGTTCTGTATATAATTCATCGTATTGTGGCGTGCCTGCAAAATCATCCGAAAGGGTGTATCGGGCCAACACTTCACTGCAAAGTGGTAAGATTTGAAGGGCAATCTCTTTTGCTTTTTCTTCAGGGATTTTATCTGAAAACTCGTTCCAAAGGATATGAACGAGGGTGTTGTAAGAGGAAAAGTGCAGGCCCCGGAAAAGTTCCGCCGAGGCCAGTTCTTCCGCCTCAATAGGTGTCAGCCCGTCTTTAATAGCATTGCAGTACGTTTCTGCTGCGGCATTAGCACGTTCCCCGATAAAAGCCGTGTCCCCGGCACGATCGGGATGGTTTTCCCTGAGGTAAGAAAGAAGTGAAAGCCCGTAATAGGACAATTCCTGTCCGGTTTTATTTTTTGCGTTTCTCATGATAACGGATATTTAGTGGTTAAAAAAGGGAAGGCATATCAGGCAAAAGCGCCCCGGGTTCCCACCCGGAGCGCACCACTAAAATATCCGTCACTAACAAACAATAAACAAAGAAATTTTGCTTATCGAAGAAAGCAGCGGTATATTCAGTGGTAAATATAACCATTCCCGGTTGAACTTGTCTTCTGTTGGCATCAGCCGGAACTGTTTAAAACAGAACTCAGATTTTGATACCGCTTTTCTTTGCAGCGGGCCTGCGTGCCTCTTGTTTAAGCTGGTTCTCTGTAGGTTTTTGCTGTCCCTGTTTTAATGGCTCTTTCACGTTTTTAATCGCTTCACTGGTTTTTCCATCGTTGTTGACGGCTACCTGCGTTTTGCTTTCTTCTGCAGGTTTTACTTCTGCGCCCTGCTTTTTGGCTTTATCCGGATTCCATCTGAAAAAATCGAATTTTACTTTTTCAGGATTCGGTTTTACCCATGCGTTGAATGGTTCGCCCTTGTCGTCTTTCAGCATGCCCCTGATATAAGTGGCCTGGCCGGCTTTAAGAAATTCTTGCTGTTTTTCAGTCAACTCAACGCCAAGCAATTTTTTGGGAATAAACAGTTGTTTTTGTTTCTCTGTTTCCCCTTCAGGTGTATTTTCTTTTTGCCGGCGACGGACTTCCTTGTTCTCTTCTAAATAGCGGTTACGGTCGAGCCCTTCATAAGAGAAATCAAACTTTTTATCTGAAGCATTGATTTGTATATATCCGTCAAAGAAACGGCCTGTGCGGGAAACCATCTTTTCAACCAGCACCTTTTCGCCTGCTCCGAGCCTGTTTTGCTGGTCTTCGGAAAGGTCTGCCCCTTTGATTTTATTGGGAATGGAAATGTTTTCCACCGGCAGGGCTTCGAGCTTATTGGTTAGCCGGTCGAGCGAAACAAAAGCCGGGATTTTCTGTCCGGGCGCAGGTTCCAGTTCAATCACCCTGCCTGCGTTCAATGATTGCCGCAGGTTCTCTTTATCCTGCTCACTAAGAAGAACGCCGTGAAAAGGGGCATCCAGTTTGGGTTTTTCCTGCCAGTAATGCGGAATGATTTTGAGCGAACCATCGGCCTGTTCTTTCAGCGATACACGTCCTTTGGTGGGAATGCGGATACCTGGTTCCAGTTCAGGGTTTAGAGGAATCATTTGAGGTGATTTGTGCCCGTAGGACATGGCTTTGAGGTGGGGTTCCAAATCGGCAGCAGCGATTCCGTATTTTTGGAGTTCCTGCCGGTCTATTTTATTGACATCCATCGGCTGGAATGTACTTTGTGCGGTTTCGTCTCCGCCACCTTGCGTTTTCTGCGGATTCCGTTGCTGTACCTTTTCAAGGTACTCCGCCGGATTTACACGGTGCAGTTCCAGTTCGTGGGGGTCGAGGTCGGTTTTAACAAGCTTATCCAGCATTTTTTCTGTCATCAGGAAGAATCCCGTGTGGGTGGGTTGCTGCGCCTGTTCCACCATCTTTTTGAAGAACGCCTCCAGCATGGCCTCGTTCGTGTTCACCGCAAAAAGGCTGTTTTGGTTTTTAGCTGTCGGTTCTGCTGTTTGGATGTTGCCTTTTTCATCCATACCTGTGACGGCTTTTACTTTGCCGTCCTTAACGTCTTTGACGAGTAATACTTTTTTGTCGTCGTTACTGATTTTTTCGTCCATCTTACGAATGTTTTAGTTTTTGCACCACTATTGATGCATGGACGAATTTATGCGTAACTACATGACAAATAAAGGGATGTTCAGATGGTGGCAGCTTGAGGAACTGTGGTGGTGGTTTGTGGCGTTGATGTGATGTTGTATTACTGTTTTTAAATATAGTGTTTAAAAGGTAAGACCCCTGTTTTAATATCTTTCCCTGCAGTTAAGATTTCACCAATTGAATCTGCAAATTTCAACGTAACAGGAACTCCATCCCCATATATGCATGCATTATAATTTAGTTTAGTCAGACTTAATATATCTCTACTGACGACATCTATATCTGCCTCTCCCCTCGTTATTGCAATATCAATGGGATTTGGTGTTTCCAATCCGATTTGCGTTTTAAATCTGGGTATAAAACCTTTTGTCCAGAGGAAAGTTTTCTTTTCGTCATATTGAAGCATAGTTCCCCTTGGTACGCAGTATTGGAATTGTCGATAAAGCTTAAATGTGTTATTTTCTCTTATTCTAATTCCAATTATTTTTGATTTTTCAGCAACAGCTTCTTCAAATCCGGTCCATTCGATATCATCGAAATATGTTTTTGCATGTACAAAAATCTCTTTAGGATAATTTCCAAACCTGGAGTGATAGGCTTCTAATGATTGAGATATAATCTCAAATGCATCCTTCTCGGATAAGTGAAACTCTCCTGTTTTAGGATTCCACCAGGGACCAATATTACCTCTGAAAACCATGCCATCTCCAGAATCTAAAAACATTTGTGCGGCACAGCAAGCATTCTCATTGTTTGTATCAGCTTCAGTTTTTTTATAAACCAATCCTAAATAACAAACACCATCTCTAATCTCGCCTAATTTCCATGGAAGCCCTCCTAACTTATAGTAAAGGCTATTGGAAATATTCCAAGCTTTTGCAGTATCAAATTTTCTTTCTTCTTCGATCTGTTTTGGATTAAAAATATCTTCATAAGCAATTTTACTTTCCCTAATTATTTGTGTTACAATTTTAGAAGACAGAATTTTAGCTTTTAGTTGATTATGAAAATTCACTTCAAATTCGTATGCTTCGCGTAAAAGATCATTTTCTTCTTGAAAGAATAGGTCCAGCTGGTCTGAATTACGCTCCTGCTTTTTCAGCCCGATATTAATATTATCCTCTGCTTTGGGAATTTTAGAATTTGGTCGGCCAAATTTATATATCTCTTCAGGTATAACAATAAACCAGACGTCCGCTGGCATTTCTTCTTCCTCTGTATATTGAATTAGTGGATCTACATACAGATTAACCCAATTATGAACACGTTGGTGAGAATCCGTATATTTTAAATATTTGCTGATATTACTTTCTTTCACATCAATTTGAATGACATTGTCGAAATTGACAGATATACCAAAAACTGTTTCTAAACCGGGGAAATTGGGACGAGCAATGCTTCTATCTGAATTGGTCATTGGAGAATGTATATTTTTCAGATAGTCAATCATTTTTTCTCTCAGTTTTTGAGGCCCAATAACCCCTATATTTTTCGCTCCTTTAATTTTTTTTTGATCAAATGGACCAAACAGCATTAACCCATCTCTGGGGTCAACGGCATTTTGCCCGCTCCCAAAGGTTAGAAAAGGCTCATTTATGTATTTTAAAATAGGTTCAATCATCGGTGGTGTCTTCTAACGGTTCTTCATAATAATCTTCTATTTTGTCTATATCCATTTTATAATCAGGATCAATATATCCTACTTCACTCCAAAAGGTTTCCGGCCATTCTTTCATTTTCAAGATTTGATCATCTAATGAAACCTTTATTTTTATATCTCCGTCCTTATCTTTTAGCTGTTGCAAAAAAGCCAATTGTAAATCTCTCCATTGTTCATTAAAAAATCGCTTCCCTTTACGTCTTCTATAACTATGCAATTTTTTATCATCATCAATGATTTTAAACCCATCGGAAGTAAATAAAATATGCGATTTTATAGAAAATCCAACAAATGGGAATAATATCGTTTGAATAGAAATAGCATAATGCCAGGTTCCAATATCTTCAAATTTTCCTAAAATAGATTTCGATTTTTTTCTTGTACTAAAAGGATATGTATATACGATTCTTCTATGGTTATCATATTTGGGAAGAAAATATGCCAGCCTTTTATTTGACATTTCGTATTTCCATAGACCTTTATATCTAAACAAATTGGATATAGTACAATATAGAAGTCTTTTGAAATGATTTTCGGCATCTCGGTGTTGAGGAAATTTTTCGGAATCAAACCCTGATAAAATATCGTTTAATGAAAACGAATATGTCTGTTCAGGTTGAACTTCAATGGTTTCACCATCTCTTTCTACAAGATAGTTTAAGTTTTCATCAAATGATGATAAGACATTTGACAATAGACTAATGGGTATTTCCCGGTTCAAATCCCTAATCGCTTTTGCCTGTTTTGCGTTTGAGAACTGGTACATGTAAAACCGTTCCGGCATATTGTAGACAGACCACCAAGAGGTGTAAAATAACTCATTAGTTGAAATGATAGAACAATTTGAGACGTATTCATTTTCATACCATTCAGAAAATGAAGACTTTTTACTGTCGAAATTCTTTGGAACAGAATCTTTTTCCAACTTTTTTATTAATTGTTTAAGCCCGTCAGCCCAATTGTTGTCAAATGGAATATGGTTAATATTTGGTAACCCTATTGCAAGGTTATATAATGAATCATCAATGTGTAATGGAATAATAAAGTCTTTTAAACCGTATTGTCCTGCGATACTTTTTGCGTATTCTATCTCATCTTCAATTCCTTGTTTAAGAATTCCATCCTGTGTTGTGATATTTTTTGAATAGACAAACAAGACTTTTGCTGAGCAATCAATGGCTTTTTGTATTGTTGCCCAAAAACGTTCACCCCCCAACAGTCCTTCTTTATCGATCCATGTTTTATACCCCAATATTTCCAATCGAGATGCTATCCATATCGAAAATTCATTATCTGCTGGAGTTGCGTGACTTATAAATATTGTATCCCTCATAATTGATTCACTTTTTCGTTTCTGTCAGTAACTCTCTGACATTCACATCCAGAGCTTTTGCAATCTCAAATAATGTTTCGATCGAAGGCTGAGATTCATTCGTACACCACCGAGATACAGTCGCTTCATTCTTACCTAATTTTTCAGCAAGCCATTTCCCCGTACGTTTTTTTTCTGCAAGTACTATTTTCAATCTATTATGATCCATAAGTCAATATATTGATGTATTATGCAAATATATTGACTTTTTTCAATAGGTCATAATATCAATATCTTATTATCAATAAATTACTTTATCCCATATAGTTATTGAAATACTATTCATATTTTCAAGCCAATAGATGGAATATGAGAGTTTTAATTTTCTACAATATATTAATGGGATTTCATAAAATTGGAGGTATTTTGACTTCAAATAAATTATCAGTAATAAAAAAATAACGCGCCTACAACACAAATTAATCCATTCTGGATATAATTTTTCTTTAGCTAGTTCAACCATCAATTACTTTCATCATATTCATGAGCCAACCTTCCGGAGATATGTCTCCTTCAGCATAACCGCGCAATTCCCCTGTAAGCGATTCAGGAGTATAAACGGTTTTAATTTCTCCGCTGAAAGAGAATTTATCTTTACCTTTCTGGTTGAAAAAGATGGTCAGTGTTTCAACAAATTTATCGGCAGTCTCCTGATTGTCAAAAATAAGGCTGGTTAAACGTTGACGTTTATAAAAAATGGTTAGTTCTGCTACGGTTTGTTTTGATGGCATAATTGTGTTGTATTTAATTTATGAAATTATAGTGTTAAGCGAATTGGATTATGTTGGAGTTTTAATTGTCATTTATAATCTTGGGGGGAGGTAGCATTTCCATCCAATTTAAACTATTTCCCTGCAAACGAAGACTTTCATTAATGGATAATAAATTAATGCGGCCATTGGGGAGAAAGTTCACTTTTTTCAAATCGTTGCCAACTGCCCAAACAAAGTTTTCAAATACGTCCTTATTCTTAGACTTGGATTTGCGTAATCCTTCTTCATAAATAAGTGCCAGGTTGTGCTCAAATTCAATTCTATTATTTGGTGGAGGAAATCCGTATTTACTCTTCCTTCTCATGATGCTCTTCTTTTGGTAAATTATCCATTCCTGACATCATGTGCATCATTGACCTAACGGATTCATCGATAGTTAATAAGTCAATTCGGCCATTAGGAAGGCTTCTTACTTCAGTTAAGCCCTTTAATGTATGCCGCAAGGCTACATTAAAACGAATGGTTCCAGCATGAATTCTTTCTCCAAGCATTAATGCATTTCTCTCAAAACTAATTCGAGAATCGTATGAAGATGTTTTAGGTTCAAACATTGTAATCGTCATTTAAGTACTCATAAACTTCATCCACATTTTTTTCGTCAATTCTACACATAATGGCATGATTTAATGCATAATTCAGCAGTTCAGGATATCTGCCCTCATAATAAGTGTCATTATAAAAACTTCGTTTGACGTATTTATCTGATTTCAGAATATCATATGGTAGCAATGGTTGGCAATACTCATGAACTTTATTCTTTAATCGTTCACAGAACTCTTTATTTAAAATTTGCATTTCGTTAAAATAATCAATTTCATAACGGATTGGTGATAAGTAATCTTCATCTAAAATGACTTCACCAGTTATTATTTTTGTCTTTGGGATTTTCCGGGTCAATGTATCATATAAAACCTTGTAATTTACTTTGATTAAGTTAATTGATATATCTAAATAATTTTTAAAGATTGTAAAATGTTCAATTTGATTTATTCTTTCAACAAAATCATCTGACATTAAGATTGATTTTAATAAATCGATGTTTGTTTGAGATATTTCTTTCAGTATAAAGGAGCATTGTAAGCATGAATTAAAAGGTTTACCATCTAGTGTTTCTCCAATAATCAGTTTTACAACCAAATCTGAATGAATAGTGGAGGTCAGATACATCAATGCTTCTTTCGAGCGTTCCCTAATCTCATCACTTGGATGATTTAATAACCAAATAATAAATTGTATAATTTTTGTATCTGCAGAACTTTTTTCTTCTCCCACACACATCCAATTATATTTTTCAGCACTATTGTGCTGAGGACGAATAAGCAGTGAAAAGTGTTCTGCTATAATAGAATGTAAAATTTCAATTTGATTTGGTATCAGGTTGTTCTCAAGAAACCATAAAAGTTGACTGGCAATAACCCATTTCTCATATCCTGAGTTAAGAATCGTATTTTTCAAAATACTCAATGTTTCATGATCAGTCTGAAGGGATTCTTTTAGATATTTTCTTAATAAGGAATGAGAGTCGGAATAGTTGTTAAACCACACGTCAACTTTACCTTCTTCAAATGCAGATACCATTTTTTTCAGAACAGTATCTCTTGCCTTTTTATTAAAATTTTTCTCATAAAACTCACATGCCTCAGTAAACTTATCTCTCTCATCTCGAAAAGTATTTTTCTGGTCATTTGAACTTTCACCTGTTACATTCCATGAATAATTTTGCTTTAATAAGTAACCTTGGAGTTTTAAGGAAAAATTATTTGTATCATTTTCAAGAAAGTGACTTAAATATTGAATCCTGTCATCTTCAACTAAACCAGGCAGTACAATTAGTTCAGATAGGCGCTCTACCATAGTTTCAATCAAATCAGGATAGACTTTTTCAATTTCAGACAATAGTGATACTTGTACCTTTGCAAATGAATCTACATACCTAAAGTTGTCATCATTTATCATGAATATTTCACAAATAGCCCATTTTATCAATGGAGAAGCGTTCTGTTCTTCTTCCAACAGTTCCAAAATTCCCTTAGCTTCAACTATATTTTTTGCTCCTAATATATAACCATCTCCTTCCCGTGGCATATCAACAGGGTTTGAGTTTGCGTTTTGAATAACCACACTATGAGGAGGTAAGGTTTCAAACTTAAAATATTCAATTGCATCACTTAATAATCCTTGCTTAGTAAGGCTTCCGATAAATTGTTCTTTTTCATACCTTACATACCTTTGAAAGGTCATTTCACCTGATGCTAAATCCAATAGGGATGCAAACTCAAGAAAATATTTTGAATTTTGACCTTTCCCTAATTGAACTACACGATTAATTAAGTGAAGCTGATCTTCTTTATACCAACTTGGTCCCATAGAGGTATTAAGCATCTCCTGGAATATTTCCAGTGATTTTTCACTATTGCCAAGTAAAGCATAATATTTGACTATTTTAATCAATTCAGGTGTACGCTCCCATCTATTTTGTACTCCTATTAAAATATGGTGTTCCAGAATATTTAATAAATCAAAAACTTCGTTTTTGAATATCCTATGCTGAGCAAATGAAGAAATAATATCAAATAATGATTTTCTATATCCTTCAGTATAAATGCTTAACTGATTTTCTGCCCGATCTTTCAAATGAATAACGAAGTCAGCAATTTTGTCCTGAAAAAAATCGATGTAAAGTTGTGCTATTTGAGAATAAACGTATGGGAATATGCTTTCAGGTATATAATAGCTCCTTTCCCAATGAGATCGCTCATCAAATGAAAAATCGATTTTATTGATTACATATTTTAACTGGCTGTATATCGCACTAAAGTCGCTTTTTTCTTCAGCTTTAAATCGGCATAGTTTTCCTCTTATAAATGCAATACTTTCAACAAGTGTGTTTAGGTAACTTTCCCATTGTTTATGTCTGTATATGTCACTGGCTATCTGAGGATAAGAATCATCGTCGTCAATATATCCACGAAATAGATTGAGATTAAAATAATGGAATACGTTTTTGAATTCGACATCTACCCCGTTTTCTTTACGAAGATTTAGTCTGTCTGTTAAATCTGAGTATTGATTGATTAAGGATGTGAGTAGCTGATAATCCGATGAATCCTCAACAAGAGATAGTATAATCAGGTATATTTCCTCATCAGTATATTCAAAGCTGTATTTATTAACACAACTTGCCAAATCCTTCACTGCACTCTCAAAACTTTCATTTTTCCCTACATAATTGAATTCATTATTGTGTTCATTATATTTTAACAAAGTAAGTGCCAGCATTTTTAGAGCTAATTTGTCCACTGACAAATTTCGATGCGAAGTCATTTGTTCAATTGAAACAAAGTGGTTGTAATTCCGAAGGAAAAAAGCATTATTATCTGCAACCGCATATTCTCGAACAAATCGTATTCCTTCAAAAAGATCTTGCTCATCCTCTTCTTGTAATGTTTTTTCGAATCGCAAGAGTGCCTTCATCATGTGTTCGAATCTTTCAATACCAACTTCCCCCTCATTGCATAACTGCGTTTGAGTATATAAATTAATTAAGAATATCTGAGCCGAGAATGACTCTTCAGAATTCATAATTTCTCTCAGCCTCACGTGTATATTCTCGTACAGTTTATTTGCTAATTGGTTATATCCATTTTCATAAAACAATTGTAAAAAATGAACTGAATCGGATTCTGAAACTAACACTGTATTTTCTCGAACTAAATAATCATATGCTGTTTCAGGTCTGCCAAGAGCAATCATAGCCTCTGCAATTTCAAATGCATTTTCCGCAAAAAAAGCGTCGTAACGGAATTCTATTCTTTGGGCAAGAAGTAACAATCGAATCACTTCTAAAGTTTGCCTTTCGTCAATAGCAATACTTGTTATATTCTTTATATCAAGTAGTACGAGTTCCGGATTCACATCGTTTAGTGCACATTTATCTGCCCACTTTTGAGAACATTCTCCAATACATCTGATTTTGGTTGAACATTTTGACAGATGATATAAATAATTCCAAATTGCATATTGATCGTTTGTGTTTGATTCACAAAAGGAAACTATTTTATCATTTACCGAATAAAGTATGGTGGGAGCAATATTTGAGATAACATAATTCTTAAAAGATGAATGGTATATTTCATATGTATTATTGGAGTGATTAAGTAAATACATCAGCGACCTTATTTGGGTATAGAAGGAAAGCTTGTAAGTATCTTCCAACATCTGAATCAAGTCATCTTCATTAACTGCACCGCGTATTTGTGATAACGTTACAACTACGGCTAATGTGATTTCATTTTGGCTAATTTTATCCCATATTGCTGAATAATAATTTTCAATATTTCCGCTTATTATTGGAATCTTATTTAGCCATTGTAAAATTTGTTCTTCATCATCAGGCGTTGAATATTCATTAAGAACATAGTTTGTCAGATAATTTAAGTACAGAGGATGTCCTTCTGATTTTCGTGCTAATTCCTGTATGAAAGAGTAAGGAAGTTTTATTTTATTTGTCTTTTGCTTAATGAAGGCTTCACATTTTGCTAAATCCAAAGGTTCAATTAATATCTCCAGATCAGAAGGTATGATTTGCTTTAGTTGAGGTGGTAAAATGTTTTTAAATGTGCAAGAAAGAACAATTTTCAGATTTTCTGGCAGAGAAAGAGGAATGACACAAATAAAATCATATAAAGCGCTGGAGCTTATTGAAAATATTTCATCCAAACCGTCTAAAACGATAATTCCGACTTTGTCGTTAGATTGGAAATAACGGGATAGTCGAACAATTAACTCCGGTATATTTTTTTCTTTCTTTTCCCAATCTGTTTGCGCTGGAAGTGGTTCCCCAATTGTACGGTATACCAATTCTTCAATCCATTCTATAAATTTTCTTTTAGAACTTCTTATTACAGAGGAGAGTGTGTCTTGAGGAACTTTTAAAAAATAGCGTCCTGCAACTACATAATTTTCATCGTATGGGATATAAGTAGCCGATATTGTAGTTTTCCCACAACCAGGAGAACCATGTAAAAGAATCCAATTATTGGGTTTCTGTACTGCTTCATCTATTTTATCAAATGCGCTATAATTTGGTACGGAACCAGCAACCTCACTTTTTAATCCGTCAGGTACTCCAATATTATCATAAGGTTGAACTACATTTAAGTCATTTGCAACGAGAAACTCTTCTATCTTTTTTACACTTATAACGCCTATTTTATCCGCTTTCTGAATAAGTGTTACAGCGCAAACCTTATCTGACACAACAATTGGCGAACCGGATAATCCACCATAATTGAATTCTGCTTGTACTGTATTGCAATCCAATAAATAATCCCACCGTGAATTGGATTCTAACTGATGTACATTTCCACGAAATTTAAGTCCTGTATTATTTGCTTTATATGGAAAGCCAAATGTTTCCCATTCTTCTCCCTCCCTTAACATTTTTGCTTCTAAAGGAAATATATTGACATCTACAGATTGCTCCAATTCGAGCAATACAATATCAAGATTTTCCTCCTTATCTTTTATTACTGCGTTTAACGATCTTCCATCTGCATAAATAGTGATGGGATTTTCAGAGTCATTATCCATTACAGTATGATAGGCAGAAATCAGCATGTTTGCTCCGACAAAAAAGGCGGTACCATTTTCACTTCCACATACTACCTTAACGGTTATTTTTTCTAACGGTGATGACATCTTCGCTACTTTAAAATTGTATTCTTATTGCATTTCCATTTTCTGGTAAAGCAATATCGTAATTATATTTTTCTTTTATGTCCGGATTCAATAGTTTACTGCAAACCTCCAGTGGATAATTGAAATATAATGTTCTTTTTAAAAGGCTCTCTTTTGTAATAATCCAAGCCAATGTTTCTGCATCTGGATGGTTATATGTTTTGCCATTAGTGGAGATTATATACTTATCAGAATCTATCATTTTTAATAGTTCCGGACTATTGTTTGAGAAACTGCCATGATGGGATAATTTTATAACATCAAAAAAAACAGGAAACTCATCCTTGGTAAAATACTTTTTTAATTGTTCTACAATTAAATCAGGGTGAGAATCACCTAAAAATAACATTCTTCTGCCCAAAATTTGTAAGATAAAAGAAATAGAGCTTCCGTTCGTTGGTGAAGTATCTTGAAAAAAGAGTGTTTTCTTTAGCTTTTGAAAATCCAGACTTTTCTTATATGAGACATCTTGTTCCGCATATCTTAGTTCCTGTTTCTCCTGAGCTAATAAGAATTCAAATGCATCATCCCAAAATTCGGACGAATGTGAAGTATCTAAATATCCATTTTTGTACAACTCCGTTCTCCAATATTTATGTAAATATTTAAGTTTATTGTTATCTGGAGAGAGTAAAATTATCTTTGTGTTTTCGTCTATTATAACTTGATTGCCATTTTCTATAGAGATTGCTTTTCCGTTAAAATGTGTATTCCAAGGGTATTTATATTTAAGTAACATTGCTCCCAGCGATGAGCCTTGTGACGCACTGATTTTTTTGTCTGGCTCGGTTATACTTTCTTTTTTTATATCCCCAAATGCATACTCTTCTTTTGTTGAAGAAATTTCTAGTTCCTTATAAGGTAAATGAAGAAATGCATTATGCCAGATATTCCTGACATGAATAATATTTGCCCTCTCGTTTTCTTCTATAAATTTTAAAATTCCGGAAATATGATCTGCATCAATATGGGAAACGATGACAAGAGATAACTCTTTGTTTTGAGATGCTAATTTATGCAAAGATGACTTCAAATATTCGTTGTATGTATTTACATATCCACCATCAACAAGAATATTTGTTTCTTCAGTATTGATTAGAAAACAATCACCATTTAATGCAGGGAAAACATCTATAGTTAAACTCATTTGTTCATTATCATTAGTAGGTCGTACAAGATAAGAACTTATATGCAAACTTTTTAAAACAGTTGGTTAATCATTGACTTTGGGTAGAAATGTTTTTCTCGTTTCTGAGGAATTAATTTTTACAACTTTTCATTCTTTTTTCGGCAACAAATAACAAAGTGTCGGGTCATTTTTTATCCGGGTTAATTCCTCTGCGACGATTTGTTTTGTTTCTTCTTTAATGCGATTGTAGTTGTCCTGAATCATTTCCTTCATCCTGTCAACGCCGCTTTCGTCCACAAAATTGGTGATAACAGGAATCTGCTTGTATCCTTTGGTTTCGGCGGTAACCTTTGAACTGTTCACTACAATTTCCGCATGAAAAATCTTTTGCTCAATGCGTTCATCAAAATTATCGGCAACTGCCCCGACAAACATCCCCTGGGTTAACGTGGAAATTTTACTGGCCGGGATAAGACTGTCCAACTGGGTACTGAAAGAAGTTGATTTATCGTTCCGATTGATGGTCATTGATTGGCGTTTTTGCAAAACCTTTCCGAAGCGTTCTGACAGGTTTTTGGCCGTATCTCCTACAACTTGTCCTGAAAATATATTCCCTACGGTATTCATTACTACGGCAGCTTCTTTATCACCATAATCACGTTTTAACTGAGAGAAATCCTGAAAGCCGAGCAATACCGCCACTTTGTTGCTCCGGGCTGTGGCAATCAAGTTATCCAGCCCTTTAAAATAAATGGTTGGCAATTCATCGATGATAACCGAGCTTTTTAACTGACCTTTCTTATTGATAAGTTTTACTATACGGCTGTTGTATAAACCCAATGCTGCACCGTAAATATTCTGACGGTCGGGATTGTTCCCAACCACCAATACTTTCGGGTCATCGGGATTATTGATGTCCAGCGTAAATTCGTCGCCTGACATTACCCAATACAATCGCGGAGAAATCATCCTCGAAAGCGGGATTTTAGCCGAAGCAATTTGTCCCTGTAACTGGTCCTGCGCCCCCGACATCCAGGCATCCATAAAAGGAGAAAGGTAGTTCTCCAGTTCGGGATAACTTGTCAGAATCGGGAAAATATCTTCATACCGCTTGTTCAGGAACTCGATGGCATGAGGAAAGGTGCAATACCGGCCTTCCTTGTATATGCGCAAATACCAGATGATGGCGGCAAAAAGTATAATCGGTGATTCCACAAAAAAGTCGCCCTGCTTTTGTACCCATGTGCGGTTTAGGTTTAGCATGATAGTATAGGCACTTTCGTAGGCATCGGAGATATCGCTCATAAATGAGGGATTAATCGGATTACACCGGTGCGAACGTGCCGGGTCGTCGAAATTGATTACATAAAAGGTCGGGACTTTTTTGTATCCGCGTTGGTTTTTCAGCAGATGGTTATAGGCAATCGTCGAGAGGTCAGGAAACTTAAAATCATAGATATATTGCGAATAGCCTTTTTCTATCTGCTGCTTTATAAACTGATTGATTACCGCATAACTTTTCCCGGAACCGGGAGTTCCTAATACAATACAAGCACGAAAAGGATTTACAACGTTAATCCAGCCGTTATTCCATTTCTTTTTATAATAGAAACGGGTTGGGAGGTTCACTGAATATTCATTTTCAACCAGGCGTGTTTCCTGCATAAAGGATTCGTTTTCGGTATTGAAAACATCATCCATCATATTGTTCTTCAAAAGACGGCTCATCCAAACACCACCAGCCAGCAGGCAAAGATAACCGGCAGCCATCGTAAAAATGTAAAAAGCTGTTTTGGCGACCGACGGCAGCGGCAAATCCAGCAACCACCAGTTGAAAAAGAAAAGGACAAAGCCAATAAAAAGGGAAACGATTATCTTATTCCATGTAATTTTTTCCTGTTTAACGCCTTTTGTTCCGAGGCAAGATAAAGTCAGGAATATTACTGTGAAAAGTTTAGTGTAAAGGATGTTGCCAAATAGTTTTGCGGTGCGGTTAAAATTCAGGAGTATTTTATCAACTACGTCGATATTGATGCCCCATTCGACCATCGACTGGTAGCAAAACCAATAAATGTTGATAATAACAAATAAAATACTCAGGGCACGCATAAAGTCCATAACCTTTGCCAGTGCTCTTAAATCGTCTTCCTGTTGCATTGTATTTTCGGTTTTTAACGTTTGGAAAGCGAAAGTAGGGCGATGCTTATTTCAACATGCGAATTGTGAGTGCATTGGAAGTACGTGACATAGTAGTGGCAGCTTGTGGCAGGAAACCTTAATAAAAGGGCATTTCTTTTTTTATCTGGATAAAAATGTTGAATTAATACTTTTTTATCTGGATAAAAGTGTAATTTTACATTCGAATTTAACAGAGAAATATGTACCGGGAATCGATTATCAGCTTAAAAAGATGGAAAGAAGATAAATTCCGAAAGCCGCTTATTGTCAGAGGCGCCCGACAAGTAGGGAAAACATGGCTTTTACAGGAGTTTGGCCGTACCTTTTATAACAAATTTGTTTATGTGAATTTTGAAGAGACCCCGGCATTGCAGAATATTTTTTCCAATGATTTTGACATTGAGCGAATCATCACAGTACTTCAGATACAGGCTCAAACAACGATAACAGCAGAAGATACCCTGATTGTTTTTGACGAAATACAGTCGGCAGAACGTGGAGTGACTTCCCTGAAATATTTCTGTGAAAACGCTCCGCAATACCATGTAATTGCAGCCGGTTCACTGTTGGGGATGGGATTGCACAGCCAGGTTTCGTTCCCGGTTGGCAAGGTTGATTTTCTTGATTTGCGTCCGCTCTCATTTTATGAGTTCCTGCTTTCATTAAATGAATCGGCGCTGGTTGATGCCCTAATAGCAAAGAACTGGGATGTTGTTTCCGTTTTTGCCGAAAAGTTAAAAGAATACCTGCGTTATTACTTTTATGTAGGTGGAATGCCCGAAGTCGTGTCGGCTTTTGCTGAAACCAGGGACTGGCAGTTAGTCCGCCGGATTCAGAACAGGATTCTCAATTCATATGAAGGTGATTTTTCGAAACATGCACCCAATGAAACTGTTCCCCGGATCCGGATGGTTTGGCAAAGTATTCCTTCGCAGCTTGCAAAAGAAAATAAAAAATTCGTGTACGGAGTTATCCGGGAAGGGGCCCGTGCTAAGGATTTTGAATTGGCTATCCAATGGTTGGTAGATTGTGGTTTACTATTGAAAAGCCATAGGATATCGAAACCGGGTATTCCACTGGCAGCTTATCAGGAAATTTCTGCGTTCAAATTATTCCTGCACGACCTTGGCTTACTTGGCGCCATGGCTGGACTGGATGTAAGGACAATTATTGATGGCGATGAGATTTTTACTGAATTTAAAGGCGCACTTAGCGAACAATTTGTAATGCAGCAACTGCGCCTGAATAGCGAACGTTATATCGGTTACTGGACTAACGAAAAGAGCACTTCCGAAGTTGATTTCGTTATTCAGGAGGAAGGAAAAGTTATTCCGGTTGAAGTAAAATCAGGTGAAAACCTGAGGTCAAAAAGTTTCCGCTTGTTTTGTGAGAAATACAAACCCTTGAAAGCCATCCGTACATCATTAACTGATTATAAGGAAGAGGAGTGGATGACAAATGTTCCGTTGTATGGTATTGGCAAAGGGAGATTGTAAAAAGTTCACAAAAAAGAAGTTTTCAAGATATTTGGTTTATTTTTTCTTGCAGAAATGTACTTGAAGTACAACTGTATAAAAAATATAAACCTACAGTTATCTATTTTACAGGGTTAAGTGCTAACAAAATAAGTAATCCTATTTGTACAATCTTTTAGGAATCAATAAGGATACTGCGTTTTTTTAAGATTTTTTACAACGATTATAAGTATTCGTCTACTGAATTTTAACTTATAAAGCTCAGTTATGGGACAAGCAAAACAAGCATGGATTGAAGCGGAGTCAAGGGGGTATAGCCTGCCGGAATCAAATGAAAAATATGTTTGTGGTAATCATTTCAGTGATTATTACCTGAAAGTACATATATCTGACCACTCACAGGCAGGTCGATGTAATTATTGTGGGAGCATAGCTCGGGTTATCGATTTGCATGATTTTATGGAATATGTTGCAGAAAAGATAACCGAGCATTTTGGGAATCCCGGAGATGAAGCTTTATATCTGAGTAGTTCATATTATGATGATGAGGATGAAAAGATTCCTGGTTTTAAACGGGTCGGAAGTTTCATCGCGCCTGATTTTGCAGAGCACTATGAGAGTACTTATGAATTATTGGCAGAATTAGACTTGGTAACCAATGATGAAAATCTTAACAAAGATATTGAAGATTGTTTCCTTAATGACGAGTGGATACAACATCATGCATATATGATGACTGAAGGACAGGAACTATCTTTTTTGTGGAAGATGTTTGCAAAGATGGTCATGCATGAACAACGTTTTACCTTTTTTAAACGAGCTGAATTCTCTGACGAGAAATTTTCTGAAGACAATGGTTTGATGGACATTTTAACTGAACTCGGAAATCTAATATCTCGCCATGGGTTATGTAAGGAAATTTCATCTGGAACGAAACTATTCAGATGCCGCTTTACGGGAGAAAAAGATTCCATCACTTCATTTGATAATATCACCTCAGCACCGGAGGATAAAGCCAAACAAAGTCGTATGAGCCCAGCCGGTATTTCCATGTTCTATGGTGCTTTTGATTCCAATACAGCAGTTCTGGAAAGTAGTCCTGACGGTAGAATAATAGATGCACCTCATGTTACAGGGAGATTCAGTACCAGGAAAGCTATGAATGTTTTGGATTTGACAAATCTTCCTCATCCAAGTTTTTGGTTGCCTTCAAACTGGGAAGGAATTGGTTTTCTTCATTCTTTTAATTGGGAAATTACTAAACCAATAATAAGAGACGATCGCATTCATATCCAGTATATTCCCTCTCAGGTATTTACAGAGTACTTAAGGCACGTGTATCAATTAGCCAATAATGATAGAATTGATGGATTGATTTATAAGAGTTCTCTTAAGGGGGCGACAAGTAGCAATATCGTTCTTTTTTATAATCAACGCAGAAGTGCAGAAATATTGGAATTGATTGAATTAATTCCTTTTCCCAAATCGTAATTACATTTGTCTCCCATATCTCCGTTTTTTCTTTTTTCGCTTTTTGCGAAGCTGTTGCTGATTTTCAATATATGATTCCGATTCCGGTGAAAAAATTGAGAACAGGCTGCTGATAGCGGATTCAATATGCCCGGCTTGATTGTTGGCCGGAGAGAACGGTTCAGCCGGAGGCGTGAACTGTTCTTTTTCTCCCACCTGTTTTGTGTGTTCCTCGATTGACGGGGACTCTCTAAACAGGTCGTTGAATATATTGGCAGAAAATTCTTTGCCCAGCCTGGAGCCGTTCAGTACACAGCGGCTTTGGTGATCGATAAAAGTTACCCCGGTAATCCGCCCTGTATTGTTTCGCCGGAGATAAAGGTCAATATCTTTTTCCTTTAACTTTTTACGCAGTTCCGTTTCATTTTTGGTTTCTCGCATCATTCCGGCAATCAAAGGACGTAACCGTTCGCGGTATCCCTTTTCTTTTATCAGGATGGTCGATTTCTTCATCCGCTCTTCGAGGGCAGCGAACCCGACTGTTTTCCCGAAAGCAGATGATTTGATAGGTGTTCCGGCTTTGTTCCCTTCAATATCCAGCGCGGAATAGAGCAATCCGTGGTAAGGCTTTCCGCTTCGAGTTCCCTGTACTTCTTCCACACCGATGTTGTAGAGGGATAACAAGGCCCGGTATTCTCCCATTGTCTGGAACCGGTACATTGCAACTGCCAGTTTAATGACTGAACCAATTTGCTTTTTCAAATCGCCTTTCTCCGCATCAACGGGCTTAAACTGCCATTGTTCCAACTGTTTTTGTTCTTTGGCGCAGTGCAGGACGTATTTCTTTTCCAGCTTTTCCGTTGCAGCCACACTTCGTAAATTGCGTTTGCTGTCATTAATTTTTTTACCCTTGCTGTCCACCTGTAACGAAACGATATGGATATGTTCCCGACCAATATCCGAGTGTTTGAAGATAAGGTATGGTTGAGCGCCATAACCCATCTGTTGCAGATACTCACGCCCAATGTCCGCGAGCCCGTCATCTGTCAGTCTGTCGTCCGGGTGCGGGTTAAGCGATATATGAATGACCGGTTTTTCTGTCCGGTAATGCGAGGGTAACCAGCGGTTAAAAGCTACGGTGCACGCAGCGACACTAAAACGGCCATCCTCCGGTTCAGGGATAATATTCGATGCGAGCACCTTTCCCAACCCTTCGTTTACCTTCTCCTGGTTGTAGGCAAGTGCTCCGTAAATGTCTTTTCCGGTGGTTATTTTGGCAATCATACAAGGCTATTTCTGTAAATATTTTTCTTCAAATTCTTTCGACAGGGCGATAATTTGCTGCCCGGTTACCGCTAATCCGGTGGTTAGCTTCTCCAGTTTATAGAGCAATGCCAGTGCTTTTTTATGCGAGAAATTGCTGTGCAGTTCTTTTACAACCTGATTATAATTGGTTCCTATTCCCCTGAACTGGGCATAAAAAGTAGTCAGTTTTGCCACGTATTCGAGCGCTGCCCGGTCGGTTTTCACCACGCGGAACGGCTGGCCGAATACCCTTGCTTTGATAAAAACAGCTTTTGCTTTTACCCCCGATTGTTCCAATAATGCCAAAAAACGGGCATACTCACTGGCGTTAAAACGTACCATAACGCACTCTGTTACGGGGTCACTTTTGGCAGGGCGTCCCCCTTTTCGCCTCTGGCGGTTTGTATTTTCCTGTTTCATCTGTCGGATATTTTAGTGTTTCAAAAATCCGGTACCATAACACAGTCATTATTACTGTCTTTATCAAAAAGCAGCGACTTCGGAGCCTGCTTTTCTCCCCTTGCGGGCAAGCGGTTTTGGGTTACGTGAAATGAAATGAGTAACTCAAAACACAGCTTGCTATTTGCCACATTGCAAATAAAATCTGTCCGCCATCCGGACAGATAAATTGACGGGCTGCAAAAATGATGGATAGCAGTCTGATCTGTTACCGGTATCGAACCGGAGGCAAAGTTACTGGTCTTTGTAACCGACTGTACAACATGCGACTACGCCAGAATATGCCATTTTAACGCCACAAGGTGCCACCTGCAGCAAGACCCGTTTAAGCAGGATTTTATTGGCTTTTATTTGCATAGAAAATAAGGTGAACAGGCAAGCAGGTAACGTTGGAAATAAGCTCAAATGTGTGTTCCTACTGCCACAAATAAATAGTTGAACAGATGGAGACTTACTCAGTCAGAAAAACAGGAACGTACAGGTGTACGACAAAACGCAAAAATGCAAAAGCACAAATGCTTATGCACGCTTTTAGGTTTTTATGCTTTTGCACATTCAAGCTTGTCTACTTGTACATGCATTGAAGCATAACAAGGTAAACACACAAGCATGTAGACAGAATAAGTTGCAGCTAAACAGGAAAATGAATCCGCACAGGAATAAATAAACAAATGTTTCACTAAAAGTACATACAAATGAAAAAGAAACCGATTTATGTGGCTTTCTCTACCCAAAAGGGCGGAGCGGGCAAGACAACACTGACAGTACTTGTTGCCAGTTATCTTCATTATCTCAGGGATTACAACGTGGCCGTGATAGACTGCGATTACCCACAACACTCTATCGTGGAGATGCGCGAAAGGGATTTAAAGCTGGCGCTTGACGACGAGCATTATAAAATGATGGCTTACGAGCAATTCACCCGAATAGACAAAAAAGCGTATCCGGTAGTCGAGAGTAACACGCAGGAAGCGATTGCCGATGCAGAATACCTTCTTCCACAAGGTGATTATGATTTTATCTTCTTTGACCTGCCGGGAACAATGAACAACGAACACCTGATACACTCTTTGGAGGAAATGGATTACCTGATTGCGCCCATCAGTGCCGACCGCGTAGTACTGGAAAGCACCCTCAATTACCTGCTGGTAGTAAAAGAGCACATCATGCAGCCGGGCAAATCCAACATCAAAAACCTGTACCTGCTCTGGAATATGGTAGATGGCCGTGAGAAGTCTGAGCTGTATGAAGTTTATGAGACAGTGATTGGTGAATTAGGATTCGAATTATTTGGAACCTTCCTGCCTGATACAAAACGGTTCCGGCATGAACAATCCTTCAACCATAAATCCTTGTTCCGTTCAACGCTGTTTCCACCGGATAAAACACTCCTGAAAGGAAGTAACCTCGATGTGCTTGCAGATGAATTTCTTAGCCTGATTAAATAGAAATAAGAATGGATAAGAAAGATAAACAGGAAAAACTGGATGCCTCCTTTATTATCAGTCAGGCAAAAAGCAGGAACCGACCGTTGAACCCGTACTCTCAACCTTCAGGAGAAAAACGGAAAGAGGATACAGAAGAAGTATCGAAACAACCGGAAATGAAACATGGTTTGGATGAGAAATCGCAGGATGAGCCACGCAAGCGTAAAACCAAAGAAACGGATTATGAAGCGCTCTTTTTCAAAGAAGCAGAAGTCAAGACTCGCAGTGGCAAAGTAGTCTATATCCGCAAAGAGTTCCATGACCGTATCCTGAAAATAGTTCGGGTAATCGGCGAAAACGAACTGTCCCTGTTCAGCTATCTGGATAATGTACTGGAGCACCACTTTGCCATGTTCCAGGAGGACATTACCAAACTGTACAAGAAAAAGAATACTGATATTTTTTGATACCAGTGAAACGATTCAAATTTCAGCAGCAGATGATAACGATTACATCCAATACCGTGTTAGCACTGCTTGTTGCTTTTGCCATACTTTATGCGCTCTGGACGATGTACTTCTTCATTTCTGAAAACCGGCGTTTTCAGAAAGAAAACAGAGAGACAATGCTCCGGGAACAGGACAGTAAAAAGAACAAAGGTGACATTGTAGGTAAGAGTCAGTTTGTCCTCAGGGAACGCATTCCTGTGACACAAACTGCCAAAGAAGCTGACAACGAAAAAGATAAGGGGAAAGGAAATATATTTGCCCTGTCAGATGTACCAAAAGAACATTCCCGGATAATTCCAGTGAGCGAACTGGATGAAGTTTTCGGCGAAGTTCCTCCCGGCGAAGCCAACCCGCCACTCGATATTGACTGTCCGATACCGGAAGAACCGGAACCGGAGGATGAAGAGGAAGAATATGAAGCATTACAGGTTTCAGGCCGTTCACTGGCCGAGGGAATCAGTTTTGAACAAATGGGCGAAGCCTACCGCACAGTGGTACACAATCCAATTATTACTGAAGAGAAGAAAGAAGAAACAGGACGAGTTCTTCTGCACCTGAAACATACCGACATGTTTGAAGCAATGGTTTCAGGTGAACCCGAGAGGGAGGACAGGGTCGGTGGATTAATTAATTCATACCTGAAAGCTTTCCATCAGCGGAAAGCCGGAGAGTCAGGAGAAGATAAGCCTTCTGCGACCTCTGTTCCCAAAGAGTTTGATGTCAGAAATTATGTCTAACGCATTAAATACGAAAAGATGAAAAAACACGATTACGGATAGGGTCGACAACAACCACTAAAATATCCGAAACAACAAACATTTTATTTACCAGGTGTGGGGCTGACTACAAACCGCACCATAAACAAAGAAACCAATATGACAAAAAAGAAGATTTTGATGCAGGCAGCTTTCTTAATAGCTGCTGTTTCAACCGCATTTGCACAAGGAGACGGCACTGCCGGGATTACTGAAGCCACCAATATGGTTACATCGTATTTTGACCCAGGAACCAAACTGATTTATGCCATTGGCGCTGTAGTGGGGCTTATCGGCGGAATAAAAGTTTACAACAAGTTCAGCTCGGGAGACCCGGACACCAGTAAAACTGCTGCAAGCTGGTTCGGGGCATGTATTTTCCTCATTGTAGCCGCCACCATCCTGCGCTCCTTCTTCCTTTAATAAGTCTCAAAGAGGATCACTATGGAGTACAATATCAATAAAGGAATTGGCAAAAGCGTGGAATTTAAGGGTTTGAAATCCCAGTACCTGTTTATTTTCGCCGGGGGGCTGCTTGCTGTGTTTGTAGTGTTTATCATTCTATACATGGCTGGAGTTGGCCAGTTGTTTTGCATTGCATTTGGCGTAGTTGCAGCCTCGGTGCTTGTCTGGCTGACTTTCAACCTGAATACCCGTTACGGGGAATCAGGTCTTATGAAGCTCATGGCCAAAAAACAGCATCCCCGCTACCTGATTAACCGGAAAGTTCCCCGCAGGCTTTTCCAAAAAACAAGAAAGGAGAATGCAGCATGAGGAATACTATGAAAGCAACGACTATCGAAAGCAAGTTTCCACTGTTAAGCGTGGAACACGATTGTATTATCAGTAAGGATGCTGATGTAACGGTAGTTTTCCGTGTAACCCTGCCGGAACTGTTTACGGTAACTTCTCCCGAATACGAAGCCATTCACTCTGCCTGGGACAAAGCGGTCAAGGTGCTTCCAGATTACAGTGTAATACAGAAGCAGGATTGGTTTGTCCGGGAAACGTACCAGCCTAAAACTGATGACGTGGAAATGAGTTTTCTCTCCCGAAGTTACGAACGTCATTTCAATGAACGTCCGTATCTGAACCATGAGTGCTTTCTTTACCTGACCAAAACGACCAAAGAGCGGATGCGGATGCAAAGCAACTTTTCATCCCTCTGTCGGGGCAATATCATCCCCAAAGAAGTTAATAAAGAAAGTACGGTCAGGTTTCTGGAAGCTGTAGGACAGTTTGAGCGGATTATCAACGACAGCGGTTTTATAAGCCTTGCCCGGCTTACAACCAATGAGATTGTCGGAACACCGGAAAATGCAGGATTAATCGAAAAGTATTTTTCGCTTTCACTTGATAATACCACCTGTCTGGAAGACATGGAACTGTGTGCCGACAGCCTGCGGATTGGCGATAAACACGTTAGTCTGCATACCTTGTCCGATGTGGAAGATTTACCCGGAAAGGTCGGGACAGACATGCGTTACGAAAAACTATCCACCGACCGGAGCGACTGCCTTTTGTCGTTTGCTGCTCCCGTTGGACTTCTGCTAGCCTGTGACCATGTGTATAACCAGTATTTGTTTTTGGATGACAGTACAGAAAACCTGCGGAAGTTTGAAAAGAGCGCCCGAAATATGCAATCGTTATCACGGTACAGCCGGGGCAATGCCATTAACAAGGAATGGATTGACCTTTACCTGAACGAAGCCCACTCTCACGGGCTGACTTCTATCCGGGCTCATTTTAACGTAATGGCATGGAGTGAGGATGAGCAGGAACTAAAGCATATTCGTAACGAAGTTGGTTCTCAACTGGCATTAATGGAGTGCAAGCCACGACATAATACGGTGGATGCAGCTACCCTTTATTGGGCAGCCATACCGGGAAATGCGGGCGACTTTCCGTCAGAAGAAAGCTTTTACACTTTTATCGAACAGGCACTTTGCTTCTTTACCGAAGAAACCAATTACCGCTCGTCACCGTCACCTTTTGGTATTAAGATGTGCGACCGCGTAAATGGGAAACCTATCCATCTGGATATTTCCGATTTGCCTATGAAGAAAGGAATTATTACCAACCGGAATAAATTTGTGCTGGGGCCAAGCGGAAGCGGAAAGTCGTTCTTTATGAACCACCTTGTGAGGCAGTATTACGAACAGGGAACCCATGTTGTGCTGGTGGATACCGGTAACAGCTATCAGGGACTGTGCGAAATGATTCACCGGAAAACCAAGGGGGAAGACGGGGTTTATTTCACCTATACCGAAGAACACCCGATTTCATTCAACCCGTTTTTTACGGACGATTATGTATTTGATGTGGAAAAGAAAGACAGCATCAAAACCTTGCTCCTGACCCTGTGGAAAAGTGAAGACGACAAAGTATCCAAAACCGAAAGCGGAGAGCTGGGTAGTGCGGTATCTGCGTATATCCACCGGATTCAGGAAAACCGAAATATAGTCCCTTGTTTTAATACTTTCTACGAATACATGCGCGATGACTACCGCCGTGAACTGGAAGAACGGGAAATCAAGGTGGGCCGGGATGATTTCAATATCGACAATATGCTGACCACCCTGAGGCAATATTACCGGGGCGGACGCTTTGATTTTCTTCTGAACTCAGATAAGAACATCGACCTGCTTTCCAAGCGCTTTATCGTATTTGAGATAGATGCCATTAAGGAAAACCGCGAGCTTTTTCCCGTGGTGACCATCATCATTATGGAGGCTTTTATCAATAAAATGAAGTTGTTTTATATTTCGCTATATAACAAGTATTTAGCAAGCCGCAAAAGTAGAATAGGTAATGATTTGGAAACGAGCGAAATTCTTTGGACTGCTTGATTCTTCCATTGTT
>JAQVON010000112.1 GCA_028702595.1 Mariniphaga sp. | reverse complement strand
CCTCTTTTTTTATTTTATATTTTTTTTTATATAATTTTGACTGAAATATTTAACTGTTTTTTTGCACTAATTATCCGGAAGTTACAGGATTGCTTCTTCCGGCAATAAACCAAAATGATGAACGAAAACGATGGACACATCAAACAGTAAGATTAGTTCTGTAACAAGCAGGTCTGTTTTGCTGATTACGGGGTTAACCATTTTGTCCGCGCTATTCATTACAACACTGGCTGTAAACCATGAACTGCACGATCCTGTCCGCACAGGGAAAATGATTTTTTTTGCCCGCTGGATGGTGCTGGTAATTCCAGTCGGGCTGTTTATTTTTATCCGCACTTGGAAACAACCTTTTAGTCATCTTTCGCTTTTGGTTCTGATTTGGGGAAGTTGGATTTTCCTGCGCGGCAAGTACGGAGGTATCTGGCACGATGAAAAATTCTTCTGGTTTGCCGGGTGTTTTGTTTTTTACTTTTTGGCATTGCCCATTCTGCAAACAGCAAAAAGATACAACCGGGGATGGCTGATTCTCATCCCTGTCCTGGTGATATCCCTGATTGTCGCCATCGAAGCCGTTCTGGGACTGTTGCAGCTCTATGGCGGTTACCGTGTTTATCATGCTGCATTTAAGGTTACAGGAACATTTTTCAACCCGGCCCCTTATGGCGGATTCCTGTTGGGCTCCCTGCCCATGGCGTTGCTGTTGACAAGCATCAAAGATCATCGTTTTTACCGGAAAATTATCCGTTGGACAGGCTGGTTTGCTGCCGCCCTGATCCTGGTGATCATCCCATCCACCCAAAGCCGGGCTGCATATCTGGGCACATTAACTGCGCTGGGTGTTTGGACCTTTTTCCGGTACAAACCAATCCTCTGGCTGAAGATCATACTGAATACAAGAAAAAAAAGGCTGTTAGCCGGAATTGTTATTCCTGTTGTTTTCGCCATGCTGTTTTGCGGGCTCTATTGGCTAAAAAAGGATTCCGCCGACGGTCGGTTGCTCATTTGGAAAGTTGCTGCACAAACCATCAGAGAAAAGCCGCTAACCGGAAATGGGTTTAACTCCGTACAGGCTACATTAGCCCCGGCGCAGGCTGCATATTTTACCTCCGGAAAAGGCAGTGAAAGCGAACAGATGCTGGCCGGAAGTGTGCGTTGGGTATTCAACGAACCGTTGCAGGCAGCTTCCGAAACAGGCTTGCCTGGTGCATTGTTGTTATTGCTGGTAACTGGTTATGCGCTGTTTTATAAAATACCCAAACCCATTTCCCGGCAACAATACCTGCAGATAGGTGCCGCACGTGCTACTGTGGCGGGAATTATGGTGTTTGGCTGCTTCTCGTACCCGTTTTATTCCCTGCCGGTTACATTGCTGTTTTTCTTTTCACTGGCTGTACTATCGGTATTCAGTCCCGGGATAACAACAGGCGTCCATCCTGTGATAAATGTCGAATTTAAACTCACGGTAGTCGCAGGTTCTGTTATTTTAGGAGGTTTCTACCTGGTAGAGGCTCCGAAACTCAAGCAGGCTTACTGGTTGTGGGATGAAGCTGCCTCTTTATACCAGCTGGGAGCATACCATGAAGCGAATGAATCCTTTTCGGAGGCGCTGCCTGTAATGCAATACAACGGCCTTTTTTTACAACAATATGGGAAAAGCCTTTACATGGAAGGCAGGCACGAACAGGCTGTTTCCATACTTACAGAGGCCGGGAAATCCTATAAGGATGAATTTAGTTTTATTGCCTTGGGCGATTGTTACAAAGCCGTTGGAGAATATGGTAAGGCAGAAGGTCAGTACATGTTGGCGGCCAGTATGGTACCGCACAAGTTTTACCCCAATTACCTGCTGGCAAAACTATATGACGAAACCGGGCAAAAGGAGAAGGCGATAATAACTGCAAAGGAGCTACTGGAAAAGGAGATTAAAGTGGAATCGACCGCAATTGAAGAGATAAATCAAGAGATGCAGAAAATACTGGAAAAGGACCAGAACTGATTTTATGAAATGAAAATTCCTGAAAAAACTGAAGTTGGAACCACGGGATGGGACTGACAGAGGCAAAGCTGTGAAAAAGGAAAAAGTTTAACCTGTAAATAATAAACGATGAGTTACTTCGACCATATTGAACAACAACAATTCCTGTTAAAACTTATAAAACAGGAAAAAACAGGTACTTCCACTGACCTGGCGAAGAAGCTTGGTATAGCAAGAAGAACATTTTTCAGACATCTTGAAGAATTACGAATGATTGGCGCAGATATCTGCTACTGTAAAATCAGAAAAACCTACTTTCTGAAAAATAATTTTGAATTTAGGAATTTTTTTTAATAGAGTGCTTGGAAATGGCACTGTAAGTGACTTACCTTTAACCACGAAAACGAATATAATACTATGGACAAATAATTTGGAATTGAAAATGAAAAGGGAAAACCACATAAAACAACATTCAATCGGTAGCGAACATCAGTTTTGGTAGCTCCCCTTTCGGGAGCAAAGATAAGGAAAGAAGTAACAGAAATTATGGGTTCGGTTTTGGATGGGAAGAAAACTGTTTTAAATTTATTTATCAATTAAAAGCTTTTGAAATGAAGAAGAAAATAAAAATCTTTATTGGCTCTGTTGCCTTTATCACAATATTTATTTTGAATATTGCGAACTTTCTTGATTCAACCAGTTTAACTGGAACAGGAATGAGTCTATCATCACTGATCACGTTAGCTAATGCAGACGATGAAGGTGGTGGGGAAATGAAGCATAGCCAGGTAGTTGGGTGTGGTTCAAAACGTATGGAAGATTGGGAAGCTGGATGTTGCGCTGGAACCGGAGGCTGCGTGGATAATTGCAATAAGACACCTGAATATTGTGATTAATAATTTATGTGGGTGTAATAAATTTTACACCCACGTTTTATAAATTAACTTATGAAGACAACGATAATCTTATGCTTGTTTGCATTGATGGCTGGATGTATGGATAAACCAGCTAACAAAAATGTAGACAATTTATTCACATTATCTCCCTTGGAAAAAGCAATAGAGTTGACAAATTTTGATTCTTACATTGATTCAGTTACCGTAGTTCCTTTAGAAACAAAGGAAGAATGCTTCATTATTGATGTAAGCAAAATACTTTTAACGATGAAAAAAGATTTTGTCATACTGAATAGCACTAATATTCTTATGTTTGATGCAAAAGGTTCATTCAAATTTAAAATAGGAAAAACTGGGAAAGGTCCAGGAGAATATATACGGGTTGTCGATATTTGTATAAGTGAAGAGGAAGAAAGGTTGTTGGTACTTGATTGTTATAATCAAGTTTTGGTCTATTCTTTATCTGATGGACAATTTATTGAAAGCATAAAACCTGATTGGAGGGGAAAACAAAGTACATTTGACGGAATTTGTTCTTCAAAAGATTTGGGTTTTTTTCTGTTTTCTTCTAACCCACCTATTGTTGATGATTTTGAATCCGACTTTTTTTGCTTGGGTAAATTTGATAATTCAGGGAATTTGCAATCTCAAAGTTTTCTCCGAAAAGATTTTTGTTTTTCACCAGACAGATTTACACGTTCTTTTGACCATAGTACGCTTATGAGGCCTCTGGAAGGAGAAAATACTTTGTATCGCATAAATAATGGTAACATTTCACCTTTTATTAAATTAGATTTTGGGAAACTTGCTGTTCCTTCAAAATATATTTTTGAATTTCCAGGAAACGCATGGTTAAATATCTCTAAATACATTAAGTCTCCATATTATAAATTGCCAATGGGGTTTTTTGAAACGGTTAATCAACTTTATTTTTGGTGCGGTGGTCCCAATGGAGAAACCCATGAATTTCTATTTCAAAAAGGAGAGTATAAAGGGCTACACTGGAAGTGCAGTGATAAATTCCCATTCAATTTTATCGCTTCTGACTCAACATCTTTTTACGCTATTTATAACGATGTAGATGATATTACCGACAAGAATAATCAAGAAATTAATCCATTAAAAAAGTATTTGAAGAAATATAATGGACTTAAGAAAAAAGATTTGGAATCAAATCCTTTTCTAGTAAGAATCTCATTTCCAAATTTAGAACACAAATAAAATGAAAACTCATTCTATTTTTTTAAAAATTATTTTTGGTTTTATGGTCATTATTAATGTTTATCTTGTATTTCGTGCAAGCTTTAGTCAAAGAACCATTAGAAATATAAGCCATAAACTAAGTGAGGTAACTATTAAAAAGAACGAATATCAAAATTATATTCAACAAAGTTTCAGTTTATTTCGAGTACCTGTAAATGATGTGGAAAAGAGTTTTGCTGAAATAGTTTGTCATCGTACCCAAAAACCGTGCTATATCGTTTTTATACCTTCCCATGCATGTAAAGCATGCGTTTCAACTTTTTTTTCGGAAATTAAAACAACTGATATAAGTTCTGAAAACCTATATCTAATTTCAGAAGTTGATGACCAAATGCTTAAAAGGCTATGGATGTCCCACGGCTTTGACAAGTCTAAGTTTGTTTCAGACAAATATGATATTTTTAAAAAATCAGGTATCAAAGATAAACTTGTTTTAATGAAACTCTGTGACGATTTCAGACAGCATGATTTCTTACAGTATGATTTATTTTTAGGGGAACTGCTCAAAAAGTTTATTAATGAAATATGATAGTTTTGTAAGTTTTCAGCCGGATGAAAAAGAAATATTTAGTGTAGCTTAAAAACTCACGTCCTTTGGGCGTGGGTATGTCCACTGGGTTTGTCCTCATGGTTACCTGGAGAATTATTACAATGGATATTCGCATTTATGCAATCCTCCAGATTCCTTAAAAAGAAAACCGGTAGAAGGAAAGCTATACACGCTCATAAAATATGACTATATTGGCCCTAACAATTACTTTGGTACACAATATAAATGGATTCAAGCAAAAAGTAGGAAATTTTCACATTGAAATATTGGGACTTTAAAAAATTGACAGAAACAGTAAAACAACTGATTGCTCCTTATTATTTTCAAAATTTACTCAACCCGTTTTTTGATGAACCGAATCTATAAACAATCTTACTGAGCATGATAGTTCTTTGCATTGTTCCAGCAATCAATGCCCAGGAAATCCTGACCCTCAACAAAGCCATTTCAATTGCTGAAACCGTAAGCCCCTACCTGAAAGATGGAAAATGAATTCAAATCGATACGTGACTTTTTTGATTACAATAAACCAGATATTAATAACTGAAGTTTCCTATCTTATAAATTGCTGTATATTAATTGATTAATATTTTGTTTTTCGTTCGAGCAGTTCATATTAATGTCTATTATACAGCACATTACAGTGATGTTGACATGTCATGCAGCTTGTTTTTTCTTAAATAGTGGTGAAAATAGTCTCATCACCTCCTCCGCCTTTTTACTATCCCTGATAATCTCCTCGAACAGTTCCATACAATCAACCTTGAGTATTTCACCTATACCGTTTACTATTTCCCAGAATATCTCCAGTAAATACCGGGTGATATTCTCTTCCTTGTAAATCTTCAGCCTAAATTGGACAGATTGGTATAAAAATTAAGAGATGGATTTCTTAATTTAATAGCCATAAAAAAGTTCAAAAATGAATGAGAAAAAACAAAGTGCAGAATCAAAAGTAAAGGAGATTCGCAGGCACACGCGAAAGAAGTATTCAGCGGAAGAAAAAATCAGGATTATCATTGAAGGCTTGAGAGGAGAAACCAGCGTAGCAGAGCTTTGCCGCAGGGAAGATATCAATGCCAATCTATACTACAAATGGAGCAAAGAGTTTTTGGAAGCAGGCAAAAGCCGATTGGCAGGTGATATAAAACGTGAGGCAACCACGAGCGAGGTTCATAATTTAAAAAATGAGAACAGCGAATTAAAGCAACTTGTAGCCGAGTTGAGTCTTGAAAACCGCATGCTTAAAAAAAGTCTGACTGGTTCCGAGTAAATTACAAGTATATGAGAAGAAGTGCCAGTGAGAAAATGGAAATCATACGTATTGTGCAGGACTCAGAACTTGGAGTAAAACAGACACTTGAAGAACTTGGGATAAGTCGCAGTACGTTTTACGTATGGTATAAGCATTATTTTGAAGATGGTTTTGACGGCTTAAACCCAAAATCGCCCAATAGGAAATCATTCTGGAATGAGATTCCTAAAAAGGAGAAGAACAAGGTGATTGAAATTGCTCTTGAAAAGGAAGACCTTTCTCCCAGGGAATTAGCCTGCCACATAACCGATAACAAAGGTTGGTTTATTAGTGAATCAAGTGTTTACAGAATACTGAAAGAAAGAGGATTGGTAACCAGTCCAAAATGGATATTAATGGCAGCCGCTGATGAGTTTAAGGATAAAACAAGCCGCATTCACCAGCAATGGCAAACCGATTTTACTTACTTTAAAATTATAGGCTGGGGCTGGTATTATTTAGCCACCATAATGGATGATTATTCCCGATATATCATCCACTGGGAACTTTGCTCGAATATGGAATCTGATGATGCAATGAGGGTTGTTGGACAAGCACTTCAAGTAACAGGACTTACAAAAAAGAACCGGCCAAGGCTTCTAACCGACAATGGTTCCTGTTATGTTTCAAGTGCTTTCAAGGCGTTTATTCTGGAGCAAAAAATGGGGCATGTTCAGGGTGCTCCGTATCATCCGCAAACACAGGGTAAAATTGAACGGTATCACCGTACAATGAAGAATGTGGTTAAACTTGAAAACTACTATTTCCCTGATGAATTGCGGACCAGGCTGGCAGAATTTGTGGACTATTATAACAACCACAGGTATCACGAATCACTTGGGAATGTTACTCCAGCCAATGTTTATTTTGGCAGGCAGAATGAAATTTTTAACCGCAGAAAAGAAATTAAAATTGAAACCATAAAAGAAAGGAGGAAAATGAATCAGAAATCAAAAGAAACAGCTTAAGCAACTATTGAAATATTGATAACTTTCTTAACGCTATGC
>JAQVON010000111.1 GCA_028702595.1 Mariniphaga sp. | reverse complement strand
ATGAAAAATTGTTCGCATGTCGCCTTGCAGGGATTGGCGTTTCAGGAAAGCCGGGGAAGCGCTGTTTTGATTCAGGATGGAGAAAATTGCCTTGTTTCGGATTGCCGGATTGAACGTTTCGGGGAAGATGGAATCCACATTGAGGGAGGAACAGGGCACGGCGTCTCCGGATGTTTCCTTCGTACATTCGGTTGTGGAGGCATTAGTGTAAGAGGAGGCGACAGAAAAAACCTTGTTCCTGCTAATCATTTTGTGGAAAACACTCTTGTCGAAAATTTTTCACTGTTCAAACGGACATATGAACCAGCGGTTTATATAAACGGGTGTGGCATCCGAATTAACCATAACCGTTTCCGCTATTCCTCTTCTTCAGCCCTCAGTTTGGCAGGGAATGATATTCTATTGGAATACAACGAAATCAGCCAAGTTGTAAATGAATCGGATGACCAGGGTGGAGTGGACATGTATTATAACCCGTCATACCGGGGCAATATCATCCGTTACAATCGCTGGTCCGATATCAGGGGAGGTACGTTGCACGGTGCTGCAGGCGTTCGCCTCGATGATATGATTTCCGGGGTCACTGTATTCGGAAACATTTTTGAACGCTGCGGGGCCCTGCATTTTGGCGGTGTGCAAATTCACGGAGGAAAAGAGAACCTCATCGAAAACAACCTTTTTTACGACTGTTTTGCCGCGGTTAGTTTTACCCCGTATGGCGAAAAGCGTTGGTTGGAGAATCTCGATTTTCCCGTAATCAAAAAGAAAATTTACGAAGATGTGGATATCCGTTCGAACTTGTACCAAAACAGGTACCCGGAACTGAAAAACATTCGGGAGAACATCGATGTGAATACAGTAAAAAATAACCTGTTGGTCGGTTGTAAAAACGATTACCTCAGGAGTAGTGAAAAACAGGTTTTCGAAAACAACACTTCCGTTGAGGCAAACGGGAAAACCCCGGAAGCGTTGTGTTCACCAGAAATACTCGAAGATTACGGATTGCAGCCCATTCCAATTCGTGAAATCGGGCCAAAAAACAATAAATGGATAAAATAGGTATTAAATATTTCCTGTTAAAACGATGCGGTGTTAAATGACTTAATTATTTTTTGAGAGATGGACAAATCTAATTTTTTCAAAATAGCCTTTGGCGTTTTAGCTCTTTCTTTTTGGGTTGGAGTTGGCTTTTCTCAAACTTTGCCCAAAAATAGAATCAGGCTGTACAATCATTTGATGAATCCCCGACAACATCCTGATGATCAAAGAAGGGCAGTTCAACCACCTGATGCTGATTTGTTTAATAATCAGGTGCAGTTTATTACACTTCGGTGGTTCGATGACGATTATAAAAGCTCGATAGACAAATACACAGTGAAAAACAATTTAGGGAATATCATTTGGCCGGTATATTCGTTCCTCTATCGGGATGATTTTGAATATATTGTCGAAGAAATAAAACAACGAGGTCTATTTTTGTTTGACATCTGGGGGTATGTCCCCGGTTCCGGGCCAGGTACAGCCGGGCAAAAAAACGAATTGGGAAGTGTATATACCGATCCCGGTTTCTGGCAACAATTTATGGTTCCTTCCTCAACATTTAGTTATTTAGAGAAGGAACTGGGGCCACGGTGGCTGGGGATGGACAATGGAGAACAGGATGGCCGGTATATCACGGGGTTTGCCAACCAGATGAGCCCGATTGGAGTTGGCAGGGAACAGCAATATCTGAATTTCCAAAACCATTTTCAGGGACTGGCCGACCGACTCGGCAATAAACTGGCAACGCTTGTTTCCCTTAACTTCGGCCACTATTTTATAAAGGAAGGTATTTATACCATGATCGGGGCTGAAACAGCGCAGGCTTTGCCCAATTCACAGGTTTATTATTCATTCATCCGGGGAGCAGGGAAACAGTATGGAGTTCCGTGGTTTGGAAATGCCTCTGTGTGGAACCGCTGGGGGGCTAAAAATTATGAAGGATACACCAGCAATGACGGAATTATGGGCGAAACCAAGGGGACCAGCCTTAGTTTGTTGAAACGACTGATGGTATCCCATATCATGTACAATTGCGTGGCAGTGGGATTTGAATCGGGTTTTCTGGATAGGAAAGGACAACTAAGCCCCATCGGAAAAATACAACAATCAGCCAATCAGTGGATTCAGAAACATGGAAGCCCCGGAACTTTGTACACACCGGTGGCCATTATGGTCGATTTTTTTTCAGGCTGGACTTTTCCCCGCCATCTTTATTCCGATAAACATTTTCGTGTATGGGGAAATCTTCCATATGGAGAGGGGGATTATCTGACAGATGGTATCTTAAATATGCTTTATCCCGGATACCGTAATGCTTCTTATTTCCGTGATGAAAGTGGATTTATTACCCCAACCCCTTATGGCGATATTGCCGATTGTATTTTAAGCGATACTCCCCTTTGGTTATTAAAACAATATCCTGTATTGGTTATTGGAGGAGAACTCTATGGCGGTCATGAAATAAAAGATAAACTGGAAGAATATGTTCGTTCAGGCGGACAACTGGTCATTACTGCTGGCAGCCTGGCAAACCTGCCGGACGGATTGCTGGGTGTAAAAACCGGACAAAAGGTATTTGTTAATGAAGAAGGGACATCTATTGTAATTGGAGAAAATGTTAAAATAAAGGAGAAATCCGGGTTTATTTTAAAAGATATCGTTGCGCAGGAAAAGGGGACCGTTTTGGCTCACTGTTCAAGCGTGCCACTGGCCATAAAGTATTCGGCAGGATTGGGGAATATGGTCGTCTTTGCTTCCCCTTTTGGGATCAGTTCCACCCCCGGACCATTCGCTGAATCGCAAATTGATAAAAATTTCATAACTCCTTATCCTATTTTGAAACATGTTAAACTGGTGTTGGATCAAATTTTTAGTAATACGGAAATTTTCAATGCCGGTGAAGGATTAAGCCTGATTACCTGCAGCAAAAATAAAAATGAATATACGGTTGCAATCGGCAATAATTATTGGCAAGAAAAACCTTTTAACCTTATTTCAAATTCCGGGGAAATTTTATCCGTTAAAGAAATACCTCTGGAATGCGGCGAGAGAAAGGCTGTCGGATTTGTACCCGAATCTGTGGTTGAAAATCTGGGGAAAAACACAAAAAAAACAATTGCAGGTGGCGATATTCGGATTTTTTCTGTCAAACTTGAACCTGATGATGTTGAAGAATGCCCCCAAATCCGTCCTGTCCCAAATCCTGAAAACAGGGGACTGACGCTTCGTAATATCTCCTCTATCAAAGAAGAAATCCTTTTGCGACCAACATTCTTTCAACATTTCGACAGAGTTGTTATTGATTGGAAATACCTCCAGCAAAAAGAAAAATCCTTTCTTGCAGAAGAATCGGGATGGATAAAACGGCAGGGACTAAAGCTTATCGTTGATTTTTCATCGGGAATTAATCTTTTTCCTGATTTGCGATTAGTGAACAACCATCCGGAATATGCGCAAAGCATGGCAACCATCAAATCGGTAATTGAAAAATTGAATATTCTGGGTGCAAAGGATATGATTATAACCACTCACCGAAAAGTAGAAAACAACTACTCTGAACAGCAGTTTGATGAATCAATCCGGAAATCTGTAAAGGAGATATGCCAAAATGCCGCTAAGTACGGAATTAATGTTCATTTGCGGATTACGCCGGGGAGTTCACCATACAGTGTGAAACAATCTCAGGAATTTGTTGAAAAAATAAACGAACCAAATTTTTATGTTGCTCCGTCAACAGCGCTGATTTTATATAATCAGGCAGATTATAAAATTGCTCTCGAATCCCTGAAAAATATGAAAATGCGCATTTTACTTGTCAGTGCTCCTGAAACGGATCCTTACGGAAAACTGTGGAATGTGAATATGCCAATACATAATTTTCCCAATAAACAGGCAATAAAGCAAGTTCTTGGAACCATATCCGATTGTGTTCTTTTACTCGATGGGATTTATGATGATAAGAATGAGGAATACCTTGATATTAAATCGATTATAAATTTATAATTTATGAAGCTCAATTATTGCCGACAACGGATTCGTTATTCGATGAACTCAGGAAGCTATAAACTGATAATTTCCATGAAGCTATGGATTATATCTATCTTTCTTAACAAACTGTTTTTAATCATCTTCCTGTTTTTAATTCCCTTTGCCCGAGCGTTGGCTTCGACTGTTTTTGAAACTAACTATCTGAAATACGAAATTGCCGGCGATGGACGGAACCTTTCTTTTATCGACAAATCAAGCGGGATCAACTATCTTTTTGCCGATACGGTTTCCTACTGCGCCCATATCGAAATGGACGGGGAAAAAGTTAATGTCACTTCGGTTTTGTTGAAAGGGAACACCCTGTTTTTTGAATTTGGCCTAACCGGCGTAACTACGGAAATCCGGGTTACCAAAACCAGTGACCACATCACCATGAAAGTGGTAAAAATTAACGGCCAGCCGGAATCCATGGTTTTTTTGAACGTTCCGCTGAAACTGGAAGGCATGCCCTATGAACCTTTTTCTGCTTGTGTGCTTTCCATGAATTTGTTTACCCACGTGAGGCTTTTACCCCCGCTGCAAAACCACCTGTGGGCTAAGTGTTACAAAAAATTCGGACTTGAAGGAGCGGAAATAACCTTGCTTGGCCTTCCCCGGCCCCAAATTCTCCCGGTTATCCGCGATGTGATGTCCCAGGCCAAAGATGTTCCTTTTTCGGATAAAGGAGGTGCATGGGCACTTTTAGAGAAAGAAGGTTACGGTTCTTACCTGATGAACTTTGGTACCCTGACGGAAGAGACGGTGGACGAGTGGATTGAAACATGCAGGAGGATGGGATTTACCCAGATAGACAGCCACGGAGGCGGAAGTTTTTTTGAATTCGGCACTTTTGATCTGAACAACGAAAAATGGCCCGATGGATGGGATTCGTTTAAGCGCATCAACACCCGGCTGCACGAGGCGGGAATCTCTCATATCTTCCATACTTATGCCTTTTTTATCGATAAAAACTCAAAATATGTAACGCCTGTCCCCAGCGAAGATTTGGGATACGTCCGTACGTTTACACTTGCTGAACCCGTTGATGAAAATGCCGGTGAGATTGTTGTAAAAGAATCGACAGCCAACATCTCCACGATTACCGGTTTTCACACCGAAAACAGTGTTACGCTTCGAATTGGCAGTGAGCTAATTGAGTTTAGCGGGGTTACCCAATCGCCTCCATACAAATTCACCGGGCTCCGGCGCGGGGCAAACGGTACAAAGCGCGCATCCTACCGTGCCGGGGAAGTAGCATGCCACCTGAGCGAACAGTTTGGTCGTTTTGTGCCGGGACCGGAAACAGGTTTGTTTGATGAAATGGCCAAACGACAGGCAGAAATTGTAAACCACTGTGAATTCGACGGGATATATTTTGATGCGATAGACGGCGCTGCTGTGCTTGGAGGCGAAGAAAATTTCTGGTATTACGGTACAAAATTTATTTTTGAAATTGCCAAACATTTAAAACGACCCGTTGGAATGGAAATGAGTTCCATGTCGCACCACTGGTGGCACTTCCGCTCACGATGGCAGGCATGGGACAGGCCGGTGCGTGGGTACAAACGGTTCATTGACATTCACCTGGCATCCATAAAAGCTTCCGCACTTTTCCTTCCGAACGAGATAAAATCGAATGAGTGGGAACATGGCAGGTGGCGCGGTCATTCGCCCTTGATTGACAAATACGCGGGTATTGAAAACGGGCAGATACTCCTTCCTCTTCATTTGGGGTGGTGGGGCAACCAAACCTGGAACCCGCCTCAGGTAGAACTTACATTTTTTGATGACATAGAGTACCTTGGTTGTAAAATGATTGGTAATAATGCCGGTTTCTCGCAATTGGGCGGAGTGGATAAAAAAACGCTGGATGAAACCCCGCTTTTTAAGCGAAGCGCCGAAATCCTTAAACAATACGAGGAATTGAGGCACAGGGATTATTTCGGGGAAGAGGTGGAAAAACTGCTTCGGCAACCCGGAAAAGAATTTACCCTGTTTCAGGAAGAAGGCGGGGAATGGAATTTTAAACCAGTTACCTATCAAAAACATAAAGTTACCGGCCTCGACCATCCTTCATCTCAATGGACGGTTAACAATGAATTCGCGGAACAGCCGGTAAAGCTCAGGATAGAACCGTTAATGTCGGTAAAACCTTATAACGATTCGTCCAATATTATTTTAGCCGGTTTTTCGAATCCGGATGATTTTGTAAGCGAACTGAGTGCTGAAGGGATTTCAGGCCGAATCGGCATTTCCGAAGAAAAAACACCTGATGGGCAAGCAAGCGGAATATTCTCTGCAAAAAGCACCGGCAAATCGCCGCAGGACGGTTCTTTTATCAACATGGAAAAGAAATTTACCCCGCTGGCCGATTTGGAAAAAAACCGGGCGCTTGGTGTTTGGATAAAAGGCGACGGCAACGGACAACTCCTGAACCTGAGCGTCAGAAGCCCTGTGCACATTTCGCATGGCGCTCACGGCGACCGCTTCGTGCGCATCGATTTCACCGGCTGGAGATATTTTGAACTTGTAGAGACAGAATCGTCAGAAATAAGCGATTATATCTGGCCCGACGATTCTCATTTTTATGTATACGACTCCTACCGGCATACCGTTGATTTCAATAAAATTGAAAAATTGCAATTGTGGTACAATAACCTGCCCGCAGGCAAAACCGTTGAATGCAAAATTGGTCCGGTAAAAGCACTGCCAATGGTTTCCGTTCCGCTCGAAAATCCCGAAATTACCGTCAACGGGCAGAAAATTGTTTTTCCCGTCACCATGGAGCCGGGCATGTTTCTCGAATTGAATTCGGCTTCCGACTGTAAACTGTACGGCCCGAAAGGAGAACTTTTAATGGGGATTGAAATCGGTGGCGAAATTCCGGAATTGGCTTCAGGCGAAAATCAAATTTCATTTTCCGGGAAAGGCATTCAAGGGATTAATTCAAGAGTCAGGGTAACGATCATAAGTGAAGGTAAAACTTTAGAAATAAAGTAAATTTTAGAGACTGTTTTGATTTTGTTTTTTAGTAATATTT
>JAQVON010000110.1 GCA_028702595.1 Mariniphaga sp. | reverse complement strand
CCCGGAGGAGTTTCTGGCAGCGCTGGATCCCCTGCTATCGGGCTTGCGTGACCGGCTATACCGGGAGACGTATACCTGCGATGTGGCAGCAGGCCGGTTGTGTCCGGAGTGGGCACAGCGACTGGGGCTATCCACTGATGTGATTGTAGGCACCGGCGCTTTTGATGCGCACCTGGGTGCTGTGGGTGCCGGGATTGAACCTTATTATGTATCCAAAGTGATGGGAACCTCCACCTGCGATATGCTTGTGGTGCCGGCAGAGGAAGCAGGCGACCGCCTTGTAAAAGGGATTTGCGGTCAGGTTGACGGCTCCGTCATTCCCGGAATGCTCGGACTGGAAGCCGGACAGTCGGCCTTCGGCGATATCTACGCCTGGTTCAGGCAGGTGCTGGCATGGCCGCTCACCACTATCCTGGCAGAAACAACACAGGTGGATGAGTCCACGCGCGACAAGCTTATTGAAGAGGTTTCCGGAAAGCTGATCACCCGGTTGGGTGAGGCAGCAGCAAGGATCCCTGCTGAAGAGAGCGGGATCGTTGCCCTCGACTGGATGAATGGCCGGCGCACACCCGATGCCAACCAGAACCTGAAAGGGGTGCTGGCCGGATTAACCCTCGGGTCTGATGCCCCGCGTATCTTCAGGGCACTGGTGGAAGCCACTGCTTTTGGCTCCAGGGCAATCAACGACCGGTTTATCGAAGAGGGCGTGCGTATCGACGGCGTTATTGCACTGGGTGGCGTGGCGAAAAAGTCACCGTTCGTGATGCAGATCGTGGCCGATGTGCTCAATATGCCCATCCGCGTGGCACGCTCCGAACAGGCTTGTGCCCTGGGATCGGCCATGGCTGCCGCTGTGGCTGCCGGCGTATACCCGTCACTCACAGAAGCCCGCAGGAATATGGGCAGTGGCATCGAAACCGAGTACCGGCCAATCCCCGAAAACGTACTGGTCTATAACCGGCTCTATGAGAAATATAAACAACTGGGAAAATTTATTGAATCCAAATCAATATAATTCATTGATACATTCTCAGCTAAGATTTTTTCTAAAAAAAAGTAAGTGCATGTTACAATAAAATTAATAGCCTGGGAAAATGTGAAAAATAATTTCTTTAATTTGATCCCAATGACGAAAAATAGAAGTAAAAATTAAAAAAGTGAGGACGAATATCAATAGGTAAATCATTTTTTTTCGTTTCATCTGATTGAAATTTTTATTTTAAAAAGTTCATGGTCGCTTCATCCCATCAAAATTTAATAGTGTAGCGGTATTTACCTCAATATTATCAATTATTTAAAAGGCATTCAATAGAACACGCCAGCGTATTTTGACAGAATACGCCAGCGCATTTCGATGAAACTTCCATAAATTTTAGTTATACTCTTTTGGTAGTATGACTTGTCATGGTTGTTTATCTTACTTTATAATTTATCGTATTGTATTGCCCATACTGCATTTGCATATCCAACACCTAAAGGACTATTTGCCCTCACCAGCCAACCTAGAGCAGCACCAACATCATAAGCAAAACCTCCACCGGTGCATTTGATCAAATCACTTTTTTTCAACTCATGCATTGAATGATAATCTTCTCTGTTTTTCATTTCTTTTCTTTTAAGTGTTATTTTTTATTTTCTTTTCTTCCAGCCAGACCGTTTTTAAAATTATCCCAGTCTGAAGCGATTTCCACAAAGGCTGCGATACCTATTCCAATAAGGAATGGATTCCCACCTTTTACCTGAGCTAATTCATTCTTTTTAAGTACCTGAATGCGAGGCATTTCAAAACTTTTTGTGTGTTCCATAATTTAAAAATTTTAAGAGTTTGTAATTTATTTTATTTGGGGCTATCCCTTCAACAAAAGTATTGTGACTCACTCTAAAAAAAATAGAGAAAAGAAAAAAAGTTATCTATTCTTCCCATTCCTGCCTGATAGCTGTTCCGGTAAAAAGTACCGGACCACCAATCTGGCAGGGCAGCAATGAAAGGAGTATCAAAAAAAAGCTGCAGGAATCCCTCTTTTTTGCTATCTTGTTGCCACTTTTTGCAGATATTGAATTTAAATCAAAAAAAATGAAGAAAATCGTATGTACCATGGGTTTTATTGTTGTATTTGCCGGCATGGCCTGTTCTCAGCCCCGGGTGAATATTGAGTTAAAACCCGAAGAAAAGAGGGTTGATGTACGGGTGGGGAGCGACCTGTTCACCTCGTATATTTACCCCGGCAACATCGAGAAGCCGGTATTGTGGCCGGTGATGGCCGACGGGCAGCTTGAGGTGACGCGGCAGTTTCCACTCGGGGTTAAAGCCGGTGAGCGCACCGACCATCCGCACCATGTCGGGGTTTGGTTTAACTACGGCGATGTTAACGGACTCGATTTCTGGAACAACTCGGAAGCCATTCCTGCTGAAAAAGCCGAAATGTACGGCACTATTTTTCACGAAACGGTGGAGTTGGCTGAGAGCGGCAAGGGCGTTGGCAGGCTCACGACCACCTCTTCCTGGAAAGACAGCAAAGGGAAAACCCTGCTGGGTGAAACCACCGAGTTTACTTTTCGTGTACAGGGGAAAACGCGCATCATTGACCGCACAGCCACGCTGAAAGCCGTGAACGGGGATGTCAGGATTACCGACAACAAGGAGGGAATGTTTGCCATCCGGGTAGCCCGCGAGCTGGAGATGCCCACCAACGAAAAACTGCAGCTCACCGATGCACATGGTCAGGTGACCACGGTTGATGCCAGCACCGACAAAACCCCAAGCGGCAGCTACCTGAGCAGCGAAGGGATCACCGACGATGCTGTCTGGTCGACCCGTGGCCGCTGGATGAAGCTCTCGGGAGTGATCAACGGTCAGCCCGTTGCCCTGGTCATTTTTGATCACCCGGCCAATGCCGGGTACCCCACCTACTGGCACGCCCGCGGTTATGGGTTGTTTTCTGCCAATTCCCTGGGACTAAAGGTGTTCTCCAATGGTAAGGAGGAGATGAACTTCATGATCGACAACGGGAACTCGGCAACATTCCGTTACCGCCTGGCGGTCTTCCCCGGTAATCCTGCCGTGGAAGAAATTGAGAAAATGGCGCAGGAATTCGGGAATACGATTTAATTCACATTTCTCAGCATTTCAATTTATTGACAGACTCACCTTCATGGCTCTGAATTACATCTGGATTTTCTTTTTTTTGTCGGCTTTTGTCATCGCACTTGTCCGCCTGCTCTTTTTTGGTGATATGGAGGTTTTTCCTGCCATGGTGAATGAAACTTTCGGGATGGCCAAAACGGGATTTGAGATATCGCTGGGTCTTACCGGTGTGCTAACCCTTTGGATGGGGATCATGAAGATTGGGGAGAAGGGAGGCATTGTGCGGGTATTCTCGCGACTGATCGGGCCGTTTTTCAACCGGCTTTTCCCGGAGCTCGGAAAGTCGCACCCGGCCTATGGCTCCATTCTGATGAACATTGCCGCCAACATGCTGAACCTCGATAATGCGGCCACACCCACCGGTCTGCAGGCCATGAAGGAGATGCAGGCGACCAACCCGGATAAGGACACCGCCTCCAACGCGCAGATCATGTTTCTGGTGCTGAACACATCGGGGCTGACCCTTTTGCCTATAAGCATTATGGTATACCGTGCCCAGCTGGGAGCCGTGAACCCCTCCGATATATTCATCCCCATATTGCTGGCCACCTATTTTTCAACCCTGGCCGGGTTGATCTCGGTTGCTGTTTATCAGAAGATCAATCTGCTGGACCGCATCGTGCTGGCATACCTGGGAGTACTCACGCTGGCCATTGCCGGCATCATCTGGTATTTCTCTTCGCTCGACAAAGAATCGGTCACGCGGGTATCCACCCTGGCCAGTAATTTGATCCTGTTCTCGGTGATCATCATTTTCATTGTGATGGCGATGCTGAAAAAGGTGAACGTGTATGAAGCCTTTATTGATGGGGCAAAGGACGGGTTTAAAACAGCGGTAAAGATCATTCCCTACCTCGTAGCCATTCTGGTGGCTATTGGTGTATTCCGTGCTTCGGGTGCCATGGACTGGCTGGTATCGGGGTTCACCCGGGTTTTTGAGTTAGCCGGCATCAATGCCGACTTCACGCCTGCGTTGCCCACAGCGCTGATGAAGCCCCTGAGTGGCAGCGGGGCCCGCGGGATGATGGTGGATGCCATGACCAGTTATGGGACCGACTCCTTCGTGGGTCGCGTGGCCAGCACAGTGCAGGGAGCTACCGACACCACATTCTACATTTTGGCAGTCTACTTCGGCGCCGTGGGCATAAAAAATACCCGTTATGCCGTGGTTTGCGGACTAATTGCCGACTTCACAGGGATCATCGCTGCCATTCTGATGGCGTATTTGTTTTTTTATTAACCGTAAAACCCGCGAAAGATTATACCTCTGTTAGATCTTTACCACGCGGCAGAAGAAAAATTTATCCTGTTTTTTTGCTTCCCGGCGGTGAGGTAATCAGCAGTCGACCGAGTCGTACACCACCACTTTTTTCCAGAGGTGTTGGTTTTCTTCCACAAATCTGAGATGTATCGGATCCACCTGGTAGGCATCCTGGTCGGCCTGGTTGCTGAACATCACCATATACGAAACGGAGTAGGAGTGATCCACCACGTCGCGGCTCTCGGTGCCAGCCGGTAATCCAATGTGGCTCAACCTGATTGTTTTTACCTTCAGCAGTTCACGCAACGCGTTGAGCAGTTGGATTCGGTGCGCTTCATTTTCCGGTTCATTCAGCCAGAAGAATACATGATGGATGAGAACTCCGGTCAGTTTCACTTCACCAGCCCGTGCCGTTTTGTTGAAAGGAAGGAGTATGGCGAAAGTAGCGCCGGCCATTACTCTTTTTAGAAATGATCGTCGGTTGTTCATATAGCTGTTTTAATTTTCAAAAGTTTCATTAGCAGTGGTTCCAGCAAATCCAGTCTGAGCATATTGGCGCCGTCGGATTTGGCTTCAGCAGGATTAGGATGTGTTTCGATAAAGATCCCGTCGGCCCCGACAGCAATACCTGCTTTGGCGATGGTTTCGATGAGCGCCGGTTTACCACCGGTAACCCCGCCGGGCTGATTAGGTTGTTGCAGCGAGTGGGTGATGTCGAGGACAACCGGCACACCCATGCTTTGCATCTCCGGAATACCCCGGTAATCGACAATCAGGTCCTGATACCCGAAGGAGGTGCCCCTTTCGGTGAGGATGACACGGGGATTACCGCTATCCTGAACTTTGGTCACGGCAAATTGCATAGCCGCAGCCGAGAGGAATTGTCCCTTTTTGATGTTCACATACCTGCCGGTATGAGCTGCTGCAACCAATAAATCGGTCTGCCTGCACAAAAACGCCGGAATCTGCAATACATCCACAAATGGCGCAGCCATCATCGCCTCGGCAGCAGAGTGGATGTCGGTAACCGTAGGAATATGAAAGGTTTCGCCTACCTTCTGAAGAATCTTCAGCGCTTTCTCATCGCCAATACCCGTGAATGAATCGAGCCGCGACCGGTTGGCTTTCCGGTATGAACCTTTGAAGATGTAAGGGATTTTTAGCCTGTCGGCTATCGTAACAATCTTCTCCGCAATTTCCATAGACATCTTTTCTCCCTCAATGGCACACGGCCCGGCCATCAGGAAGAAATTCCCTGTGGCAGTGTGATTTAACTTCTCAATTTCCGGAATCATTTTTGTTCATTTTGTGAAAGCAAATGTAATCAGTAGCAACAAGATATCAAAATACCAAAAAACCGCAATGAAAACTAGATTATTAGTTATGCAATATACTGATAATCAATTTTTTGAAAAATAAATTAAAAAATAACTAAGAAATTAGTTGGTGAACTAAATTGTTAGTTGTAATTTTGGATATATCATCTCTGTAAAATACTATGAAAGAATTAACAAAATCAGAAGAACAAATCATGCAACTTCTCTGGAAGTTAGAGAAGGGTTTTGTGAAGGATTTGGTTGATGCGATGCCGGATCCCAAGCCGGCGTACAACACGGTATCGACCATTATTCGCATATTGGAGAAAAAGGGATTTGTGGATCACCATGCTTATGGGAAGACCCACGAGTACTATCCGTTGGTTGGTAGGGACGAGTACACCCGTTCGTATATGAAGCGTTTTATGCGGAACTATTTCAGTGGTTCATTCAAAGAGATGGTATCATTTTTTGCCCGGGAGGACAACATGAGTCTGACCGATTTTGATGAGCTGATGGAAGATGTGAAGCGTGAATTAGAAGATAATAATCCGGATGAAAATGGGCAACCCGATTAATTACATATTAGAATCAGGCATCAGTCTGTCGTTCATGGCCATGGTTTACGTGATTTTTTTACGTAAAGAGACGTTTTTCAGGCTGAATCGTATGTTTCTGTTGGGATCGATTCTTTTTTCGGTTGTTTTACCCTTCTTACGTTTCCGTGTATATGATCCCCGGCCGGTGATGCTCCCGGAGGTAACGGTAACACCTTACCGTAATGTATTGGAGGTGATTACAGTTTACGGGCACGATTTATCGGTTACTGTTGAGCAGGCATTGTTATCGGCCGATCTGCTCATTTGGCTTTACCTGGCTGGTGTAGCTTTTTTTCTGGGAAGATTTCTGGTACGCATGTTTGGGATTGTTTTGCTGATCCGCCGTCATCCTGTTCACAAGCAGGATCGTTTCAGGATGGTTTTTTTGGATCAGTCGGGTAGTCCCTATTCCTTTTTAAGCTACATATTTGTGAACCGGTCTCTTCAGGGCAGTGAAGATTTTCACCGGATGGTAGCGCATGAGATGGAGCATGTCAGGCAGGGGCATTCGTTGGATGTCCTTCTGTTGGAGGTGCTCACCTCTTTTCAGTGGTTTAATCCGTTCATGTGGATGTTGCGCCGTGTCATTCGGGAGAATCACGAGTTTCTGGCCGACCGGGCTGTATTGAACTCGGGTGTATCGCCGGGTTATTACAAGAAGCTGCTTCTCAGTCAGTTTGCTGGCGGGCAGCTATTATTAACCAATCATTTTAGTTACTCAATCATCAAAAAACGAATAAAAATGATGACAAAGATCAAGTCTTCACGCGTATCCAATGTAAAAGTAGCCTTGGGCATCATCATTGCTTTTGCGCTGATCGTTGTATTTGCAT
>JAQVON010000040.1 GCA_028702595.1 Mariniphaga sp. | reverse complement strand
ATGGGACAAGGCATGATGTGCTTATGTTGAAGCCATCTGCTTTGCACCCCCGGAAATTCAGCCAGGGAAAAATAAAACCATCCCGGAGTGGAAGTCTTTCTCCCCGACAGGGGAAAATAATCACTCCGGGGCACCAACCCCATACAGGAAAATATGTGCTATGGATTTTTTTTGAAAATGCAGCGACTAATCATCATCATCGTCATCGTCGAATTCTTCGTAATCTGATAAGTAATCGTCCAGCTCCTCTTCCTCGAACTCGTCATAGATGGTGAGCTTTCTTTTTGAGCTCTTGTCCTTTTTACCTGCATTCTTCTTCGGTTTCCGTTCGAAGAAATCCTCTTCAAGGTAATTTTTCTTAGTTCCTTTCCGTTTCATTTTTTAAGGTACATTCAAAAAATATATTACAAAAAATATGAAGTATAATTATGAGCCAAAATAAAAAAAAATCCAAATACGATAGAACAAAAAAATGTTTTTTTATTTTATCTGGTAAAAATTACTAAATATCCTGTTTATCAGACAGAACTCTCATGAATTTAAGTTTTACTTGTTTTAGGATCATTCAGGGCAGATCAGGCATGATCAGTGGACGAATGAAAACGTCATCCAAAAGAACGGGAAAAAGGGGTATGGTTTTGCTGTTCTTGTTTTTATTATTCATTTCCGGTCTCACTGCTCAACCCGGTCGGCGGACAGGTCGATGGTTTGAGGAGGCGCGCCGGCATTATGCTCTCCGGGATTATACAGCAGCCATTGACCTGTGTGAGCAGATACTGGATCGGGATAACAGGATGCTGGATGCCCGGTTGTTGCTTGCTGATATTTACTTCGAGACCCACGACTCCGGGCGTGAAATCGTTCAGCTGGAAGCAGCCCGCCAGCTATCCGGGATGCCGCTGATTATCAGGCGACTGGCAGATGCTAACCTGGCCATCGGAAATTACAACAAGGCACTGGTTTTCTTTCAGCAATACCTGGAGGCTGAGCAGCCTGCTGAGCAGTTGCGGAAGGCGGTTGACCGGAAGATGGAGAGTTGCCGGTTTGCCCTGCTGGCGATGCAAAACCCCGTGGAGTTTCGTCCGGTCCGGCTGCCTGAAACCATCAACTCACCATCCGATGAGTACTGGCCTGGTTTGAGTATCGATCAGCAGCAGCTGATCTTTACCCGGCTGGTGAAAGTTCCCGGGCAGCAGGTACAGGAAGATTTTTACACCTCTTTTCATTCATCGGGCAGCTGGAGTGAGGCTGTTTCGATGCCGGGGATTAATACTTCCGGAAATGAAGGAGCCCAGAGCCTCTCGGCCGACGGGAAGGTGTTGTTTTTTACTGCCTGCAACCGGTCTGACGGACTGGGAAGCTGTGATATCTACTATTCGGTTTGCCGGAACAACCGATGGGAAACACCGGTTAACGCGGGTTTGCCGGTGAACACTGCCAGCTGGGAAGCACAACCGTCGATCTCCTCCGATGGACGATTCCTCTATTTCTCAAGCAACCGACCCGGAGGACATGGAGAAAAAGACCTGTGGCGCGCCCATTGCCTGGGGTGGGGCAACGATGGGAAACTCCGGTGGGGAGCTGTCGAAAACCTGGGCGACAGTATCAATACCACAGGAAATGAAATCTCACCATTCATCCATGCCGCTAATAAAGATTTCTATTTCTCATCCGACTATCATCCTGGTATGGGAGGATTTGACCTGTTCGTCTCCCGGGTGCTGAATGATTCAGTCTTCTCTGCCCCCATGAACCTGGGATACCCCGTTAACTCATTCCACGATGAACAGGGATTGCATATCACGGCTAACGGACAGACAGCATTTTTTGCTTCATTACGCGACAGCCTTTCCGGTATAGATATATACACCTTCCAACCCGATAACACCTTCCAACCCACCCCGGCTACCTATGTAAAAGCTTCCGTCAAAGATGCGGAAACCCTGCAACCGGTACTTGCCGATATTCAACTGATCAACCTGAATAACCGGCACGAAGCAGCACGAACGGAGGTGGCCGGCGACAACGGAACACTCCTGCTCAGCCTGCCTTCGGGAAATATCTATTCGTTTTCCGTATCCAAAGAGGGCTACCTCTTCTATTCCCACGCGTTCGACCTGACAGAAACAAAAGATGTCTACGATCCCTACCTGCTGGAAATCCTCCTGGAACCCCTGAAAGTAGGAGCAGAAATGGATTTGCATAATATCTATTTTCAAACCGATTCATTTCATATCCTGCCGGAATCGGAACCCGAACTTCAGAAACTGAGTGCTTTTTTAACGGAAAACCCTACTCTTGATGTTGAAATTCAAGGACATACTGATGATACGGGCACAGCTGCCAGCAACCAGGAACTATCTGAAAAACGAGCCCGCTCGGTAGCCACCTACCTGATCAGTCAGGGTATTGATGGGGGCCGGCTGCAAAGCACAGGATATGGAGAGGAAAAACCTGTGGCAGGAAATCAAACAGAAGAGGGACGACAGCAAAACCGGAGAACAACCATCAAAATTGTGGGAGAATCTTTGGAAAAGTAAAAGATGATAACCGGAAGATATAGGTTTTCTGGAAAACACTTTTTACTTTTGTTGTTAATTCTTCCAAAAATGAACCATGTTTTAAAAATAGATCACCAGTCGGAAATACCGAAGTACAAGCAGGTCGTGGAAATGATCCTTTCCGATATTGAATCAGGCATATTCAAACAAGGCCAGCGTATTCCTTCCATTAACGTAACCAGCGAAGAGCTCATCGTGTCGCGCGATACCGTGGAGAAAGCTTATGTTTACCTGCGCAAAAAAGGAATCCTTACCTCGGTGCATGGGAAGGGGTATTTTGTTGACCAGTGTGATGTGAGAAGGCATATCAGGGTGGCTCTCATATTCAATAAGCTGAGTAATTATAAGAGGAGTCTGTACTACTCTTTCGTTGAAACACTCGGCAATAAGGCTACTGTTGATGTATTTATCTATAATTATGATCTGCAACAGTTCCGGGAGATTATTGATAACCACGTTACCAAATACGACTACTACGTCATCCTGCCTCATTTTAAGAATAAAGAAAGCGATGTTGCCAGGGTTATCCGGACTATTTCCCGTGAAAAAGTGGTGCTGGTCGACCGGAACTTAGACTCCCTGAATAACTACCCGATTGTTTACCAGGAATATGAAAAGGATATCCAGTCGGCATTGAGTGATGGACTCTCTTTGATCAAAAAATATAAAAAATTCAACCTGGTTTTTCCCACCGACCAGTACTATTCGAGGTATATTGCCCGGGGATTTCGGGTTTTTTGCAAGGTAAACGAAATCCCATTTTCCATCATCGATCAGCTTACCCCCTCTGATGTTAAAGCCGGTGAGGCATACGTAATTATTTCGGATGATGATCTGTACCGTTTTATTAAAATCTGCAGGATTGAAAAGTGGAAACTCGGGAAAGATGTGGGTGTTGTTGCGTACAATGATAATCCGGTGAAGGAGATTCTGGAAGACGGGATCACCACCATCTCCACCAATCACGATGAGATTGGCCGTATGGCGGCAGAGATGATCTTAACGAGAGACTTCAGGCGAATAAAAAGTCCCTTCCGGTTTATCCTGCGCAATTCATTATAACGACAGGTATATGTACAAACCATTAATTCTAATTTCATGAAGTTACTATCCGCATTTATTCTTACCTTTTTCTTTTCTGTTGCGTTGTTCGCGCAAACGGGAAAAGTGATTGAATCTCTTGAGTTCACCAGTAGTAAGGTGGGCTATCCGGTGAAGTATTCCATTTATCTTCCTCCCTGTTATGGGACTTCTCAGCGTAGTTATCCCGTGCTTTACCTGTTGCATGGTTATTCGGATGATGAAACCGGGTGGGTTCAGTTTGGTGAAGCCAACAGCATTGCTGACCGGGGCATTCGGAACGGTGATTTTCCTCCCTGCATCATCGTCATGCCCGATGGAGGGGTGACTTGGTATATAAACAGTTACGACGGGAAGGATCCCTGGGAGGATATGTTTATGGAAGAGTTCATTCCCTTCGTGGAGCAGCAGTACCGCGTTCGCCCGAAAAAAGAATTTCGTGCCATTGCCGGGCTTTCCATGGGAGGGAACGGAGCTTTGTTGTTGTCGATGAGGCACCCGGAAGTGTTCTCGTCGTGTGTGGCCATGAGCTCTGGAGTGTTTACCGATGAGGAGGTACTGGTGAATGATGCCTATGCGCGTTATTTTGGGAATATATATGGTCCCAGGCCTGCAAATGGACAGGTAAGTGATTACTGGAAGTCGTACAGCCCGCTGCACCTGCTCGATCGTGTCGACAAGGATCAGTTGAAATCGATTCGTTTCTATATCGATTGTGGTGATGATGATTTTCTGTACAAGGGGAATGCCGCCCTGCATGTGAAAATGCGTGATCTGGGGATCCCCCACGAGTACAGGACACGTAACGGAGGGCATGAGTGGAGTTATTGGCGGAGCGGTCTGTTCGACGGACTGAAATTTATCTCGGAGAAGTTTCACCGGTAAAAGCTCTTTTTTTCGTGGCTGGCTTCCTTTTAGTGTTCTGTATAGCTGTCAGCGACAAGGTTCTACCGGCATCCTGCCGGGAATGCCGGGTCGGGAGGGTATCAGCAGCTGATAGAGGAATTGTGCGATTTGAAAAACTATTTTTATATATTGCTTTGCCTGTTTGTTTTTTGCCGGCAGGCCACAGCCCGGTCGACGGATAGCTGTGCTTTTCGCTGGGGAAACGGCTGTTATTACCAACTGGATATTGGCCAAAGCTTTGTTTTCCAGGGTACCCGGGTGAAGCTGCTCCGGGTGGTGAATCATTACAACCAGCTGCAGGTGGGAGCTGACACCCTTTGGCTGAAGGTGGCCCGTCGATCGGAACCTCATGAGTCGGGGGAACTGCGGGTTTTCGTTGCCGACAATAAAAATGTGAAAGCGCTGGCTTCCAATCGGGAGGTTCACGGGTTGTTAACCGGTGATGCACTGGTCTGCCTGAGCAGCACCTGTCTGCCTCTTCTTGATCCTGGTCAATACACCTTTCCGGTGAGCTTCAACGAAGGGTTTACCTGGAGTATGGAAGAGGAAAGCTGTATGTTCTCCTTCTACAATAGCGATGAAACAGGCAGGAACCCGTTATACCGTTCGTATGAAGGGATAGGACTCAACCTCCACGAAGCCCGCGGCAAACCAAAACACTGGGTGACAGCCATCGAAAACAGTCGCGTGGTTTGGGTGAGTGAGCCTGCACACCAGGATTCGAAAAATGAAACCACCGTATTGCTGGCCAGTGTATCCCAACCCGGTATCTATTATTGCTATAGCCGGCTCTTCAGCCAACATGTTGCCGTGAGGAAAGGACAAAAACTAAACCGGGGCGACTTGATCGGCACCGTCTGGGGCGACAACCAGTGGGGCCACCTGCAGTTTACGGTGATCCACGCAACGAAGGAACCAGGTGTAAACAACTGCTTCCATCAGGCGCTGAACGGATTCCCCCAACTGGTAAGTCTGTATGCCCGGAATAGCAAACAGAATAGCCGCTCCTTTAACCGGGGAAGAATTACTTTTGGTAAACCCCGGTGGCTCACCGGAAACCAGAAAAATAACCTCGCCTTCGAAGAGCTGGCAGGAAAAGGCTGGGTGCTTGGCTCATGGTGCACCCCCGATAAAGTAGAGTGGGTAGCCCGCTCCGAAAAAGGTAACGTGCGCCTTAAAAAAGTAATGTTTGAAAATACTCCGGATCCTTGCACCAATCCACATGATTTTTTTGAATACCAAATAAATGTTCAAAATGGAAACTACAGGATCAGAGCAAAAGTGGGTGACCAATACCTTCCCTCCTGGCAAAAAATTGAGTATAACCGGATACCGGCTGCCACCCTGTCGCTCCATGCTGGACAAACCGAATGGACAGGCGAGCGAATAGTGAACGTGCAGGATGGAAAAATTACTGTTCGCATCTATATTGACAAGGAAAATGAACAGGTGGCCGGACTGGAGGAAATCGTATTTCAGCAAGCTTATTGATTTTTGTAGATGCAGCTATCTGCTTTTTTATTTGGAATAATTTTGTTTTATTCGAATGATACAACAACACTAAAACTTCTTTCATGAGAAAATTGAATACGATACTACTTTTTATTATTCTTGTTTTTGGGTCGGTTTCAGCCAAAGAGGGGATGTGGATTCCGTTGTTACTGGAGAAATACAATCTGGCAGAGATGCAGGAGATGGGTTTTCAGCTGTCGGCTCAGGATATCTACAATGCCCATGGTGCGAGCATGAAAGATGCTGTTGTGGTCTTTGGCGGGGGCTGCACAGGTGAAATGATTTCGGCGGAGGGTTTGCTCATCACCAATCATCATTGCGGGTACAGGCAGATCCAGTCTCACAGCACTGTTGAGAAGGATTACCTTACCCATGGATTTTGGGCGATGAGTAGGGAGGAGGAGTTGCCCAATCCCGGTCTTACCGTTCGTTTTCTGGAGTACATGGAGGAAGTGACGGATCAGGTGTTGGAGGGAACAGACGCGCTGGCGATTGCGGCTAAAGAAAAAAAAACAAAGGAGAATATCACCTCTCTGGAACGCGAAGCCTCAGCTGATGGCAGGTACCTGGCTCAGGTAAAACCTCTGTTTTACGGGAACAGTTATTACCTGTATGTTTACAAAGTGTACCGGGATGTACGGCTGGTAGGTGCGCCACCTTCGTCGATCGGTAAGTTTGGCGGCGACACGGACAACTGGATGTGGCCGCGCCACACGGGCGATTTCTCCCTCTTCAGGGTGTATGCCGATGAACAGAATGAACCAGCTGAGTATTCTCCCGATAATGTACCTTACCAACCCAAAAAGTTCTTTCCCATATCTCTCGATGGTGTGGAGGAAGGTGACTTCGCCATGGTGCTTGGAAACCCGGGCAGTACCATGCAATATATCCCCGCCCAGGAGGTGGAGATCATCATGAAGCAGCGCGATCCCGACCGGATAGCCATTCGCGACAGGAAGCTGGAAGTGGTCAGAGCCGCTATGGCCTCGGATCCCGGAATCAGGATTCAGTATGCAGCCAAGCATGCTTCCATCAGCAATTCCTGGAAGAAGTGGCAGGGTGAGATCAGAGGACTGGAGCGATTGGATGCTGTTGTCCAAAAACGTGCCCGGGAAAAAGAGTTTCAACACTGGGCCCGGGCAAACGGGATTTGGGATAACCGGTACCGGCAGGTTTTTGAGCAGTTTGACTCTCTCTACGCCCTGTACAGCGAAACCATCCAGGCATACGATTATTACTCGGAGATCGTATTCAACGGGGTTGAAATATTCCGGCTGGCGTCTGTGGTCAAAGAGATAATGGATAGTCTGGAGAACCAGCAGGACGAACGACTGGAGAGCCAGCTGAAAAACGCCTCTAAGGCGCTTTCCTCCTTTTTCAGGGATTTCGACAGGTCAACAGATGAGATGTTATTCCGGGAGCTGATGCCGCTGCTGGCAAATGGAATAGATGCGCAGCACCTGCCTGCATATTTCTCCGGCTTACTGCGGAAATACCCCGGAGAAAAACTGGTCAGGAAGGTGTATCAGAAATCTGTGCTAACCGATGAAGCCCGGCTGCAGGAACTCTTTAGCGAGGCAAATCACCGGAAACTGAAGAAGCTAAGGAATGACCCGCTGGTAGCATGTTTTCAGCAGTTGAATTTTCATTTTGAAACCACGGTAAAACCGGTATTGGATTCGCTGACCCGGCAGTTGAGTGAGAACATGCAGGTATATATGGCGGGGATCATGCACATGAAGCAGGATGAACCACTCTATCCCGATGCCAATTTTACCCTGCGTGCAGCCTATGGCAGGGTGGAAGGGTATGAGCCGCTCAACGGGGTGAAATATAAGCATTACACTACCCTTGAGGGGATTATGGAGAAGGAGAATCCGGGGGAGGAGGAGTTTACTGTGCCGGAGCGATTGAAGGAGTTATACCGGCAAAAAGACTATGGACCCTATGCATCGGGGAACAGTCTTCCCGTCTGCTTTACTGCCTCGGTACACACCACAGGCGGCAACTCGGGCAGCCCGGTAGTGAATGCTGCAGGACAACTGGTCGGGGTGAACTTCGACCGTTGTTGGGAAGGAACCATGAGCGACATCATGTACGACCCGGAGCAGTCGCGTAACATTGCCATCGACATCCGGTATGCCCTTTTTGTGATCGACAAATTTGCCGGGGCGGGTTATCTCCTGGAAGAGATGGAACTGACCGGGAAGAAGTAACCCTCTTTACACCGTAACAAACTGGGCAATATTGCGGTTGATCTCAATCCGGTTGATAAGCGACCGCATAATTTTCCCATAGAGTTCATCTTTCAGTACATTATCTTCAATGCCTGAGTCGATATTTGGATTGTCATTGATCTCGATGACATAAACTTCCTGGTTCACCAGTTTCAGGTCGACTCCATAAAGACCGTCACCAATCAGGGAGGCAGCTTTGACTGCCGTTTTTACTACAGCTATGGGCACCTCACTCAGCGGGACTGTTTCCACGTTGCCCCAGTTTTTCTTCTGTTTACTTTTCCAGTCGTAGATCTGCCAGTGATTCTTAGCCATAAAATACTTACAGGCAAACAGGGGAGCCTGGTCCAGTACTCCGATACGCCAGTCAAATTCCGAAGGCATAAACTCTTGGACAATAACCAGATCTGACAGTTGGAACAGCTTTTTTAAGGAAGCATCCAGTTCTTCCGGTGAATTGACCTTTTCCACTCCCAGTGAGAAAGCACTGTCGGGTTGCTTTAACACCAGCGGAAACGTGAGATGCGCAGTTTGCAGCTTCCGGTAAGTCGATTTGGAGAGAACAACAGTGGCAGGGGTTTTGATCTTGTTCTGTTTCAGCCGCTCGTTCTGGAATATTTTATTGGAACACCGTAAAATCGACCAGGGATCATCAATAACCACCAGACCTTCGGCATAAGCCGTGCGCGAAAAGTGATAGGTGTGGTCGTTTACATTGGTGGTTTCCCGGATGAACAGGGCATCGTATTCCGAAAGCTGGCTGAGGTCATCCTTGGTGATAAATTCCGTATAAAACCCTTCTTTTTCGGCAGCCTTCTTGAAATTCTGCAAGGCAACCGGACAGGAAGGGGGGTACTTCTCTTTGGGATTAACCAGGATAGCCAGGTCGTATTTGTAATTCTTAAAACGCGGTCGGCTGAACCGTTTTTTTGAAAAATAGTCACATGCAAATTCCTGAACTTTCTCCAGGTGATCGGGGTTGACCTTCTTCAGACTTAACGGAGTCACCCTTTGAATCAGCCACTTTTCATTTTTCACAAAATCGATTTGCAGCATGGGCGCTTCAAATAAATGGTATAGCTTCTGCGCCAGCTGTCTGAATTTCGGATTCACCGACTTTCCGAAATATACATAAATACTCACCTTGTTGCCTTCCACCTGTTTCAGCGTTTTCTGAATATCTTCATCGATATATCCTGAAAGGGACCGGATGAGCGACTGGCTGGTGAAATCCCGCAATGTGGTTACATTGGGGATGACCCGGTGGTCACGTGCCGATGCCAGCAGCGAAACATAGTATCCCATTTTCTGATACTGGTAGGAGTTGCTCAGGTTGAAGATACGGACATTCTTCAACGATTGAAACTCAGGACCGGTGATATACTTTTTTGAAGAAACCACCCTGACTCCCTCGATTTGCAGGTTCCAGTATTTGGGGTTTCGCACAATAATGATATTGGATATGCTCTGTTTGTCGCTGTTTTCATCAAGCTGAAGGACCATTCGCTGGCCGTTTTCGCCTTTCTTGTAGTAGTTGGGCAGCTCTTCGGTTTGGGTAAACCCTGCCTTTTTGTAAAATTTGATGAGCTGATGATCCGATTTCCGGGCTTCGAGGGAGATACGGCTGGCCTTCCGGGAACGCGCCAGCGTGATGGAAAACTCCAGCAGCTGCTGACCAATACCCTGACCCTGAAACGCCGGTAAAACGGCGATGGAAAAGATGCGATGACTTTTAGCATGAAGGTGTAGCGTCAGCGATCCAACAGGGATTCTGTCCTTTCCCTCCTGGATCTCTGCAATCATAACCTTCTGAAAAGGGCTTGTTAAACTGTAACGAATCGATCGACGTGTGCTTTGTTGAAATGCGGGGAAGCAACTTTTTTCAAGTTCTTCGAGAAAACTCAAGTCGTTATTTGTTGATTCTCTGATAATTGCCATTAATATATAAGTTGTAAAAAAACAAATCAAAAGTAATCTATTTTTAGATTCTGATTATTGATTACTTTTGATTTTTTAATGAAAAAATCCAGTTAACGATGATAAAACGCGATGCATTATTTCCGACCTTACTATCAGTACGAATTATTTATTTTTTTCTTCTCCACGGTTGTTTGATTTTATCCTCCACCGGGTGGGCTCAGCTGCCCCCTGTTTTTCAGTCGTATGATCAGTCAGCAGTCAGGTCGCCGGGGTTGACAACCCGTGTATTAACTCCTGTACGCGTTGTTTGGGTATCGGATGATACCGGTGAGTGGGTAATAAACAAGGAGAGTCTTTTACTTCCGGGGAAAGGACAGGCTGATTTGAACCAGGGCGATTACCTCACGCTGGTGAACCGGGGGGATGAACCTTCGGGTCTTATTCTCGATTTCGGGAGGGAGATCCAGGGGGGGTTGGAGCTGGTGACGACCATCAATAACACGAAGCCTGCCGGCCGGGTGCGGATACGTATGGGTGAATCGGTAGCAGAAGTGATGAGTGATATTCAGCAGGATGGTGCCACGAACGATCATGCCATGCGTGATTTTGAGGTTACTCTTCCCTGGCTGGGGCGACTGGATGTGGGTCAGTCGGGTTTCCGGTTTGCACGGGTTGACCTGCTGGGCACCGACACGAAGATAGAGATCAGGGAGATCAACGCCACATTTACCTTTCGCGACATCCCTTACCTTGGTTCGTTCACCTCGAGCGATGAGCGTTTGAACGAAATATGGATGACCGGTGCTTACACGGTACACCTGAACATGCAGGAATACCTGTGGGACGGCATCAAGCGCGACCGGCTGGTGTGGGTAGGTGATCTGCATCCGGAGGTGATGACTGTAAACACTGTGTTTGGGTACAACGAGGTGGTTCCCCGAAGTCTGGACCTGGCCCGCGATCTGACGCCGTTACCCGGCTGGATGAACGGCATCAGTTCCTATTCCATGTGGTGGGTGTTGATTCACCGCGACTGGTATATGTATCATGGTGATCTGGCCTATCTGCAGGAGCAGCACACCTACCTGACCCGTCTGCTGCAACATCTGGCCACAAAAATTGATGCCAATGGCCGGGAGATTTTGGATGGGAACAGGTTTTTAGACTGGCCTTCAAGCAGGAATAAGGAGGCTGTGCATGCCGGGTTGCAGTCTATGATGGTGATGACCTTTGAAGCAGGCGCTGAGCTGAGCAGGATACTGGGTGACAGCCAGACGGAGCAGCTCTGTCACCGGTCGCTGCAGTTATTGAAACAGCATATCCCCGAAATGACCGACTCGAAGCAGGCTGCAGCCCTCCTGGGCATGTCGGGGTTGGTCCCTCCCAAACAGGCCAATGCTGATGTTCTGGCACAGGATGGCGCCCGCCGCATGTCAACCTTTTATGGATACTATATGCTGCAGACACGTGCTCTTGCCGGCGATTACCAGGGAGCCCTCGATAATATCCGGGAATACTGGGGCGGCATGCTCGACCTGGGAGCAACCACCTTCTGGGAAGATTTTGATGTGGAGTGGCTGGAAAACGCCGGAAGAATCGATGAAGTTACTCCCCCCGGGAAAATCGATGTGCACGGTGCCTATGGCGACCACTGCTATGTGAGCTACCGCCACAGCTTCTGCCACGGTTGGGCTGCCGGACCTACAGCATGGCTGACAGAACATGTGCTCGGCGTGAAAGTGCTCGAACCCGGAGGAAAAACAATCCGGATAGATCCTAACCTCGGAGACCTGCAGTGGGTGGAAGGAACATTCCCGACATCCCGGGGAATCGTGAAAATAAACCACCGGAAAAAGGCCGATGGTACCGTGAAAACAACCTGTAAAGCACCTAAAGGTGTGAAAATTATTCAATCCAAAAATTAAAGCAAAATCAAATACGAATCACGAAGAGAATTACGAATGACGAATGAGTCAAATACCTTAGGAACAATTAATTATAATAAGATGAGACAAAAATTATTAACTGGCATTTTTCCCTTTCTGTTTCTTTTTCTGATTGGTTTTTCTTCCTGTAACTCAACACAGGACGCTGCAGTGACCGATTTACGTGTTGAATACATGAACAACCCGTTGGGAATGGATGTGTCCCATCCCCGTTTTTCATGGAAAATGACATCGGGTGAGCGTGGGGTGAACCAGGCAGCTTACCGGATTATTGTATCTGAAACCCGGGGTGAAGTGGAAAAACAGTCGGGCAACATCTGGGATACCGGCAAGGTCATGGCCAGGAACAGTGTAAACCTGGCGTTTGAGGGAGCTTTGTTGGAGAGCAATAAAAAGTATTTCTGGCGGGTTTGTGTGTGGATCGATGAAGAGCATTCCTATTGGAGCGAACCAGCCTTTTTTCACACGGGCATCATGAAGCCTGGTGAGTGGCAGGCAGAATGGATCACTGCCGGTCATGAGATCGTGCATGAGAGTCCGCTGTTCCGCGGGGAATTTGAGGTTGAAAAGAGCGTTGAGGAAGCCTATGCATATGTTACCGCCTGTGGGTTTTATGAGTTCTACCTCAATGGCGGCAAGGTAGGTGATCAGGTATTGAGTCCGTCGATCACCGATTACCGGAAAACCGTTTTATACTCGGTTTTTGATGTCACCTCCCTGCTGAAGAAGGGGAAGAACAGTGCCGGAGCCATGCTGGGCAATGGAGCCTGGAACCTCCGGAAAGCTGAAGGCAGGTGGAGCTGGGGCAGTGGCGGGGCGAGTTTTGGCAATCCTTGTTTCCTGATGCAGCTCATGATTACTTACAAGGATGGCAGTCAGTCGGTTGTTATTACCGACAACAGTTGGAAAACAGCTCCGGGGCCCATAACGTTCAACAACCTGTATGGGGGTGAAGATTACGATGCCCGGAAGGAACTTCCCGGCTGGTCAGCTGTTGGTTTCGACGATGCAGCCTGGAGTCAGGTGGCTACAGGTACTCAGCCTGCCGGCAGACTGAAATCGCATCTGCTGCCGGCCATCCGGGTTACCCAAACCCTGCAGCCCATCAAGGAGATCCATCCCGAACCGGGAAGATACATTATCGATCTGGGCCAGAATATTGCCGGCTGGTGGCGTGTGGAAGTGAAAGGTGCCCCCGGGCAGGTCATCCGCATCCGCGCCGAAGAACGCCTGAACAACCTGACATTCCCCAAACCCCTGGAGGAGGGAGACAAGCTCAGCGATAATACACGGTTCCATCCCTATATCTGGACCGATTACACCCTGGCCGGCAATGAGCAGGAAACCTATGAACCCCGGTTTTTCTATACCGGCTTTCGCTATTTAGAGGTCACCACCAACGATCAGAAAAACCTGGAGTCGTTGAAAGTGGAAGGACGGGTTGTTCATACTGACCTGGAAAGGAACGGGATGTTTGAATCATCCGAACCCTTATTCAACCAGATACACACCGCCGGTTTATGGTCGCAGCGAGGGAATAACCTGAGTTATCCCACCGACTGCCCGCACCGGGAGAAGGGAGCATACACCGGCGATGGCCAGGTTGTGGCCGAAGCATCTATCCACGACTTCCACGTTCCTGCCTATTACACCAAATGGCTCAACGACATGCGTGATGCACAGGAAGAAAATGGCAGGATACCCAATACCGCCCCCACACTGGTTGGCGGCGGTGGGGGAGGTATTGCCTGGGGGAGTGCTTACATCCTGATCCCCTGGTGGATGAACCACTATTTTGACGATATGCGGATCCTGGAAGATCACTACCCAACCATGAAAAAATATATTCAGTACCTGAAAGAACTGGGTGTACGCGATGAGGATCCGGGAGAACCTTATATCATCGACTTCTTCGACGGATATTGGTCCAGTCTGGGCGAGTGGTGTGCTCCCGGACAGTCCGACTGCCCGAACCATGCCGTAGTGAATACCTTTTATTATTATTATAACAGTTTGCTGATGTCAAAAATTGCCGGTAAACTGGGATACGACAATGATTCAAAATACTACCGGTCGCTGTCCGACACCGTTAAGCAACACTTTAACCGGAAATTTTTTAATCCCGAAACAGGGTTGTACGGAACAGCTGATCCTTACCAGACCTATCTGTTGCTTGCCCTCATGGGAGATGTTGTACCGGAAGGATATGAAGAAAAAGTTTTTCAGGTACTTGTTGAGGATATCCACAACCGTGACGATCACCTGAACACAGGCATCATCGGCACCAAATACCTCTGGCCGGTACTCGTGCAGGGAGGGGAACAGGAAAGGATATACCGGTTAGCTACCCAAACCACCTATCCCAGCTATGGATACTGGATTGTTAACGGATCAACCACCCTGCTGGAAGAATGGTCGGGGGAAAGTTCCCACAACCACGAAATGTTCGGTTCCATCACCGAATACTTCTTTAAGTTTCTCGCGGGAATCCAGTCGCCACTGGAGGGAAATACCACCGCCGGTTACCGGAATATACACATAGAGCCTTACGTTCCGCAGAGGTTGGAACATGTGGATGCCTCCCTGGAAACGGTTGCAGGCACAGTTGTTTCCCGCTGGAAGAATGAAGCCGGAGCATTTCTCCAGGAGGTATCTCTTCCTGCGAACACAACAGGCACGGTTGTTCTTCCGCTGTTCGATGCTACCCAACCGGTTGTTTGGGAGGGAGATATAAAAATTTGGGAGAATAACCAGTTCATTGAAGGAGTCAAGGGGATAGAAAAAGCAGAAACAGGAAATGGCCGGATCAGCATTCACCTCGGATCGGGCGATTACAGCTTTAAGGTAGAAAGGCGTTGATGTGGTGATCGGGCCGAAGTGTGCCTGTTTTGGCAGCTGCCAGAACGGGCACACTATTTTTTTTGGCAGAACAGGGGGCAGACTCCCATTCCGGGGATGACCGTTGTTCAGGAGAGGAACAGCACCCGGGCAAAATGCCAGGCCATCAAGCCTGAAGCCACGAGTTTTATCAGCGTGCCGGCTAAAAATCCGACAAACGATCCAAATCCGGATTTCATGGCAGCAACTGAATCTTTGCCCGCGGAAAGTTCACCAGCTACGGCACCCAGGAATGGACCGGCAATGATCCCAAAGGGAGGAAAGAAAAAAAGACCAATCACCAGCCCGATGACACTGCCCCATACACCCCGTTTGCTGCCACCAAAACGTTTGGTGCCCCAAACAGGAATGAGGTAGTCAAGCAGGTAAACAACAGCAGTAACCACCGCCCAAATGATTAAAAACCGGGACGAAAACTGATATCTTCCGGTAAGATGCAGACAGATCAAACCGGCATAGCTTAACGGCGGACCCGGTAATACCGGCAGTACACCTCCCAAAATGCCGCCAACCATCAGGAGAACGCCGGCAATAATCAATAAAATATCCATAACTTAACGTTTAAGAACACGCAAAGTAAAGGAAAATCAATGACGAATGACGAATGACGAATGAGGATCATCTCTGTTTTTTGTGTTTTTTGTGGTTGATTCCTGCTCTCTGCATGTTGGGCAATTCTTTTGATGGTTCACTTTGGGGGATATGAACAGCCGAATGTTAATTGTTTATGGAAAAACTTGGTCAACAGCTTGATTATTTCTTAAAAAAGTATTTTCTTTGCAAGCCGTTAAAATAATGTGATTTTGTCTATCAAGAAATAATATAACCATGTCAAAAGTTTGTCAAATAACAGGTAAGAAGGCGATGGTGGGGAACAATGTTTCTCACTCGAAGCGCCGGGTAAAAAGGAAATTTAATGTGAACCTGTTCAGAAAGAAAATCTACCTGCCGGATGAAAAACGGTGGGTTTATCTGAATGTGTCGGCATCGGGTATTCGCACCATTAATAAGATTGGTGTTACAGCTGCCATTAAGAAAGCGAAGGAAAAAGGATTTATTGATAAGATTTAAAGAATAGTTGAGATGGCAAAAAAAGGAAAAGGCAACCGTATTCAGGTTATTTTAGAGTGTACCGAGCATAAAGATAGTGGCATGCCGGGTACCTCCCGGTATATTACCACCAAGAACAGGAAAAATTCTCCTGAAAGGCTGGAGATGAAGAAATACAACCCCATCTTGAAAAAGGTAACGGTTCATAAAGAAATTAAATAAGATAGATTATGGCAAAGAAATCAGTTGCAACGCTGCAAAAAGGTTCCGGTAGAGCCCACTCAAAAGTGATTCGTATGGTAAAATCACCCAAATCCGGTGCTTATATTTTTAAGGAGGAAGTGATCACCAATGATGAATTAAAAGATTATTTTCAGAAGCAATAGTTTTAAACGGAATACAAAAAAAGCTTTCATCGTTAGGTGAAAGCTTTTTTTGTATTTGCTCTTTTTCAGGCCTTTTCCCGGAAAATATTACTATTTTTGAGCCACTCAAATGATAATCGATGGGAATTTTTGGAATTTTTACAAAAAGCAAAAAAGAGAATCTCGACCAGGGGCTTTTAAAAACCAAGGAGAGTGTTATTAAAAAGCTTGGCCGCGCTGTGGTGGGCAAATCGAAGGTTGATGATGAAGTGTTGGATAACCTGGAAGAGGTTTTGATTTCATCGGATGTGGGTGTTGACACAACGCTGAAGATCATCCGCCGGATTGAAGAGCGGGTATCGCGCGACAAGTACCTGGGCATTGGTGAGTTGAATACTTTACTGAAGGATGAGATAACTGCGTTGTTAGAGGAAAACAACTCGGGTGATGTTTCTGAGTTTGATATTCCCGAAACGGAGAAGCCTTATGTGATTATGGTTGTTGGTGTAAACGGAGTAGGGAAAACCACGACGATAGGGAAGCTGGCTTATCAGTTTAAGCAAGCTGGTAAGCAGGTTATTTTGGGCGCTGCCGACACATTCCGTGCTGCGGCTATTGAGCAGCTTGAAATTTGGGCTCAACGGGTAGATGTTCCTCTGGTGAAACAGCAAATGGGAGCTGATCCGGCATCGGTGGCATTTGATACGGTTTCCTCAGCCCGTTCTGCCCATGCCGATGTGGTGATCATTGACACGGCCGGCCGCCTCCACAACAAGGTGAACCTCATGAATGAGCTGACCAAAATAAAAAAGGTAATGTCGCGCATTGTTCCGGGAGCTCCGCACGAGGTGCTGCTGATCCTCGATGGCTCCACAGGGCAAAACGCCTTCGAGCAGGCTAAACAATTTACCAAAGCTACCGAGGTTACAGCGCTGGCACTGACAAAACTCGATGGCACAGCCAAAGGTGGCGTGGTGATTGGCATTTCCGACCAGTTTAAAATCCCGGTCAGGTATATCGGAATTGGTGAAAAAATGGAACACCTGCAAATCTTTCGGAGACGCGAATTCGTGGAGTCACTTTTTTCCTGACACATCCCTACAGTTCTTGTAACCCCGGACTATCCCTTAGTCTCCAGTTGAGGTTGTGGCTTTGTTTTGGGCAGGGCCAGGTCGTCTGTCCGCAGTTCCCATCCCACTGAGTCGATCAGTTGGCGGATAACGGCAATGGTATCTGTTCCCTGGTTCCGGGCAATGTCAAACAGGTAGCTGCGTTCCACTTTCTCCCGGATAAACTCCTTCGACTTTTTGTTCATATTCGTCAGGTCTTCCTCCGAGAACTTGTTGATCATACCTTTCTGCACATCGTAATACTCCAGGTCGGTTTCCATACTCATGATCTCCGGTTCGGGGAATTGGGAGAGCCTGACCTGTTTTTTCTCCGGGATCATATCGATTTTTATCTTTGACAGGTCGAACCCGATCAACACCCTGGCCTGAACAATCAGCAATGCTTTTTTTTTCATCTGGAGGAGTTTGAAAAACATGCTTTTCCCATCGTGGTGGGCAAACACTTCGGAGAACTCTCCTTCAATGGTGATCAGCTTGCACACGTGGCGGATTTTATCGAGCAGAACAACCGACTGTACTCTGGCGACTTCTGTTGTTCGTCTTTTAAAATACCAGTATGTGGCAGCTATACCGCTGGCCAGGCCAATCACCATTCCCAGTAAGACCAATACTTCCATTCATTCAAATTTGAAACGAATATAAATAAATTTGTTGAAATGATTGCTTTGTCCGATCGTTTTCCTGCCGGGGCATGGTTGAATTCTGGTGTGCATCTGTGAAGCGGCAATTACGAAACGGCTATGTTCGTTTGTTCTTTTTCTGAGCGGGCGATAAGGAGAGCTCCGCAGCTATCGCTCCACACGTTAATCGTTGTACGGATCATATCCAGCACCCGGTCGACTGCCAGTACCAGGCCTATACCCTCCAGGGGCAGTCCGACGGCTGTCAGCACCACGGTCATCATGACCAGTCCTGCCATGGGAATCCCGGCTGCTCCTACCGATGCCAGCAGTGCGGTAATGACAACCAGCATTTGCTGGACGAAGGTGAGGTCTACACCATAGGCCTGGGCTATGAACATGGCTGCCACACACTCGTAGAGGGCTGTGCCGTCCATGTTGATGGTAGCTCCCAGGGGAACGGTAAAACTGGAGATCCTGTTGGAAATACCGCTGTTATTTTCCAGCGCCTCCATGGTAAGGGGCAGCGTGGCACTCGAGGAGGAGGTAGAGAAAGCCGTGAGCAGGGGAACAGTCATGTTTTTCAGGTGAGCATAAGGTCTGGCCTTCCCAACATACCTGACAATGAGCGGCAGGGATACCAGTCCGTGAAAAAGAAGCCCTGCCACAACACATAAACTGTAAATGGCCAGACTGCCCGCTATAGCGCCTAAGTCGTTTGCGTTTCTGCTTACTTCTGCTGAAACGATGCCGAAGATACCCAGTGGGGTAAACCGGATGATGAACAGGGTGATCTTCATCATCACCTCAAAAAAGGCATCAAAAAAACCCGTCAGGATCTGCCGGTGCTTCTCTTCGGTACGTGTAATAAAGTATCCCAGCAGGATAGCAAAAAATATGACCGGAAGAATAGCTCCCTGAGCCATGGAGTCCACAATATTCTCGGGGATCAGCCGGTAAAAGATATCCTTCACTGATCCGGCAGATCCTTCCAGCCCTTCCACGGTTTTCGAAAATCCCAGATCAACGCCCACACCTGGCTTCACGATATTTACAACGAACAAGCCGGTCAGGATAGCCAGCGTACTGGTTGTCAGGTAATAGGCAATTGTTTTTATTCCCAGTCGACCCAGGTTTTTCCCATCGCCCATGCTGGTGACCCCGCTGATAATTGAGCTGAAAACCAGGGGGATGATCACCATTTTCAGTGCCCGTAGGAACAGATCGCCCAGCCAGGAAACATAACGGACACCCTCCGGAATGAAATAACCGAAAAGTGCGGCCAGGATGAAAGCGATCAGGATTTGCCAATGCAGTTTCAGTTTCAGCATATACTTTTATTTTCCGGATTCACAGGTGACTATTTTACCTTCACGGGGATGCCGTTATTTATTTGTGTTTGGTCGAGAGCCATACCAATAAACATTGGATAGTCCCAGTTTTTGTATCTTCCCCAGATATCCCCGGCATATTTTGGCATGATTTCCTGTTGAATGGCCGGGATCAGGGGAGCCGCTTTTTCTCCTGTTCGCCGCACGCTGATGGCCACCTGGAGGACAACCGGTTCCTGGTCTGTTTTCAGCAGGTTCTCCAATGTTTTCAGTGCCTGGTTGTGGTCATACCGTTTCACCAGCACTTCTGCAGCCATACATGCCACGGGGTAGGAATCGTCGTCCAGGAGGTTTTCCAGGATAGGTTTCACCGCGGTCAGGTCGCCGGGAAAAGCATCAGCAGCCACCACTGCCCACCAGCGAATGGCGCTGTCATCGTCCTGCAGCAGCGGGATAAGATCTGCAACATTTTCCACTCTGCCCGAATGCCGGGCTGCGTCGACGATTTTCCGGTAATCATCCCGGGAGTATTGTCTGACGGTTTCGTAGACACTTTGGCCTGATTCCCGGGCACGTTCCATGTACTCGCCTTCATTCAGCAGGCCGGTATCGAAATACTCCACCATCCAGTTATTCACCAGCTGTTCCATCTCTTTAAGTTTTTCCGCATATTCGGGATTACCGGCCAGGTTATGCTGTTCGTAGGGGTCGTTTTGCAGGTCGAACAGTTCCTCCACCTGCTTGGGACGGAAGAGAGCCTGTGTCGCTTCGGGCAGTTGTCCGAGGTCTTTCAGGCGGTGTATCTCCTCATAGCTGCCTCCTTTTTGTGCGCTGAAGATGATTGCTTCCTGGTAGTAGGGCAGTTGGGGCATGAAGTGTCTCACGTATACAAACCTGCCATCGGTAACAGCACGTGACATCTCGTAACAATCGTCGGCCCGGTCGCGGTAACCGTAGACAAACTTTTTCGGCTGGCTGCCGGATCCCAGGAAACTTTTGCCTTCCATCATTTCCGGCACTTCTGCTCCGGCGAGGGTGATCACCGTTGGGGCAAAATCGACAAACCCCACCATGCGGTCGGTAGCCGGGGCTGTCAGGTTAGCGGCCCATTTTTTATATTTCTCCGGAACATGGAGGATGAATGGCACTTGCAGACCGGCATTGTTCAGCCAGCGTTTAAATCCCGGCAATCCGGTTCCGTGGTCGGAGAAGACAAAAATGATGGTATTGTCCAGGAGTCCGTCCTCCTTCAGTTGTTCGAGCAGCTTGCCCACCTCCAGGTCGAACACCGACAGCAGGTCGTAGCTATGCGCCCAAATTTCCCTCATCCGCGGACTGTCGGGCAGGAAAGGAGGCAGTTGCGCTTTGTTGGGGTCACGGTGTGAGTCCAGCATCTTTGTTTGCTCCCGGTCCACCCGGTTGATAGGTCCTTCGTGGGTCATCATAAAATTAAAAACGCTAAAAAACGGCTTTCCTTCCGGCCGGTTCCGCCAGTGTGCCTGGTTGCTGCTTTCGTCCCAGCGTCCTTCATGACTGAAGTTATAATCGGTTTTCACGTTGTTGGTGGTATAGTACCCCGCTTCCCGCAACACCTCAGGCAATATTTTCATGTTCTCCGGTACCGGAATTTTCGAACGCAGATGCTGGGTGCCCAGCGATGTGGTGTACATCCCCGTGATGAGGGTGGAGCGCGCCGGTGCACAGATAGGCGCATTGGAATAAGCATGGTCAAACCGGATCCCTGTTTCTGCCAACCGGTCAATGTTCGGCGTGTGTGAGTAACTATCCCCGTAACACCCGTAAATAGGACTCAGGTCTTCGTGGGTGATCCACAATATGTTGGGACGCTCAGCTTCCTGGTTCAGCGTACCGCATGCCGCTAATCCCGCGGCCAGGGGAAGAAATAAAAATCGTTTCATATTATTAGTTGTTTGTCGCAAAGAAGAATCATTATTAACCGCATCCGGCATTCTTTTCAAATATGTTAATTATTGTACGTGAATTTCATAGCTCCCAGCTTTTACCAGGTAGATATGAAAACCATTTTTGTATCCCAGGAAATCCGGTTGGGAACCCTGCCGGAAAGAGACCTCACTGTTTTCGGCTCCCGGCACATGCACCTCTGCGGTAGTTCCGGGAGGAATGGCAATATTCATTTGCAATCCGTCAGGCTGTTTTTCCCATTTTGAACTGATCCTGCCGTACAACGAATTGTAGCTGCCTTCGACCCACTGAAGGGGGTTGTGTGTCATGGGTTTCAGGATGATATGCTTAAATCCCGGCTGGTTGTTGTCGATATTGATTCCGGCGAGGCCTTTATAGAAATAATCGCCGATGGAACCGAACATGATATGATTGAGTGACTGAGAGCCGTCCCAGTTTTGGTACAGTGTGTTGGCGCCCAGTACGTCAATCCAGTATCCCCATCCGGGGAAAGTACGTTTATCGGCCATTTCAAAGAGTACCTGTTCTTCGCCGAACATCAGCAGGGTATTAATAACGGCTTTTGTTCCCACCACTCCTGCATCGATATGTCCGTTATTTTCTTTGATGGTATTCAGCAGGTTTTGCAGTATTTTCTCACGGTTTGGTTCATCGGTCATACCGAAATAGAGGGCCAGAGCCATAGGTGTTTGGCCACCGTGGTAATAAGTATTGGAGTCGGGATGAAAATATTTCTCATGAAAAGCTTTTTTTATCTCTTCGGCAAGAGCAGCGTATTTACGGGCGTCATTTTTAGCCCCGGTGATATCGGCCATTTTCGACAACAGGGAGGTACAGTGGAAGTAGAAGGCTGAAGAGAGGTAGTGACCGTCGGTGAGTGGTTTGAGTTGTTTATGGTCGTCGATGCCAAAATGAAGCAGGTAGTTGTTGGAATGGTTGCTCAGGTAGTCAACATAGTTTTTGAAAGCCTCATAATATCTTACGATGATGGTTGTATCGCCGGTATACCTGTACATCTGCCAGGGTATTTCCATGAAAGCAGCTTCCCATTGGGGTCCGTATCCTCTTTCTCTTGTTTCCGGGTTTCTCCCATAGGTATAACCCCAGCCGCTGGTAGGGATAATGCCGGGCAGTTGTCCGTTGGGTTGTTGTTCATCGGCAAAGTCGTCGATCCACTTCAGGTAAGCCCGGGTCATGTCGAAGTTAAACAGTCCGGCTTCGGCTACCAGGAGGGCATCGCCCGACCAGCCCATTTTTTCGCGATGTGGGCAGTCGGTCGGGTATCCGTGGTAATTCCCCAGGAATGACCATTTCAGGTTTTGGTGAATTTTGTTGAACAGCTCACTGGATGACGCGAACGTGCCTTTTTCCGGCAGGTCGGTATGCACCACCTCACCCTGCATATCGACGATTTCCACGCGGGGGTCGGAAGTGGTTACTTCGATATACTGGAATCCCTGGTAGGTAAATACAGGGTGCCATTGTTCCACGCCTTCTCCTTTCAGTATATACCTGTCGGTTTGTGTATCGCCGGTACGGATAAACCGGCTCAGTTCTTTTTGGTCGAGGGTGCCGTCATCGAAGATGCGTTCTCCATAGCGCAGGGTGACCTGGCTTCCGCGCGGGCCTTTCACCTGTATGGATGCCCAGCCGGTGATGTTCTGATCCAGGTCGATCATGGTCACGGAATCATTTACCTGCCAGGTTTTTGCAGGTTTCAGGGATCCGGTGACCCGGATGGGTGGCATCAGCTGTGCCGAGAGTCGGCCTCCGGGGCTTTCCACCACCCATGCCCGGCTCCAGCGGGAGTCGTTGTAACCCGGAGTGCTCCAGTCTCTCAGCTCCAGGCGTGCGTCGTAAGTCTCCCCGTTATGAACCCCGTCGAAGACTACAGGCCCGGTGGCGAACTTCCAGGTTTCATCACTTTTAACGACGGTTTGTTTTCCGTCTTTATCGGTCAGCACCAGCTGGCAGATCATTTTGGGAGCATCTCTCCAGGGAGCCTGGTCAAAATTCCAGGCTTCGCGGGTGTGCTGGTTATACCAGCCGTTACCCAGCATCACTCCCAGGGCGTTGTCTCCTTTTGTCAGGTACCCGCTCACATCATAAGTGGCATATTTTATGCGCCGGTCGTACCGTGTCATTGCCGGGTCGAGCACATGATCGCCCACTTTCTCTCCGTTGAGGAAAGCCTCATAATAGCCCAGGCCTGAGATATATAATCGTGCTGAAGCCAGGTTTATCGGGACTTCAAACACTTTCCGGAAGTGAGGAGCAGGCAGGGTGGGAGGTACCGGACTGCTATGGTCGACAGCCGAAATCCAGCTGCCCTGCCAGTCGGCCTCGTTCAGCAATCCCATTTCCCACCATACCGGTTCGCTGGCCGGAGCAGGCTTGTCGCCGCCATCCCACAGCACGACCTGCCAGAAGTACCTGGCACCGGAAATCAGCGGCTTCCCGCTGTAGGGGATGTGCAGTGACCGGCTCGACAGCACCTTGCCGCTGTCCCAGCAGTCGGCCTCCCCGGCAGCCAGCTTTTCTGCCGATGAAGCTACCCGGATCTGATAAGCCGACTGCTCAAAATCAACAGCACCCGGATGAAGCTGCCAGCTGAAGCGGGGAGCAGGGTTATCCAGGCCCAGCGGATACTCCAGGTAGTCAACAGACAGACCGGAAACCACCTGCTGGTCAGTTGCCGTGCAACCCCCTGAACAGAGAGCAGAAAAAGCAATGATCATGAAGAAAAACGGTGAGAAGATGAGTTTTGAAATATTCATGGTGCTATTTTTTGAAATTTCCATATAACGAATTTACGGTTCCTTCCGGCAAAATCCCTTGTGAAGGATCACTCCCTGGCAGAGCATGTTGAATTTAGGTTTATCTCATTTATCCCTGTAAAAAAAGTGATTTTTTTGTTTACAGAAAGGCAAATGTATAAAATCCTCTTATATTCGTAGGAAAATAAATGAATTTAACATGTTCGATCAACAGATTTATGTACAGCGGCGAAGTCGGCTGACACAGCAGATGAAGAGTGGAGTTGCTCTGTTTTTAGGGAATATGGAATCACCCATGAATTACCGGGATAATACTTATCGGTACAGGCAGGACAGCACCTTTTTATACTTTTTCGGGTTAGATTTTCCCGGTTTGGCTGGGGTAATTGATTTTGACAGTGGCAGGGAGTATATTTTTGGCAATGATGTGGATATAGACGACATCATTTGGATGGGACCCCAGGTTCCTCTTCGCGACAACGCGTTACGGTCGGGGGTGTCAGAAACGGCGCCTTTGGAGAAGCTGGAGGAGTTTCTTTCCGGTGTGGTTCGTCAGGGTCGCCGGGTACATTTCCTTCCTCCGTACCGGGGGGAAAACAAGCTGTGGCTGGATCAGTTGCTGGGTTTGTCGCCAGCGCGTCAGTCAGGCTATGCGTCGGTTGAGCTGATCCGGGCAGTGGTTGCCCTGCGGTCGGTCAAGGAGCCTTGTGAAATAGAGGAGTTGAAGCGCGCCTGTGCCACGGGGTATGAGATGCATCTGACGGTGATGAAAATGGCCCGGCCGGGAGTGCGGGAGCAGGAGATTGCCGGAATCATGGAAGGCATTGCCGTTGCCGGAGGGGGGATGCCCTCATTTCCGGTGATTCTTACCCAGAATGGGGAGACACTGCATAATCACAACCATTCGCAACGGCTGCAAAAAGGCCGGCTGGTGCTCACCGATGCCGGGGCTGAGTCGTTGCTGCACTATGCATCGGACTTCACCCGGACTGTGCCGGTAGGCGGGAAATTCTCCCCGAAGCAGCGGGAGATTTATGAGATCGTGCTGGCAGCCAACAACCGCGCGCGGGAGCTGATCCGGCCCGGTGTGCCCTTTTTGTCGATACACCTGGAAGCCTGCGAAGTAATTGCCGCCGGACTGAAAGAGCTGGGATTAATGAAAGGTGATGTGAAAGAGGCGGTCAGACAAGGAGCACATGCTCTGTTTTTTCCACACGGACTGGGTCATATGCTCGGGCTCGATGCTCACGATATGGAAGACCTGGGACAGATCTACGTCGGGTTTGATGAGGAGATCAGGCCATCGACACAGTTCGGTACGGCAGCACTCCGTCTGGGACGACGGTTAGAACCGGGATTTGTTGTTACCGATGAGCCCGGGATATACTTCATCCCCGCGCTGATCGATCAGTGGGAGAGAAATAAAACGAACGCTGAATTTATTTGCTTCGATAAGGTAAATGAATACCGGGATTTTGGGGGGATCAGACTGGAAGATAATATTCTGGTTACAGAAACAGGAGCAGAAATTATTGGCCAACGGGTGCCGGTAGATCCCGGTGAGGTGGAACGTATCGTTTTGGAAAATCAGTGACTGGCTTTAATCTGCTTCAGTAAGATCCGGTGGAAGAAATAGTCCATCTCTGTTTTTATTTCATCCCGGATCTCACGGCATTTCAGCCTGATATCCTCCTTATTCTTGCTGTTTCGGTAAGGATTATGAAATCCCAGGTGCATTTTTCGTTTGTACCTGATAGAGGGAATTGTTAACTCTTCCAGTGTGCCGTCACCCACGGTGATCAGGTAATCAAACTCCATCTGGCCGAATTGAGAATAATGTTGTGGAACATGTGGCTTCAGACTGATGCCTATTTCAGCCATCACTTCCATGGCGATCGGACTGATATGATCCGATGGCTCAATCCCTGCAGAATAGATTTCAAGTCCCTGATTATAACTCCGGAGAATAGCTTCAGCCATCTGGCTTCTGCAGGAATTCTGGTAACTTAAGAAAAAAATTTTCATGAAAACTCGATTTTAGGTTGCGATTCTTTTACAGGTTTTTATTGAATTTTTAAAGCGCATAAAATAATATTTTAAACTCATTTTTCAAAATGATTTTAAAAACTTTGAGTATTAAGGTGTAATTCCCTATTTTCGTAGTCTGAATTAATTAAGCACACCATGTGGTAATGGGAATAAAATTATTGAAATGGAACCTAAAGATCTAAACCCGGATAGGGTAAGAAGTACGGAGACATCCGGAAAGACTGTTGGCCTGGATATGCAGGATGAAAAGAATAGTTTGGTTAAACCAGAAATCCGGCCTGAGGAGCCGGAAGCAGACCCTGGGTCTGAAGAGTTTTTATCCTCTGTTGAGTCTGAATCTGTTGAGAAACCCCTTCCGGAGGAAAAAGATGAGCCGGAGTCTGTGGCAGAGGAGGCAACGTTGGAGGAAGATCCCCCTGACCCTTTGGAAGCTGAAACGGTGGCACAGGCGGATGAGATTCAAAAGGAAGAAGAGCCGGAAGATCTGCCCGGATCGAAAGCTGAAGAAGCTGAAAGTGAGGAGGAGGTATCCGGAGGTACTGTGGAGGACACGCCGGCAGAAGGCAAGGCGGACGATCCGTCCGTATCCGGGGAGCAGGCAGTAGCTGCTCCGGTCAATAAAAAAGAGAATCTGGAGACCAGGCAGCCTGAGCCGGAAAGAGAAATACCTGATTATACCAGTTATTCTCAAATTGAACTGGTGAATGCCCTGCGGACGTTGCTTGACAGCAATGGCGATCACGACATCAAAGAGGATGTGGAGACCATTAAAGGTCTGTTTTACAAGCAGCTCAAAGAGGAGATAGAAGCACAGAAAAGCACTTTTCTGGAAGAGGGAGGGAATGAAGAGGAGTTTGAGCCGGAAGAGAATCCCTATGAGCAGGACGTCAAAGAGCTGATGAAAAAGTACCGGCAGATCAGGCACGAGTTTAACAAAAAGCTGGACCAGGAGAAAGAGCTGAACCTCCTGGCCAAATATGATATCATTGAAGAGATCAAGGGATTGATTCACAAGGAGGAGTCGATCAATAAAACATTTCAGGATTTCCGTGAGCTGCAGCATCGCTGGCGTGAGATTGGTTTGGTACCCCAGGCAAAGATGAAAGACCTGTGGGACACCTACCATTTCCATGTAGAGAATTTTTATGATTATATCAAGATCAACAAGGAACTCCGCGACCTCGACCTGAAAAAGAACCTGGAGATGAAGATCAGGCTCTGTGAGCAGGCCGAGGAGTTATTGCTGGAGTCGAACACCATTAAGGCATTCAACCAGTTGCAGAAGCTTCACGACCGTTGGCGTGAGATAGGCCCTGTACCCCGTGAAAATAAAGACGATATCTGGGAACGGTTCAAGACATCTACGGCAAAGATCAACAAGAAACACCAGGAGTTTTTTGAGAACAAGAAAGCTGAACAGCGTGAAAACCTGGAAGCCAAGCGGGCACTTTGTGAACAGGTGGAGGAGATTCTTCAGTCGGATTTGGCAACTCACAAGGAGTGGGCAGAGAAGTCGAAAGAGGTGGTTAACCTCCAACAGATCTGGCGAACCATTGGGTTTGCTACTGGCAAAATCCGTCGTTATTCCCTACGAAGAGCCGATTGCCTACACGGTTGC
>JAQVON010000039.1 GCA_028702595.1 Mariniphaga sp. | reverse complement strand
AAAAGATTGTGTGAAATGGCCATGGAAAATATAAGGTTTATTCCTTTATAGACTGTTTCGATTTTGTTTTTTAGAAATATTTTGATCTGTTTTTTGCTCAGACAAGGCAAAATTGACGCGAATAGCCCTAGCTATTTAAGGAAATTTTGCAGCAGTATGAGTGAAAAAGACGCAAAATAGAATCAATGGATAAATTTAAAACAGTCTCTTATAAATATTTCTCCCAATAAAATCCCCTTACCAATTTGTCTGTAATTAAAAAATATTGTACCTTGCAGGAAATCATGTTAACCCATAATATTTTTTCTCAGACACCTGGTGAAAACAATAACCAAATACAACAACAATCAACATTTCTCTGAGTTACTGATATTTGTAACTTTATTCTTTTTGTCTTTTATTTCATCCTGCTTGCCTCCCTATGCGTTTTTGAAAAGCACAGCGCTGTCGTGTAATTTGATTGCAGATTGGGTGTCGGATGCCCATTACCTGTCAGGTTTTGATCAGGACTCAAAACCAGGTCACGCACGGATCATTTGGAGTATTCATGAAGGGATGATGAAATGCCCGGCAATCCTAAGTACCCCAAAAAGAGCGGGTCCGCTGAAGGCAGAAACAGTGCTTCACCAAAATGGAAAAGATGCCCCAGCAACCTGCCAGGCAATTCAAACGGGCCCATGGAGCAAAAAGGAAACCTGGGGAGGACGCATTCCTCCTGCTTTTCCCGATGATGTCAGCATTCCTGCAGGAGTTACCGTAACTGTCGACATCCCTGCCAGCTGCCGTAATCTATCCATACAAAACGAAGGAATGCTCAATGTTGCAGGCAAGGATACACTGCAAGTGTATGGAAACTGGATCAATGATGGGATATTCGAAAGTGGCAAAAACGGAGTAGTTGAGTTTAAAGGCAATTCAGCGTCTTCGATTGAAGGTCAAACCACCTTCGAAGAGTTTATCGTTACAAAAGACAGCCTGATGATACCCCTTAATATAAAAGGGAAAGTTACTATCTCCAGCGGAGGAAGTCTGAACCTGAACAGTGGCCGGATGGTAGTCTGCCAGGAGGGTGTTTTGCTATGTGAATTCAACAAAAAAACGACCATTCCGAAAAATGCAGGACTGGAAGTTGACGGAGGAACACTCAGCACCGGAAGATTTTCAGTGACCAACAATGGTTTGATCAGAATACATTCCGGGAAAGCAAGCTTTGGTACCCATTCCGGAAATTCCATCCATAATCAGTTGAGCGGCGCTTTTATAGTTTCCGGTGGAAAAGTAAAAATTGCCGGCAGACTGGAAAATACAGCCAGAGGAACCATCGACCAGTTAAACCTGCCGTCAGGCATTCATATTTCAGGTGGAGAAATCACATTGAATACTGCAGGAAACGGACTGAGTCATGTGGGATCACTGAATGTTACATCAAACGGAACCTTCAACTTTTCAGGAGGAACAATCATCTTCCAAAACTCCAGTACTGCATCTACACCACTGGACATAAGCCTATCCGAAGGATATGGCTCTAAAACCACAGCAGGAGGCATTTTTCAGTTCGGGAATGACCTTACGCCCGCCAAAACAACATTCATCATTGCAGCGGAGGTTTACCTGAGCCATATTGCTGTATTATCAGATGTAACCCTTCAATTGGAAAAAAATTTAATGATAACCGAAAAAATAGACTTTACAAACCCCAGTTACCTGAAGTTGAACGGAAACGCACTAAGTTTTAATATTCAGGCTTTGGGAATATACATGCTGCCACTCATTGAAACTAGTGGAGAAGCGATACCGGTTACCATAGAAATAACAGAAGGCATTTTCTCAGCAGATGCCTCCTTAACCATACAAACATTCGGAGAGAAACATCCTGAAAACTTCAAACAAGAAAATTACCTGAACAGATACTGGAAGCTAGACTTTCAAGGAGTTACGCATCCTGTCTATACCATAAAAGCACAATTCACAGATACCGATATTATCGGCAATAATAATAATTTTTGCGTTTATCAGTATCGTGAAAACTCATGGATACCTGTTGCCTCAACCCGTCTTGAAGAGAACACATTTTCATTTCGTGGTACCGGGGAGCAGATGGAATTTTCAGCATTTGCAGAAACAGTTGTTACGCTCAGTGCCGACCCATCAGCACCAGTTTGTGCAGAATCACCGGTAGCGCTATCCTCCGAGGTATCGGAAGGGACGATTCAATCCTGTACATGGACATCTATTCCTCCCGGAACCTACCCGTCATCTTCCCGGATAACCGTATGGCCGGACACTTCAACAACCTATATCCTTTCCATCACGAATGAAAATGGAGTAACCCAGTGCGATTCTCTTTCCATTATAGTTCTTCCATCAATGGTACCATCAGTACACATCACAGGATACCCGGGTGATTCGATCTGTGAAGGGACAATGGTTACCTTTACAGCAAACAGTACAAATGCAGGGTTATCCCCTTCGTATCAATGGAATCTGAACGGAAAGGAAGTCGTTGGTGAAATAAACCCTGCATTCAAATGTGGTTCACTGAAAAACAAGGATAAAATAACAGTAAAAGTTACATCAGATGCTCCCTGTCCGGCAACCTCCAGCAGTAATCCCATAACCATGACCATCCTTCCTCTTCCAGTTGCTGCCCTTTCAGCTGAAAGCCCAATTTTCAGGGGAGCTGCTCCAATCATCAAATTCAGTGCAACACCTCAAACCCTGATCACTTATCGGATAGATGAGGGACCAGAAAAGATAATAAAAATTGATGAATCGGGCTTAGCAACCCTACGCACAAAACCGATCTATTCCAACACAATCTTTAAGTTAATATGCGTAAAATATTCCCACATTCCCGGTTGTGAAGCCTTTTTGTCTGACTCGGTAATTATTGCAATATGTGATACAATACCTCTGTCGTTAGCATTCAGTCCCTTTGAGCCACTCTGCCGCAATACTATCCCCCCTTCTTTACCAAAGCACGACCTGAACGGTATTCCCGGCACCTGGTCGCCGGACACAATCTCTACAATTCTCCCGGTATCCAGTTTCTTTGTTTTTACACCGGATGATCCCATGTACATTGCCCTGAAGGACACATTCCCCATTGAGATCATCGAAAACATTCCACCACAGGCATTGAACGACAGCACTTCGACAATAGAAAACGAACCTGTTCATATCCATGTCCTGCAAAACGACTCCGATCAGGATGGGGAGATCGATGCTACCTCACTGGCTATTGTTGATGCTCCGGCAAACGGAAATGCAAGGACTGAAATTACAGGAAGTGTGATCACCTACATACCGGATAACGATTTCTTTGGAACGGATAGGTTTACCTACCGTATTTGTGACAACGGAATACCTTGTCAATCCTTATGTGATACAGCAGAAGTAATCCTTGTGGTAAACAGGGTCAATCATCCGCCTGTTGCCCAAAACGACAGTTTCAGCATCAGGTGTGATCCGCTTTTCGAATACCTGCTCCATAATGATTTTGATCCCGATGGGGATGAAATAAAAATCATCACACAGCCCATAAAAAATGTACAACACGGCGATCTCACCATCGCAGAGGATGGTTCATTCACCTACTTTCCTCATAACGGATTTGCCGGAACCGATAGCTTTATATACCGCATTTGCGACAATCAGTTACCGGCTTCCTGTGATGAAGCTGTTGTCTGGATTGATGTTTTACCCAATGGCGATTGTGATGATGTTTCAGCCGACGATGAATTACCCCTTCATACCATCCTGAAAATTCCTGAAGGATTTTCTCCAAACGGGGATGGAATCCATGACTTCTTCCAAATTTCAGGCATCGCGCAATATCCCGATGCAAAAATAAAAATCTTCGACCGCGCAGGGAACAAGTTATTCGAAAAACAACATTATGGGAATCTCTCTTATTGGGGAAACAGCCAAAACGCCTGGTGGTGGGGTTCAAGCAATCATCCATCAACAGCGGGAAGAGGAACATTACCTGCCGGCATCTATATTTACGTACTGGAAACAACTGATGGTGAAGTTTTTACCGGAGCAATAATGATCGCTTACTAATGCACAAAAAATAAAAAAACAACTGGTTAAAAATACCTTACCCTCGCATTTCGTTGGTTTCGGAAGTCCAGATCTATCCCCACAGCAACTTCATAAGTTCCATTCCAACCAGGAAATAACTCGTGGTAGTTCATATCTACAGCCAATCCCAGGCGAATTTTTCTTTCTATCAACCATTGTGTCAAAAAACTTACTGCTCTTCCCGATCGCAATAGAACTCCGAGCCATAATCTTTCGCGAAACAATCCATTTATCCCCAGGTCATACCTTAAAGGGAACATTCGGTTACAGGCGATCATTACAGTTGGTTTAAACATCAGGAAATTGCCGGGCAAAAAACGAAACAGATATCCGGCATCCAGATACACGGTTTGAGCTGACATCTCTACATTGAAGTTATTCATATTGTTTCCGGGGTCATACCTGAGCATTCCCGGAACGGACAGACTGAAATAATAATTCTCATGATACAGTATTCCACCTATACCAATATTGGGTAATAAGTTTAATTCTAAATCCTCACCAAAAGCCGGATCGTATGTATTGTCGTAAAGCTGAAGACTGGTCAGTGAATTTTTAAAGCTCATCATACTACATTTCATTCCCAGTCGCAGTTTTGTTTGAGGTGAAAGCGCAACTTCATAGGCATAATCACCGGATAATCCCCGTTTTTTTTCCTGGCCAAACCTGTCGACAGTAACATTCAGACCCACTCCTACCCTTTCGGTCCTTATTGGAGTATAAAAAGAAAAAACCTGAGTAACCGGTGTCTGGTTTATTCCTGCCCACTGTTTCCTCACCAGGGAGAAAAAGCCGGATTTTCCCCACATTCCCGCATAAGCAGGATTAATGGTTTGCTTGTTAAACATAAATTGAGTGAGAGCAGACTCCATCTGTCCGTAACTCTTTTCACTAAAAGAGTGAACCAACACAAAAAGCTGCAAAAGGATCAGGATTCTTTTTGTCATGTTTTTGGGGGAATAGGTTGAGGGAAAAATAAGAATTAATTGTGACATAGGCAACAAAAATTTAAAAAGTACTTTTTATTTCAGTTAAGAATATTAATTTTGCAGTTGCTACGTGGAAAGATTTGGGATTGATTGCAACCACAGGAAAAAATGCTAAAGCAATCGTGCATTTTTTACTCATTTCATCTCATTTATCCCGCAGTTAGTTGATCATTGTTGAATATACCGGAAGCATTCCGGTAAAAATTAATGAGTTATGAGTTATTTATTTACGAGTGAATCGGTATCGGAAGGCCATCCCGACAAAGTGGCCGATCAGATTTCAGATGCTCTTCTTGATGAGTTCCTGGCCTTTGACAGCGACTCAAAAGTTGCCATTGAAACCCTGGTAACCACAGGGCAGGTAGTAGTAGCCGGTGAAGTAAAATCTAAGACATATGTTGATGTACAGGAAGTCACCCGCGGGGTAATCAATAAAATAGGATATACCAAAGGTGCTTATCGTTTTGAAGGGGATTCATGCGGCGTACTGGTAGCCATTCACGAACAAAGCCCCGACATCAATCGCGGAGTTGACAGGTCAAACAAGGATGAGCAGGGTGCCGGGGACCAGGGGATGATGTTTGGGTATGCCTGTAAGGATACCGACAACTACATGCCCCTGCCACTGGAATTATCACATGAAATCCTGTTGGAATTAGCGGCGATCAGGCGTGAAGGCAAAGTAATGACCTATCTACGGCCCGACTCCAAGTCGCAGGTGACCATCCAGTATTCCGATGAGAATATTCCTCTGAAGGTTCATACCATCGTGGTTTCAACCCAACACGATGAGTTCGATGAGGATGAGCCCATGCTGAATAAAATCAGGGAAGATGTGATAAACATTCTCATTCCAAGGGTTAAAGTCAGGCTGCCGGAAAGAATACAAAAACTATTCGGTAATGATATCACGTTTCATGTGAATCCAACAGGGAAATTCGTAATTGGAGGACCACATGGCGATACCGGATTGACAGGTCGGAAGATCATTGTTGACACCTATGGAGGCCGGGGAGCACATGGAGGTGGTGCCTTTTCAGGAAAAGACCCTTCAAAAGTGGATCGTTCAGCCGCCTATGCTGCCAGACATATTGCCAAAAACCTGGTAGCAGCAGGAGTTGCTGATGAGATACTGGTACAACTTGCCTATGCTATTGGGGTAGCCAAGCCGGTAGGCGTTTATATCCATACATTTAACCGAAAAAATGTGAGCCTTACCGATGCAGAAATTGCTGAAAAAGTACAATCAATATTCGACTTGCGACCAGCAGCCATCGAACAGCGATTGAAACTGCGCAATCCTATTTACCTCGAAACAGCATCATACGGCCATATGGGGCGTAAACCAGTGAAAGTGACGAAAAAATTTGAATCTTTCAACGGAAATACTCCGGTTGACAGAGAAGTGGAACTGTTTACCTGGGAAAAACTGGATTATGTTGACCAGATTAAAAACAGCTTCAAAACCGGCAGCTAAAAATGAATTGTCATGATTTCAGATAAGAGGGCAATTGGAGAAATAGCCCTCTTTTTAATATTTTTAATCATCTTTTTGTAACCTCTTTCAGCTTCTTTCGAATAAATAAGCAGAAAGAATGTTTGACTAAAATCGGGAAATCATGGAAGAAAAATTAGTTACCATAGTGGTATTGCCTTACTCCAAGGCACAGTTACTAAAACTGCACCTGGGAGAAAAAAAGATTACCTGCGTACTGGAAGATATCAATCTAATGGAAGGTGCTGCAACATCTGTAAAAGTGAAAATTCTGGATACAGACATACAAAATGCTCTTCCTGTTGTAGAAAAATTTCTGGGGAAAAAAGATGGTTCAGACCAAAAACTCAATCCAAAAGATGACCATATTTTAGTTCCGGTCGATTTTTCTCCGGCATCCATCAAAACCTGTAAACTGGCTTTTAACATTGCCACCTACCTAAATGTGAAATTGGTTTTTATGCATTGTTATATCAATCCAATCGTTCATTCCGTGCCCTATGCCGATGTCTATGTCTATGACTCAGCCTTGTTGTCGAGAATGGATCATGCAGAAAAAAATGCCAATGAAAATTTCAGTAAGTTCATACAGCAATTATCATTGGAAGTTGGCAATGAGAAATGGAAATCAGTAAAAACAGAATTCATCATCAAGCCCGGGTATGCTGATGAAGATATTTTATCCTATGCCCATGAAAATCAATCCCTACTCATTGTAATGGGAACAGGAGGAGAATCGGCAGTTACCGTGGGAAGCGTTACAGCCGACGTCATATATAATGCACAACTGCCGGTGCTGGTAGTTCCGGAAGAGTCGCCCGAGAAAGAATTACCTGAATTTAAAAGAATACTCTATGCTACAAATTTCGACGAAAAAGACTTTCTAGCCATTGAAAAACTGATCAAAATAATTAAACCCTTACATGCTAAAGTATTTTGTATCCATGTTGGAAAAGAAAGTTATTCGGCATGGGATAAAGCCAGGTTGGAAGGGATGAAAAAAATACTAAAAAGCAAATACAGAAAAAAAGAATTCGAATGTCGCCTTGTTGTTGGGGAAGACCTGCCGGCAACACTTGACAAATTCATTGCCGAAGAAGAAATTGATATCATTTGTCTGACCACGCACCGGAGAAATATGTTTTCGCGATTATTCAACCCAAGCCTGGCAAAAAAGATGGTCTTCCATAGCCATACTCCTCTACTTGTATTCCATGCATAAGGGATACAAAATTCTCGTTTGTGGAACTATTCAGCATGATTGGGTAATGAACTGATTTTAAAAAACAGTTTCAACTATCGTGCTGTAATCAATCCTTTTTGGGATGAGTGCGTTGTTTCCGGTTTTAACCGGGGACAATTTTTCTGCTTTCCGTATCTATCCTGAAAGAAATATTTTATTTTTACAATCCAATAAAAAGGATGAAAGAATATGGAAGAATTATCAGTTGGCACACGTGTTGAACATCCACGTTATGGAGAAGGTATAATCAGCAGGAATAATTTAACCGCTTATGAAATTTTTTTCGAGAAAGGAGGAAAGATTGAAATCACAAAAAGAAACACTGACCTAAGTGTAATTAAAAAAAATGAAGAAGTACCTCCTCCCGGATGGGTTCCTGTTTCTGAAATAGAGAACATCATGAAATATATTCTGGATCAGTATGGTGCATTGAATGCTGTGGTTCCCATGGGTGAAAAATGGAATGGCGGAACGATGTTGCTGCAACCGGCAAATCCGGAATTAAAACCGAAAGAGATTCCCGTAGAAATATTTTTTCACAAAATTGTCATGTTGCGCGATCGTTTACGGGTGTTGGAACAGAATATCAACAGTCATAAAGTGTTAACAGACGAAGAGAAAATAAGTCTTCAGCAGTACATCACAAGAATTTATGGTTCACTTACTACATTTAATGTTTTATTTTCAGAAAAAGAACATTACTTTGTAGGATCAAAATCATAGAGATATGAAACGAATCCTTTATATTTATTTTTTATTCAGCACATTGACAGGTATAGCACAGGATAAAGTCATGAAGGTATGGCCTGAAGGGGCTCCCAATCATAACGGGATGGATAAACCGGAAGAGAAGTTCAATGGGGAGCATGTACGGAACGTTTCTGAAGCTGAAATGTATATTTATCTTCCGGAGAAGGAGAACAATACCGGAGCAGCTCTGGTGATTTGCCCCGGAGGTGGTTACTGGATTGAAGCGATGGACCATGAGGGATATGAACTGGCAAAGTGGCTGAGAAAAAAGGGAGTTGCCGGAATCGTTTTGAAGTACAGATTACCCTATGGCCACCATGAAATTCCTTCAGATGACGTCAGACAGGCTTTGCGCATTGTTCGGAAAAACGCGGTGGATTGGGGAATCGATCCGGGCAAAATTGGGTTAGCGGGTTCTTCTGCTGGAGGACACCTGGCTTCAACAGTTGGTACACGTTTCGATTATGGGGATGCCACCAGTAATGATCCGTTAAAAAAAGTGAGTTGCCGCCCCGATTATTTACTGTTGCTCTACCCGGTGATTACATTCCAGGAGGAATATGGTCATATGGGATCAAGGAAAAACCTGATCGGAGAAGGAAATGACTGGGAGCTGGTGAAAAAATATTCCAATGAGCTGCATGTTACTGCGGAAACACCTCCAACATTTTTAATTTTAACAGATGATGACAAGACGGTACCTCCCCGGAATTCAGTTGAATTTTATCTGGCCTTAAAGGAAAATAATGTACCTGCTGAAATGCATATTTTCAGGGAAGGAGCTCATGGTTTTGGTATGAATAAAAAAAATATGCCTGTAGATCAATGGCCAGAGCTTTTCTACAACTGGCTGAATACCATAAAAATAGTCAAATAGATGCAACCAACCCATCCCCTGAAAGTCCTTAAATTTTGTCCCAAATGCGGATCTCCTGCATTTGTGGTTTCCGGTGAACGATCCATGAAATGCCTGGATTGCAGTTTTCACTTCTTTGTAAATGCAGCAGCAGCTGTGGCCGCTCTGGTTGCAAACCAGGAAGGGAAACTGTTGCTGACTACCCGGGGTATCGAACCCGGGTATGGGAAACTCGATCTCCCCGGAGGTTTTATTGATCCGGGTGAACCGGCAGAAAAAGCCATAGCAAGAGAGCTGCATGAAGAGCTGGGCATGAAAGTTCAATCAGTAGAGTATGTCTGTTCTGCACCCAATGAATATATTTTTTCTGCATTTAGTGTGTTCACTCTCGATATGGCTTTTCGTGTAATCCCTGAGTCAGTTACCGGATTAAAAGCGATGGATGATATCATAGACTTCAAATTTTATGCTGAAGACGAAATTGATTTCTCTCTGATTCCGGCGCCCTCCATCCGGCAATTTGTCAAAAACTTCTTTCATCCATGAATAAAATTCCAGATCGGTTAAATGCACTGCGCCAGGTGATGTTATCGTATGGACTGGATGCCTGGTTCATATCGGGGTCTGACCCGCATGCCAGTGAATATTTACCGGATAGTTGGAAAATCAGAGAGTTTATTTCAGGATTCACCGGATCTTATGGCACAGTGATCATAACTCACCAGGAAGCTTGTCTTTGGACCGATCCCCGTTATTTCATCCAGGCAGAAAACGAACTAAAAGGCACTGAGTTTAAAATGCTTAAGCTCCGGACATTATATGCGGTCACACCGGAATCCTGGCTGAAAGCATCACTAAAACCAGGAAGCAAAGTAGGCTTCGATCCACAAACTCTTACAGTTAACAGGTTTCATATGATGCAGAAATCCCTTCAAAACACAGGGATTGAACTGGTTGATGTCACTGATCCTTTTGGAAAAATATGGAAAAACCGACCGGAAAAATCGGGAGGGCCCATTTTTGAAGTACCAGAAACCCAAACAGGTATTTCCAGAAGCGAGAAGATGGAACGTATGGAGGAAATTCTGATAAACCAAAAAGCAGACTACCTGATAATAAACGCTCTGGACGAAACAGCATGGGCATTTAACCTGCGTGGATCCGATATTCCCTATAATCCTGTATTTCTGAGTTATGCAATCATTGGCAGGAACAGCAGGATACTTTTTTCCGATCTAAACAACATGCCATTGCCGTTAAAGCTCCAGCTTAAGGAAGAGAAGATTGAATGTATGGAGTACAATAGATTCTTCCCTTATCTGGAAACCATTCGGGATAAACATGTATTGATTGATCCTTCAACTGCCAGCTATGCCATGTTCAACACCCTGCAAAACAATAATGTTGTGCGAGAAAAAAAATCATTCGTTGCACAAATGAAAGCCATCAAAAACAGAACCGAGCAGGAAGGATTCAGGCAGGCGATGAAAAAAGACGGAGCAGCTCTGGTGGAATTTCTGTACTGGCTTCAACAGAACATTACAGATGGCAAAGTGAATGAATATGCTGCAGGTCGAAAACTGGCTGAACTTCGCTCCCGGCAAAAAGATTACATGGGAGAAAGCTTCCCCTCCATTTTTGGATATAAAGAACACGGCGCGATGATCCACCTGAGCGTTGAACCTGACAATGCCCTGCCACTCGAGCCGGAAGGCATTTTATTATTTGACTCAGGAGCACATTATTTGCAGGGAACAACCGATATTACCCGGACAGTGGCTTTGGGAAAGGTCAGTAACCAGCAAAAAACCGACTTTACGCTGGTTCTGAAGGGAATGATTGCCCTCACACAAGCCAGATTTCCCGAAGGAACCAAAGGCTGTAACCTGGACATCCTGGCCAGACAACCGTTATGGGAGAATGGGTTGAACTACGGGCACGGAACCGGGCACGGAGTAGGCCATATCCTCTTCGTTCATGAAGGTCCCGTATCCATCAGACAAGAGTATACCGATATGTCCCTGATGCCTGGCATGGTGCTCTCTAATGAGCCGGGAATTTACCGGGAAGGAGAATATGGCATACGCATCGAAAACATACTGCTTTGTGTGGAAAAGGAAAAAACACCCTTTGGTACGTTTCTCGGATTTGAAACACTCACCCTCTGCCCTATCGACACAAAACTAATTGATTTGTCATTAATGAACACCCGGGAGAAAAAATGGCTGAACGATTACCATGCACAGGTAAAAGAAGAGCTTACGCCATGGTTAAAACCCTCTCTAAACAAATATTTAGCTGAGTTGACAGAAAAAATCGATTAACCGCTGTACAATTTTTATCTTTGTATTTATGATTGACCGGTATACCATACAGCGGATTCTGGATAGTGCAGATATTGCCGATGTAATTTCTGATTTTGTATCGTTGAAGCGTCGGGGAGTTAACCTACTGGGATTATGTCCGTTTCATAACGAAAAAACGCCCTCATTTACTGTATCTCCCGCGAAGGGGATTTTCAAATGTTTTGGTTGCGGAAAGGGGGGGAATGTGGTCAATTTCATCATGGATCATGAAAGTTTAAGCTATCCGGAAGCCCTCAAATGGTTAGCCCGCAAGTATAACATCGATGTGGTTGAGGAAGAAGATACAGAAGAGCAGAAGCAACTGAAAGACGAACGTGAAAGCTTGATGATCGTCTCCGCATTTGCCTTGAAATTTTTCTCCAGGGCTTTATGGGAAGAAAATGAAGGCCGGCTTATTGGATTGAGTTACTTTCGTGAACGGGGATTTCAGGACAATATTCTGAAAAAATTTGAAGTGGGTTATTCCCCCAAAGGAAAGGCTCCTCTAACAGAAGCAGCCCTGAAACAGGGGTATAAGATTGAGTACCTTGAAAAATCAGGTCTCACGATCAAACGGGAGGATTGGATTCGTGACCGCTTTGCCGAACGCATCATATTTCCCATTCACAACCTGGCAGGTCGAATCATTGCCTTTGGCGGCCGGATAATGAAAGATGATCCGAAGGCTGCCAAATATATCAACTCTCCCGAATCAGAAATATACCACAAGAGCAGTGTTCTTTATGGAATCTTTCAGGCAAAAAGAGAAATAACCCGTACTGAAAAGTGCTATCTTGTTGAGGGATACACCGACGTTCTTTCCATGCACCAGGCAGGAATTACCAATGTGGTAGCTTCCTCCGGCACAGCATTAACACCTGAACAAATCAAGCTGATTAAACGGTTTACACCCAATATTACCATTATCTACGATGGGGATGAAGCCGGCATAAAAGCCTCCTTGCGTGGGATTGATCTGGTTTTGGAAGAAGGCATGAACGTTAAAGTATTACTACTTCCCGGGGGAGAAGATCCCGACTCGTTTGCCAAATCGCAGGGAGCTAACGGATTTCAGCAATATATCCACGACAATGAAACCGATTTTATTCAGTTCAAAACCCGGTTACTGTTAAACCAGACTGAAAATGACCCTATTGCCAGAGCCCGCCTCATATCTGATGTGGTACATTCAATAGCTGTAATTCCCAACACCATCACACGCTCGGTTTATATCCGCGAATGCAGTAAACTTCTTGATGTAAAGGAAGAAATTTTATACTCAGAAGTCAGAAAACAAAAATTCAAACAGAACGAAGGATTGCGAAGAAATGACCTGCGCCAACAGTTTCAACCCCCAGGAGTAAAATCGGTTCAGCAGGTTCAGGCAAAAAATCAACATCCATCGGAATTGCTGGTGGAAGAAGCCGAGTACTTACGATTTCTTTTAAAACATTGTAAAACGATACTTTTTGAAGAGGAAGGGCCTCACCCACACGAAGTTCACCAAATTAAAGTAGATGAATTTATGATTCATGAGCTGGAAAACGATGATCTCGTGTCGGAGAATGAATTGTTCAGACAAATTTTTAAAGATGTGAAAGAAAACCTGGAGAATGATCAGTTTGATCCATGGAAACATTTTATTTATCATGCTAATATTGAAATTAGCAAACTGGCCACCAATTTACTTTCCGAAAAATTTATTGAAAGTCGCCGCTGGACAAAAGCCGGAGCTTTCACCGAAAGTGAGGAAGAAATTCTTGATTACCTGGTACCCCGGATTATTTACGAATACAAACTCAGGAAGATAAAACAGATGATGACTGAAATTGAAGAGGCTATCACAAAAGCTTCGGAAAACAAGAATTTTGACCGGGTAATTGAAGAACAATCAAAATATATGAATCTGAAAAGAATTGAAAAATTTTTATCTGAAAAGCTTGGCAGCAGGGCGATTAACTGATGCAACGAGCATGTTTAAATAAAAAAAATGAGAACCAGAATTATTGACCAGAGAGAAGAGATCCACGCCATCATCAGATCGTGCAGAACCTGTTTTGTTTCCATGTCAATGCACGACCATCCTTATGTGCTTCCCATGAACTTTGCCCTGGATGAGGATGTCATTATTCTTCATTCGGCACAAACCGGCAGGATGTGGGAAACGTTGCAGCATAATCCCCGGGTATGTATTTCCTGGATGTCAGGAGAAGATATGGCCTGGCAGGACATCCAGGTTGGCTGCAGTTATCGCGTAAAATCAAAATCCGTTTTGGTTGAAGGTGTTGTTGAATTTATTGATGAGTACAGCGAAAAAGAGCGTTGTCTTCAATTACTCATGGCTCAATACAGCACGCGTCAGTTTAGGTTTAATGCACCGGCAGTGAAAAACGTTGGGATCATTAAGGTCCATATTGAAAAACTGACAGCCAAAGAATTTGGAGCGAAGGCAAGTCGCGAAAATCGATGAATCAAAAAAAGTCCTCAAAATCGGATGGAATATTTTGCTGGCTTTCCCCATCGCAATCGAGGTTAATATTAAAATGATCGGGTCGGATAAATTCCATCTCTTCGCTATATCCCAGTGTTGGATCGGCCAGTACTTTTTTATAGAAATACCCCCAAACAGGCAGAGCCATATTTGCTCCTTGTCCGGAAGCGATATTTCGAAAGTGGATACTTCTCAGTTCGGCACCGGTCCATGCACCGCCCGTTAACCTTGGTGTAATTCCGATGAACCATCCATCGGAGTGGTTTTGGGTAGTTCCGGTTTTTCCGGCAATTGGCATGGTAAACCTGCCGTAACCCTCCCGGAACCTCAGCCTGATGCCTGTACCCTCATCAATTACTCCGCGCAGCAGGTTGAGCATCAGGAAGGCGGTATTTTCGTCAAAGGCCTCATGCCGATGGGGTTGAAAGGATGCAATAACATTTCCATAACGGTCTTCGATACGGGAAACGAAGAATGGTCTGACAAACACACCTTGATTGGCATACGTGTTAAAAGCCCCTACCATTTCATAGAGGGTAATGTCAGAAGTACCCAGGAAAAGTGAAGGAACCGGATCGATCGGGCTGTAAACTCCCATACGTTTCATCACCTCGGTTACGGCCCGCGGGCTAAATTGTTTCATCACCCATGCCGATATTTTATTCCGGGAATTGGCCAGCCCCCACTTCAGTGTCACCAGTTTCCCTTCGTTTTCTGTATCAAGGTCTGCATCTTTTGGTTCCCAGATTGTTCCATCGGGCATTTGAAATTGCTGGCTTACATAGGGTACTTTTGTACAGGGTGTCAGTCCGTTCTGCATAGCCAGGGTATACAAAAATGGTTTAACAGTAGAGCCTACCTGGCGTTTTCCTCCTTTTACCATATCGTACATAAAGTACTTGTAATTAGGACCACCGACATAAGCTTTTACTTTCCCGGAGTGGGTTTCCATGGCCATAAAGGAGGTTCTGAAAAAGCGCAGATACCATTTGATCGAATCCATGGGAGTCAGGGTAGTGTCTATTTCTCCCTTCCATGAAAAAACGGTCATATCAACCGGCTGATTAAAATTTTCTTTAATTTCCTGGTAACTCTTTCCCTGGTTTTTTAGTACCCGGTATCGTTCACTTCGTCTGATCTCCCGATTGAGCAGGTCCTCCACCTGGTCAGGGGTCATATTATTAGCAAACGGCGGATTATTCAGGTATTTCATTCCACCGTCGAATTCCGGCTGAAGATTATTTTTCAGGTGGTATTCTACCGATTCAACAGCATACTGTTGCATCCGGGAATCGATTGTAGTAAAAATGCGTAATCCGTCGGTATACAAGTCATAATTTTGGCCGTCAGGTTTCCTGTTTTTATTACACCAGCCATATAAGGGATCTGTTTCCCAGTCGATGGAGTCTTCCCTGAATTTTTGAAGTGAAGCATAATTTTTCTTTACAGGTTTTTGGGCAGTTAGGGTAAGCCTTAAGTACTCACGCAGATAAGGAGCTGGCCCACTTTTATAATCGACTTTATTATAGTTCAGGTCCAGAGGTAGTTGCTTGATGGAATCTCGTTCAGCTTTTGAAAGATAACCATATTTAGCCATTTGATTCAACACGATATTTCGTCGTTGCAAAACCAGTTCCGGCCGACGAATTGGATTGTATAATGAGGAATTTTTTGCCATTCCAACCAGCATAGCTGCCTGGTGCAGATGAAGTGAATCAGGAGCCAAACTAAAATAAACCCCGGCAGCTGATTTTATTCCAACCGCCAGGTTCAGAAAATCGTACTTATTCAGGTACATTAAAATAATTTCTTCCTTTGTATAGCTTCGTTCCAGTTTTACAGCAATGACCCACTCCTTAAATTTACGTAGCACCAGGTCCAGTGGCCCCGACAGATCTTCTCTGGGGAAAAGCATTTTTGCCAGTTGCTGACTGATTGTACTTCCACCTCCGGAGCTGGTATTGCCGGTAAGGATGCCCTTAAAAACACGAGCCAAGCCACGCAGATCAATTCCTGAATGCTTAAAAAACCGTACATCTTCGGTTGCAATCAATGCATCAATCAGATGCGGAGGCAAATTGTTATAATGAACAAACGTACGATTCTCATATATAAAATATTTATCCAGCACCTTCCCATCGTCTGAGAAAATTTCGGAAGCCAGAATATTGGGAGGATTTTCCAACTCTTCAAAAGCAGGCATTACACCCAGGTATCCATTAGCAATTAAAATAAATAAAAGGGCAACAAATGTAATACCCAATAGGAATATAGACCAAAACCAAATAATGTATTTTCTCATCTCATTCAAATTGTATATTATCTAAGGTATTTTCGTCATTCATCATTCGTAATTGATTCTGTCCTGATCGTTTCACCTTATTCTTTTCATCTCTGGCCATGTAATGCACAATAAATTAGAACGACAAAGATACATGTTTATCCTGTCGTAACAATTAAGATTCAGGGAACTCCAAAATAAATTTGGACAATTTTATAAAACAATTTAATCATTTTCAAACGAGTAGAGAAATGTTAAGTAAAATAAATTTTGAAGTTAGCGGATGATTTTTGTTAATTTGCACAAAATTTTTCAATAAAGAAAGTATAGAATATGCAGGAAAACCTTGTAATAGTTGAGTCACCAGCAAAGGCAAAGACGATTGAGAAATTCCTCGGTAAGGATTTTGCCGTTACTTCATGTATGGGACACATACGGGATTTACAAAAAAAAGATTTTGGTATTGATGTGGAGAAAAATTATCAACCGAAATATGAAATTACCCCCGATAAGAAAAAGATTGTAGCTGAGTTGAAAAAGTGGGCGAAAGCAGCCAAAATGGTTTGGTTAGCCTCTGATGAGGACCGTGAAGGAGAGGCCATTGCCTGGCATTTGAAAGAAGTTTTGAAATTGGATGAGGAGAAGACAAAGCGCATTGTTTTTCATGAAATTACCAAGGAAGCAATACTGCATGCCATTCAAAATCCCAGGTCGATTGATGAAAATCTGGTCAATGCCCAGCAAGCCCGCAGGGTGCTTGACCGGATTGTAGGGTTTGAGATATCGCCGGTATTATGGAAAAAAGTAAAGCCTGCGCTATCGGCCGGACGAGTGCAATCGGTTGCTGTCCGTTTGATTGTGGAACGCGAACGAGAAATCATCAACTTCAAAACTGAAACCTGGTATCGTGTTACCGGAATTTTTCATACACCTGGGGAAAACGGTGTCACCGGACAGCTAAAAGCTGAGTTGAATCAGAAATTCTCCTCCCGGAAGGAAGCTTATGCATTTTTGGAGAAATGTCAACATGCTGATTTTTCTGTCGCCAGTGTAACCAAAAAACCAGCGAAACGTTCTCCGGCACAACCCTTCATAACATCAACCCTTCAACAGGAAGCCAGTCGGAAACTAGGATTCAGTGTTGCTCAAACGATGGCAGTTGCCCAGCGACTCTATGAACACGGGTTCATCACCTATATGCGTACCGATTCGGTTAACTTATCGGGGCTGGCTATAAATACAACCAAACAAAAAATTCTCGATCTTCATGGAGAAAAATACCTGAAGTTAAGAAAGTACAAAACAAAAACAAAGGGAGCACAGGAGGCTCATGAAGCCATCAGGCCCACCTATATGGATCAGGAAACAGTAGAAGGTTCGTCACAGGAACAAAGGCTGTACGAACTCATTTGGAAACGCACCATGGCATCTCAAATGGCCGATGCTAAACTGGAAAGAACAACAGTTACCATAGGTGTATCCACAGCTTCTGAACTATTCACAGCTTCAGGTGAAGTGATCATTTTTGACGGGTTTCTAAAGGTTTATATGGAATCAACCGACGAGGAGAACGGAAATACTACTTCAGGTCAGGAGATCATTCCTCCTCTTCATGTAAACGATCTCCTTCAGGCTGAATCCATTATGGCTACCCAACGTTTCTCACAAAGGCCTCCCCGGTATACTGAAGCATCACTTGTAAAAAAACTTGAAGAACTGGGCATTGGCAGGCCGTCAACCTATGCGCCCACGATCACAACCATCCAGAACAGAAATTATGTGATCAAAGAAGACAGGACAGGTACTGAACGACCATTTGATGTGATTACCCTGAAAAAAAATAAAATAACAGAACAGGCCAAAACAGAAATAACTGGTACTGAAAAATCAAAACTTTTCCCGTCAGATATTGGAATGGTTGTGAATGATTTTCTCATGGAAAACTTTGAGCAAATCATGGATTACAACTTTACAGCAAATGTTGAAAAAGAATTTGATGACATAGCCGGAGGAGAAAAAATATGGAATGAGATGATCGATCACTTTTACAAACCATTTCACAACCAGGTGGATAAAGTTTTAAAAAATTCTGAGCGTACAAAAGGGGAACGGATACTCGGTAATGATCCCAAAACGGGAAAACAGGTATCGGTTAAAATAGGTCGTTATGGTCCGGTGGCCCAGTTGGGAGATGCCTCATCAGAAGAGAACGACAGCAAGCCTCAGTTTGCAAGCCTCAGGGCAGATCAACGACTCGAGACCATTTCATTGGAAGAAACGCTGGATCTGTTTAAACTGCCACGTAACCTGGGTGAATATGAAGAGAAAAAAGTAACAGCAAGCATCGGCCGGTTTGGACCCTATGTCAGGCACGACAATAAATTTGTCTCCCTCGGAAAAGAAGATGATCCTTACAGTATCAAAATAGACAGAGCCATTGAACTGATAGAGGCAAAAAGAGAAAAAGACCGAAAGGCAGTCATCAGATTATTTGAAGAAGACCCCGACATAAAAGTATTAAATGGCAGGTGGGGACCATACATTACCTTTCAAAAGAAAAATTACAAAATCCCTGGGAAAATGAATGCAGAAGAACTCACACTCGAGGATTGCAAAAAAATCATCAGCAGTACTCCCGATTCCAAATTAAAGCGTACCAGGAAAAAGAAATAAGCAGATAAAGGCAAATAATCCATTATTTGCCTTTATTTTTGCCATACTTGAATCCTAAGGATTAAGAATTTTTTACACAAATAACTACATCTTACACGATTTGACACTAATGGATCTATCTGAATATTTTGTGCCGGTTGATTTTTCCCGGTTAAAATCTGACCGGGATCTCTGGGGCAGATATTCATTCGGTTCCATGATAAAAAAGACAAGCGAAAAATTCAGCGGGAGCCAGCTAAAAAAACCTGATGTTGTAATTTTGGGTGTTCCGTATTCCAACGGTGAATATTTTAAAGATGAATACGCGATTCCCAACAAAATCAGATCGAGTTTATACTCCCTTGGCCTTATCGAAAAGAAGTTGAATATTTCGGATCTGGGAAACCTGAAACCGGCGACCACCCATAAAGGAACCTTTTTAGCGCTACGCGATGTTATTGAATACCTTCGTGAAGCAGATATTATTACTGTGGTTATTGGGGGAAGCCAGGAATTAACCATTGGGATTTGTGAAGCCTTTACGAATGATCGCTTTTTTTGGCTAACAGCCGTTGATGCGCGTTTGGATATAAAAAAAGGGGTTGAAAAAACAAATTCCACCAATTACCTGTCACAGGTTTTTAAAAACCATCCACACCTTTTTCAATTCAGTCTGGTTGGATACCAAAATCATTTGGTAGGAGAAGTTTTGATGGATAAAGTTGCAGGTTTTGGGGAACATATCCGGCTGGGCCAGCTACGGGAGAATTTTCAAAAAGCAGAATTAATCATGCGCTCCACCAGCTTTATCACTTTTGATATGGGTGCAATCAGAAACAGTGATGCTCCGGGAACGTGTCAAAACAATCCCAATGGGTTGTTCGGTGAAGATGCATGTTTACTTGCCCGATATGCAGGATTAAGTCAAAACCTTAGTGTTTTTGGGTTGTTTGGAGCGATCAGGGAACATCAGACAGATGGGCAAACACCCAGGCTGGCCGCTGAAATAATCTGGTATTTTCTGGAAGGAGTATCGCAAAGAAAACCATCTGGGAAGCGAATACTTTACAAGGTAGAAATTGACGGGTTGGAACAGGCTCTGGTATTTTTGCATGATCAGGAAACAAATCGTTGGTGGTTTGAAGTGAAATCTTTAAAGGGAGAATGTATTGAAATAGCTTGTTCTGAAGAGGAATACAGGCTGGCCGCCTCAGATGAGATCCCAGGTCGGTGGCTAAAATTTGTTCAAAAATTGGATCACTTATTAAAATAATAAAAAAATACTTACGTTTTTTGCATACCAGGTAAACAGAAGTTTGTAACAGATTGCAATTTTTTATTTCTTTATCCTGTATTGAAAAAGAATTTATGCTGCATCTATTAAGGAGTAATAATCGAATACGTCGAAACATGCAACAATGGGGAATGATTAAAATAACAAGAGTTTTCCCGATGAATATCGGGGATACCCATAAAAATTTACTATTTTAATCAGATGAAAAAAATTATTTCTTGTTTATATTTGCTCTTGTTTATAAATTTGGTTGCCTACAGCCAGCAAGATCCTCAGTTCACGAATAACATGTTTTACAAGTTAGGAGTGAATCCAGGTTTTGCCGGAGCTGAGAATGCGTTAAGCGGCATCATTTTAAACCGTTATCAATGGGCTGGATTTTCCGGTACGGCAAAAACCTTGGTTTTTAGCTTTGATGCTGCGGTTAATGTATTGGGGTCACCGGGTGGATTAGGTTTAAATATAGTGAGTGACCAGGTGGGATTTTATGAAGATATTACCATTAATGCCAATTATGCTTACAAAATACCTTTAGCCATTGGCAATTTAGGTATTGGCCTGTCACTTGGGGCATTAAACAAGGGGATAAACCTGGATGGAGAATCCTGGAGAGGATCGGATGATGTGTTGGAGGAGAGGGATTCAGATGGCTCGGGAGACGATCTGTTACCCCAGGGTGAAGTGAGTCAGTTAGCATTGGATTTAGGTCTTGGAGCTTACCTCTCTTCAAACCAATATTATGCAGGAATATCGGTAACTCATCTAAATCAGGCTTTTATCCGCTTTGATGAGATGGCAACTACCTATATGGTAAGGCATTATTATTTCATGGGAGGATACAATATTAAACTGGCCGATCCGTTATTTGAGTTGCGACCATCGTTCTTATATAAATCTGATCTTGCCGGATGGCAGTTGGATTTGAACACAAATCTGGTATATGACGGAAAATTCTGGGGAGGATTATCCTACCGGATAAACGATGCAATTGCTTTGCTTATGGGCCTTGAATTGGCAAATGGATTACGGGTTGGATACTCGTTTGATTTAGTCACCTCAGCCATTGGGTATTACAGTTTTGCGTCGCATGAAATTTTTGTAAGTTATTCAGTAAATCTGGAGCGAAACCGCAACCAGAAATATAAAAGTATAAGATTTTTATAAAGAAAGCCATATATTTGAGCTATGAAAAAACTGCTTTTAATAGGATTAATACTCGCTACACTATTCAGTCTAACAGGCTGTAATCCTTCAGGGAATGGAGAATTGACCGGGGTACAGAACAGGCCAAAATGGCGTGAAAGGCAACCCTATGGGATGGTTTATGTAAGAAGGGGAAGTTTTAATATTGGTCCCAGTGACCAGGATCCGGCCATGGCAGGTATCCCGTCAAAAACCGTTTCACAGGATGCATTTTGGATCGATGACACCGAAATCACCAACAATGAATACCGGCAGTTTGTTGATTGGGTAAAAGATTCCATTGCCCGAAAAATGCTTGGAATGCAATACCCTGAATTCCTGATCACAGAAGACAGAAACGGCACCCCTATTGACCCTCCTGTTATCAACTGGCGCGAAAAAATTGACTGGAATGATCCAGATTATCAAATGGCATTACAGGACATGTATATCCCTGAAAATGAACGATTTTTTAGCAAAAAGGAAATCGATCCCAGAAAACTGATTTTTGAATACTGGTGGATTGATCTGCATCAGGCTGCCCGGAGAGCCAACAGATATAATTTCGAAACCCAGCGTTACGAAGGAAATGTGTACGACATAAGTGGTGAGCTTAGACCAATAGAAAACCGTTCCGACTTTATTATGAGTGATCAGGTATATGTTTACCCGGATACTCTCGTTTGGATCCGCGATTTCACTTATTCATATAACGAACCATGGACTACCAGGTATTTCTGGCATCCCGGGTTTGATGAGTATCCGGTGGTAGGTGTCACCTGGAAACAAGCTTTAGCTTTTTGTCATTGGAGAACAAAAATTCAGACGGATTTTCTCAACTCAAAACAACAACCTGCCATGCAGGCCTACCGGCTTCCTACAGAAGTGGAATGGGAGTATGCTGCCCGGGGAGGGAAAGATTTTTCGATGTATCCATGGGGTGGCTACTATGCTCGTGATGAAAATGGTGTATTCCTCGCTAATTTCAAACCTTTGCGGGGAAATTATGTGGATGACGGAGGGATAGCCACCATGAAGGTGGGCAGCTATGATCCCAATGAACATGGCATTTATGATATGGCAGGTAATGTTGCCGAATGGACTGAAACGGCATACGATGAAGCCGGATACAGCTATTTCAGCGACCTGAACCCAACTTTTACCTACAATGCAAAACCCGATGATCCTCCCGTCATGAAAAGAAAAGTAATTCGTGGCGGTTCTTGGAAAGATATAAACTATTTCATCCAGGTATCAACACGAAGCTTTGAATATCAGGACACAACCAAGTCATATATCGGATTTCGGTGCGTCCGGTCAACTTTTGGTGATGAATTTAATTAATAGGATTAACAAATCTTTAACGGCAATATAATGAGTATCGGTGAAGTGTTTAATACAAAAAGGTGGAAAATCATAATGGGTTTTGTTTATGGCTGGGGAGCCTCAATTGTCATGCTCGGAGCACTGTTTAAACTCCAGCATTGGCAATATGGAGGCTTGTTACTGACCGTAGGATTGGTAACCGAAGCCATCATATTTTTTCTTTCTGCCTTTGAACCTCCAATGGAGTCATACGAATGGTCAAAAGTGTACCCGGAATTGCGTGATGACGCCATGCTGGATACAGATATATCCCTCCCAGAGAAAGAGGGAGGACTCCAGCAATTGCTTTCTGCGGCAAACCTCTCTCCCGATTTATTAGATAAAGTAGGCAAAAGTCTTAGCGATTTAACGGTTGCTGCACGGGGAATCAGTGATATATCATCGGCTACAGTGGCTACCGACAGTTTCATCCGAAATATGAATTCGGCTTCAGAATCGATGAACAAACTGGCAAATATCAATCAACAGGTAAATGAAACGGTCCATGCTTCAGTTGATAAAATGGTAAAATCTTATGCATTTTCTTCCGACCAATTTTCGGAAGTAGGAAAAAATGCAGTAGATAAATTGCATAAAAGCAGTGAAGAGTTTTCATCCAAACTTTCCGAATCGGGGAAGAAACTTGCTGAATCAGTGAACAGCATAACTTTTTCTATGACATCGGAGTTCAAAAATATAGGTGAAAACTCGAAGATGTATTCCGGGAATCTTGAAAAGTTAAATCAAAACATTCAGGCACTGAATCAAAATTTTGAATCGCAGTTGAAATATGCCATGGCTCAGTTTGAGGCCAACCAGAAATTCAACAGGGATATGGCCCAGATGAATGAAACCCTGGCATCATCGGCTTCCGAATTAAAAAAATACAAGGATAATGCCGAGCAGCTCAATCAACACTTGGAATCACTCAATACCATTTACGGGAATATGTTGGGTGCTATGAGTTACAAAAAATAATACAAAAGAAGTAACTGAATTATGGGTGCAAAAAATTGTCCGGAAACTCCGCGACAAAAAATGATAAACATGATGTACATTGTACTCACTGCCATGTTAGCTTTAAATGTGGCAGCTGAGGTACTTGAGTCATTTAAGGTTGTGGACTACAGCCTTCTGGAAACACTTAAGGCAGTGGACATGAAAAATGCACAGGTCTATGCAAGGTTTGATCAGGCATATGCTGAAAATGAGATAAAGGTTAAAGAATGGAAGGGAAAGGCCGACCAGGTAAAAATAAAAACGGACACCCTGCTTCGTTACATCTCAGGCATTAAAGAAGAATTGGTCAGAAGATCCGGATTCAAACTCGCAGACATCAATAATCCTCTATTATCGAGCGACTTCTATTTAGTTACTGAAAAAGGAGATACCCTGATTCTGACCCGGGCAGATGAATTAAACATTCCTTCGGAATATATGATTACTCAAAAAGAGGGGACAGAATTAAAAGAGAGGATTATTTCTTTCAGGGAAACTTTACTAAGTCTGGTAGATGAAAACGATAAAAGCCTGAAGCAAACCATTATCAGTTCTCTTGACACATCAGATCCCCGGGTAAGCCTGCGTGAAGGAGGTGAAAATAAATCGTGGGAAGCAGAACGGTTTCTCGATAAACCACTGGCAGCGGTACTAACATTGCTTTCGAAAATTCAAATTGATGTGAAAAATGCTGAAACCAATATCATCAATTACCTTTTTGGTCAGATTGATGCCGGAGCATTCCTTTTCAATAAACTTGGAGCACGCGTTATACCCAATTCCAATGTTGTATTACAGGGCGATGAATACTTTGCACAGGTATTTCTTGCTGCTGAAGATACAACCCAGCAACCGGAAATCATTATTAATAATCGTCCGGTCGCTGTCCAGGACGGGATTGCAACTTACAGGATAAAAACTTCAGAGCCCGGCATTTTTAGTTGGAGCGGTCTTATAAAATACAAAACTCCAGCAGGAATAATCAAAGAATATCCATTCCGGCAGGAATACCAGGTTACCCAACCCAACGTTACCATGTCGGCTACCCGGATGAACCTGTTTTACCGGGGACTTGATAATCCTTTTGATGTGGGTGCCGGAGGGATTCCCAAAGAAAACCTTGAGGTTACCATGACAAATGGTACAGTAATAAAAAGGGGGGATTCATTTATTATCAACCCCAGTGAACTGGACGAACAGGGGCGTCGTACCACAGTATCAGTACATGCGAATATTGGAGGAGAAAAACGGTTGTTAGGCACAACCAAGTGGCGTGTTAAGAGGGTTCCCGATCCGGTGGCACAGGTAGCAGGAATGTCAGGAGGGAGTATTCGAAAGGAACGCCTGCTGGCTGAAGAAGGAGTGTTGGCTGTACTTGAGGATTTTGATTTTGACTTTAAGTATACCGTGACTCAATTCAACATTCAGGTTTTGGGCCCCGGAGGATATACCAACATCTGGCCCAGTGAATCCAATCGTTTTACAAATGACCAAAAAGAGCAATTCAGAATACTCAATCCAAATAGTATAATATACATAGCAAATATTAAAGCAACAGGAGACGATGGTTCAACCCGCGATCTCGATCCAATTTCTTTAAAAATTCAATAAATTATGAGAAAGATAGTGTTTTATTTGGGCATCATGATAGCTTTTCTGATCCTGACATGGCAGAAAGCAGAATCACAAATTATCAACGGAGCATTTCCAACAACCGACATGTCTCAGAAAAAGCCCATGCCTTTGCCAACGGTAAGGGAATCAGACGTTTTCTGGTCGAAAAAAATTTGGCGTATTGTTGATCTGCGGGAGAAGATGAATCTGCCTTTGTATTATCCAACAACTTCAGTCGATGGCAGAAAAAGTCTGATTAACCTGCTTCTTGAAGGGATAAAAAACCAGGAAATTACGCCCTATGATGCGCGGCTGGATGATGACTTTAAAATACACATGACTTATGAGCAGGTGCAGGAAGCGTTTGGAGCAGAAGAAACTACACAGGAAACAGTTGACTTTGATACCGGCGAAACAAAAATGGTTACCATACAGGGTGAAATCCGGCCTGGCGAGATTAAACAATACATGCTAAAAGAAGAATGGTATTTCGACAAACAATCATCCACCCTGAATGTAAGAATCATTGGCATATGCCCTATTCGTGAGTTTGTGCGCGAAAATGACCCCACAAATCAGGTTCAGCGTCAAAAAGTATTTTGGGTATATTATCCACATGTACGCGGACTTTTAGCAACAAACAAAGCAATAAATCCATACAACGAAGCGCAATCCATGTCGTTCGACGATCTGTTCATCAAAAGATTCTTCAACAGTTATATTGTGAGTGAATCAAATGTTTACAACAACAGGCAGATCAGTTCATATTTAAGTGGAAAAGAAGCGATGCTCGAGTCCAAACGGATTGAAGATCAAATTTTCGATTTTGAACAAGACCTTTGGGAATATTAAAAAATGAATGAGAAAAGCATTCATATATATCGCCCTTTCTGCTGCATTGCTTTTCCATTCATGCAAAAACGAAATAGCACGCTATCTTCCAGGTGGTGAACGAAAGTCGAAAGACTGGTTCGAACCGACCCCTTTTGGAATGACTATTATTCCACGAGGGTCTTATGTAATAGGTCCATCAGACGATGAAGCAAAGATCATTGGGACGAAATCAAAAAGAGTGTCTGTTGAATCGTTCTGGATGGATGACACAGAAATAACAAATAATGAATACCGTCAGTTTGTATACTGGGTACGCGACTCTATCGCACGAAGAATGCTGGGGCAGACTTACTCGGATTTTGTAATCACAGAAAATGCCCAGGGTGTTCCCCTGGATAATCCAACATTAGACTGGAAAGAAGAAATTGAATGGGGAAACCCTGATTTCAGGCTGGCCCTGCAAGACTTATACCTTCCTGATCAGGAAAGATTTGCCTTCAAAGATGAAATAGATACCCGGAAACTGATCTATGAGTACTACTGGGTCGATTACAAACAAGCTGCACGACGCAAGAACAGCTATAATTTTGAAACCAGTCAGTACGAAGGTACAGTTGTTAACCAGCTGGGGGAAACATTGCCTATTGCCAACAGAAGTTCATTCATGATGCATGAGATGATACCTGTTTACCCGGATACCCTCTGCTGGGTGCGCGATTTTACTTACAATTACAATGATCCCTATACCTTAAAATATTTTTCTCACGTAGCATTTGACGACTACCCTGTTGTTGGTGTAACCTGGAAACAAGCCCGGGCTTTCTGCAACTGGAGAAGTAATCAAAAAAGAGATTACAGTAAACGACTCAATGAGACACCTGCTCATGATTACCGGCTTCCCACCGAAACTGAGTGGGAACTGGCAGCAAAAGGTGGTCAGGACAACACGATGTACCCCTGGGGAAATTATTACACAAGAAATTCAGCAGGTTGTTTTGTTGCCAACTTTAAGCCACTTCGCGGCAATTATGTTGCCGACAGCCCCACCAACGCCACCACTATGAAAGTCGGACAGTTTGATGCCAATAATTTTGGATTGTTCGATATGGCTGGAAATGTGGCTGAATGGACCAGCAGCGCATTTTACGAAGGAGCCTATGATATCATGAACGATCTGAACCCGGAACTGGAATATGATGCACGGCCGGATGATCCTCCTGTAATGAAAAGAAAAGTCATACGGGGAGGCTCATGGAAGGATATGGCATACTTCATCCGTACTTCAACCCGGTCATTCGAATACCAGGACACAGCTAAATCTTATGTTGGCTTTCGCTGCGTCAGAACCTCCTTCCGCAATGAACTCGAAAACAGGTAACCGTTGAGCATAAAACGGAGCAAGAAAACCTGAACCTCCTATTTTCCACCTGCAAAACCTGCCTGGTTCCCATCCCCGTCCATGAGCAACACATGAATACTTTTTAAAATCCTATCTGAATACCAGTAAAAACAGTTGTTCCCGGCATGGAATAATACCGGTTTACCTGATACTCCTCATTCAACAGGTTTTCTCCGCTCACAAACAACTTGACGTTCTTGTTTACAGGATAGGCAAACCGAAGCTTTACTATCGTATAATCTTCACTGGTAACAGCAGGTAAGGGATCATTATCCAAATTGGATATCTGCTGCAAACTCCCGGTCATCTGCAGCTTTTTCCAACGGTATGCTGCACT
>JAQVON010000005.1 GCA_028702595.1 Mariniphaga sp. | reverse complement strand
GTTCCCACCGAAAAGAGATCTTCTGTTGATGGATCATCAATAGTATAATCCTTCTGGGCAAGAGTTCCCAACAAACGGCTTCCCCGATAAACATCCTGAACCAGCTGAAGTGATTTCTTCCGTCCTACATTGATAGGCAAAACAACACCCGGGAAAAGAACGGTATTGCGTAAAGGCAAAATAGGAAGCATGTCAGGAATCTCTAAATTTTTTAAATCTGAATCATCTCCGTCAGCAATAATCGGTATAAAATCTGAATCGTTCTGCATTATACCACTAAGTAATAAATTTCTAAATCCTGAGTTTTTAAATTTCCTCATGCTTATCTTTTATATTATGACATCTTGTCATAATTTGTTGATTATTTAATATCTCCTGGCTAAAAAACAATAGTCGTGCCACTCATACAAACGAAAGTACCCCTTAAGTGGTTCACTGAAATTTCAAAAATGGTGAAATTGTGGGTGACGGGCAAAAAAAAAGCTCCGTAATTCCGGAGCTTATGCAGAATCAGTTTCCTGATTTACTTTTTTCTTTTTTCCATATGTTTTCCATAGCGGCTCATGAATTTATCCACACGACCAGCAGTATCAACCAGTTTCACCTTACCGGTATAAAACGGATGAGAAGTGTTGGAAATTTCAAGCTTATACAATGGATAATCTGTTCCGTCAATTTCTACAGTTTCTTTTGTTTCCACTGTTGACTTGGTAAGAAAAGTTTCCCCGTTGGACATATCCCTGAAGGCAACTAATCTGTAATTTTCCGGATGTATTCCTTTCTTCATTTTTCTCTGATTTTAATTTGCTGAATGGTTGCATTCCAAAGCTGCAATCCACCCGTTGTTCATTTTAAATTAAGGCCTGCAAAGATAAATATTGTTTTTAAACAAACCAAGAAGGAAATAAAAATATTCTGTATCTTAAAATTCAGCTATTTATTGAAAACCAATATCCCTAAATCAACTACCCAAATTCATATTCTCTGTGGCAATCCGGGTCATCTCTAATAAACTTTGGGCAAAATACTCCAAATGAAAAAAAATGAGAGACTGTTTTGATTTTGTTTTTTAGAAATATTTTGATCTGTTTTTTGCTCAGACAAGGCAAAATGGACGCGAATAGCCATGGCTATTTAAGGAAATTTTGCAGCAGTATGAGTGAAAAAGACGCAAAATAGAATAAATGGATAAATTTAAAACAGTCTCTGAAACAACCTGTAGGAAAATTTCAGGCTTTCACATGTTCTTCGGCCCTGTAAGAACTTCTCACCAATGGGGAACTTTCCACAAATGAAAAACCTTTTTCCAGACCAATTTTCCGGTATGCATCAAACTGTTCAGGCTTTATATACTCAGCCACCGGCAGATGACCAGCCGTAGGAGCCAGATATTGTCCAATGGTCATCACCTTGCAACCCGCAAGAAGCAGGTCATCCATAGTTTGCAGTACTTCTTCATATTTTTCCCCGAGACCCAGCATGATTCCTGACTTGGCAATAGGAAAGTTTTGAGCAATAAAACTTAATACTTCGAGGCTTCTGCGGTATTTTGCTGCTGAACGAATGACCGGTGTAAGCCGCTCCACTGTTTCCAGGTTATGGGAGATTACATCAGGACCGGCATCAATGACCTGTCTGATCAGTTCTTTTTCTCCCCTGAAATCAGGAATAAGTACTTCCATGCGAATCCCCGGGTTTACACGTTTCACTTCCAGAATAGTCCTTGCCCATATCCCTGCCCCCTGATCATCCAGGTCATCCCGGTCAACCGATGTAATTACACAATGCTTCAACTCCATGATACGCACCGATTCAGCAAGCTTAGCCGGCTCATCCGGATCAGGAGGAAGTGGTTTCCCTCCTTTTACGGCACAAAATTTACAATTGCGGGTGCAAATATCCCCCAGAATCATAAATGTTGCTGTTCCCCGGTTCCAGCATTCACCCATATTAGGACAATTGCCACTGGCACAAATCGTATGCAAACCATGCTTTTCAACCAGGTTCTTAACCTGTGAATACTTCTCCCCTTTGGGCATATTCATCTTCATCCATCGCGGCAAACGCTGCCGATCGCTTAAGTCGTGTGACATCTCTTTACACTTTTCCATGCAAAATTAAATTTTAAAGTCAAATACCAAAATATCATAAGAAAAGCAGATTCTGGATTTCAAGTTATTTTTGTAGTATTGCATCCATGAAACAATTTTTATTTATCATATTTCTAATCTGTAGTTTATTTGCAGCGCAGGGACAAACCCCGCAAAATGAAATTCAAACTACCTCACGACTGGCCAATGCCTATTATAGTGCAGCCGAATATGAGAAAGCTGCTCCACTGTTGCTGGAGGTTTATAACCTGTCGAAAAACAGCAATTATTTCAGACTTTACATTCAATCCATGATTGAACTTCAACAATTTGAGGAAGCTGAAGAACAAATAAAAAATGAATTAAAAAAACGACGTTCACATGTTGATTTCATCATCCATTACGGGTATTTATTAAAAGCACAAAAAAAAGATAAAGAAGCTGAAAAAAAATATGAAGAGGCCATTCAGTTGATTCCGGCAAACAAAGGGAACTACCTGACTGCGGCTTCTGCTTTTGTAAACTGGCAGGAATACGAATGGGCAAAAAAGGTTTACCTAAAGGGAAGAGAAGTGATTCCACAGGAACAGTTTAATTATGAACTGGCCCGGATCTATTTGTATTTACATGATTATGAACAGATGATGGAAGAATACCTCCATTTAATACGCCAGGATGAAAAACATCTGCGACGGGTAGAAAGTACCCTTGCCTCTGCATTACGCATCGATGTGGATAATGAATTACGCGATGAGTTTCGCAAGCAGGTTCTTAAACGCGTCCAGGCAGAACCAAACATCACAGGATATAACCGACTGCTTATCTGGTTTTTTCTCCAGGAAAAACAGTTTGCCGGGGCACTCAGGCAACTAATCGCCCTCGATCGCAGAACCGGGGAGGAGGATCCTCAAATATTCCAACTGGGACAAATTGCCCTGAACAATGAAATGTACGATGATGCAAAACGTGCTTTCCATTACCTGGTTGAAAAAGGAGAAAACTCACCTTTTTTCATGCAGGCGTATGTAAAGAATGTTCATGCATCCTTTCTGCATTTTACAAACATGGATCAGGATAATCCTTCAGAGGGTCAGTTACTGGCTGGCCAATTCGAACAAAGTCTGGAAATGTTGGGAATGCATGAAGGCACAATCAGCCTAAGATTAGATTATGCCCATCTGTTGACATTTTATCTGAATGATCCGGAGAAAGCAATTGATTTGCTGGAAAAAAGCCTCACAATCCCCAGGCTCCGGGCCGAAGAAACGGGCATGCTGAAAACGGGATTGGCTGATATTTACCTGTACTCCGGCGATCAGTGGGAAGCGACCTTGCTATACTCCCAGGCCATTGATGTAAACAAAAACAATGCGCTGGGCGATGAGGTAAAACTTAAAAAAGCAAAACTGGCATACTTTATGGGAAATTTTAGCTGGGCTAAAGCTCAACTCGACGTTCTGAAGGCAAGTACATCAAAACTCACAGCCAATGATGCTCTGGAACTTTCCATGCTTATTGGAAATAACCTGAACCTGGATACAACCGCCATTCCTTTGGAATTGTTTGCCCGGGCCGATTATCTATTCTTCAGAAACCAGGACACCAAAGCTATGGCAACACTCGATTCCATAGCAGAAGCTTTTCCATCTCACTCACTAACCGATAAAATTCTTTTCCGGAAAGCGAAAATTGCAATAGACCAAAACAACTACACACAGGCTGCCGGATACCTTCGGGAAATTACCGAGAACTATCATTCCGGTCTCCTGGCCGACGATGCCCTTTTCATGCTGGCTGAACTTTATAACTATCACCTGGATGAAAAAGAGAAAGCCAAAGAACTCTACCGGGAAATGCTGACCAAACATCCGGGAAGTGTTTTCACTGAAGAGTCCAGGGATAAATTCAGAGAACTCCGCGAAGCTTATCCTGATTCCCAGGAGTTAAAAGAAGAACCGTTCTTTCGTGGAATTGTCATTCCAGATGAAATCAACTAACCGGGCATACCTGTTCGCCGGATTATCGGTTCTGCTGTGGTCTACTGTTGCGACCGCCTTTAAAATAGGACTAAATGAACTGGATCACATCCAGCTCATCTTTTTTGCATCTGCCACATCCGTTGTAGTCCTCTTCGCTATTCTTACATTTCAGGGCAAAACAAAACAGATTGTGAGCCAGTCATCCGGTCAGTGGCTTTACTCTATGCTCCTGGGATTTTTCAATCCGCTGATCTATTACCTGATTCTCTTCAAAGCTTATTCCCTGTTACCTGCCCAGTTGGCCCAGCCACTAAATATGGTATGGCCGGTTGTGCTAAGCCTGCTTTCAGTACCCCTGCTGGGCCAAAAGATCGGGAAATGGAGCATTGTCGGTCTTTTTATCAGTTTTGCCGGCATGGTAACCATCTCTTCACAGGGAGGAGTAAACGGATTTCAGGACACAGACCTTACCGGAGTAATTCTGGCAGTGGGCAGTTCCGTTATCTGGGCATTATACTGGATCCTGAATGTACGCGATAACAGAGACAGCGTAGTGAAACTCTTTCTCAGCTTTCTCATCGGACTAATTTTTCTGGCAGTAGCAGTCTGGCTATTCTCCGACTTTAGGATCAAGCCGGGAATCGGAATGATGGCTGCCATCTATATTGGTGTTTTCGAAATAGGCATTACTTACATTTTCTGGATGAATGCCATGAAATGGAGTGTCAACAATGCAAAAATTGGAAATTTAGTTTTTCTCACTCCCTTTCTATCTCTCATTTTCATTCGTTTTATTTTGAAAGAAACCCTATTCATCACTACCTTTATCGGATTGATTTTAATCGTTGCCGGCATTTTAACACAACGGCTCGATGAAAGGAACAAAAGCTGAAATGAATAAAAAACCACTAAAAATATTGGGCATCGACCCTGGAACAACGGTTACCGGTTATGGATTGATTGAAATCAGGAATAACCATCCGGTGATCATACATATGGGAACCATGGTTCCGGGGAAGTTTGATGATCATTACCAACGATTGAAACACCTGCACGAACGGGCATTGCACCTCATCGATGAATACCGACCCGATGTGATGGCTATTGAAGCTCCTTTTTATGGTAAAAATGTGCAGTCCATGCTGAAACTAGGACGCGGACAAGGAGTAATTATGGCAGCAGCACTTCACTATTCAGTGCCTATTCAGGAATATGCTCCCCTGCTGGTAAAACAGGCAATCACCGGTATGGGCAGAGCCTCCAAAGAACAGGTGAAGTACTTTTTACAAAAAGTTTACAACCTGACTGACCTCGACCAGGCACTGGATGCCACCGACGCTGTGGCGGTAGCCATTTGCCATTTTATCCAGATGGATAAACCACAAAAAAATAACGAATACAAAAACTGGAACGATTTTGTGAAAAAAAATCCAAATCGTATAAAATGAAACGTGCATAATTAATAAATGACAAATGCTGCCGAAATACGCTTGCGAATGCTGTCGAATACTTTAGAAATAAACAATTATAACGAGGGAAACACCTTTTAAGCAGACAATGAAGTGAGGTGAATATCTTAGAGATCAAACCATTTAATCAGGATGCAATCAAAAAAAACAGAACACCATCTTTTCATAGCAATGATCCTATTCATTGCCAGTCATCTTATTTTTTCCTTCATACAATACTATCATTCACCCTTGTATGGGGATATCGACGGAGGAGTGTTGCCGAATGAAATAATCGAACAAATCTTCGATGATCCACTGGGATGGCAGGCTCTGAAAACCGGAGAGAAACATGTCAATCCCAACCGGTTTTTCTCCCATTTCATGCTTTCAAAGTACTTTAAAAATGTCCCCCTCTGGCTTCAAACATTCACAGATCCTGTTTCTTCTGTGTATTTAGCCTGTGCACTTCTAAAAATTGTCGTCCAGGCACTATTCATTTATGTCATAGCGGCCCTGATCAGTGGGTCAAACCACCTGTTTCATAAAAAATTCATTCTGAGCAGCGCTCTTATTATTCCGTTGTTTCAGGTTTATGGCTATTGGAGCAGGATGGGTATCGTTGACAAGTCAATCGCCTACACCTTCTTCTATGCTTTACCTCTCGTTTTATTCATGCTCTTCTTTTTACCCTTCTTTCATAATATCATGAATAACAGGAAATTCAGAACTATTCATTATTTTACTCTTACTCCTCTCATTGTTATTTTACCATTCAGTGGACCTTTAATTCCTGCCATATCTATAATTGCCTCTTTTCTCATTTTTATAAATTACTTTTTCACCTATAAGAAAAAAGGGATCATTCCATTTTTGAAAAATATTCCATTATCATTTTACATCTTGCTGGTTCCATTGACTATGATGAGTTTGTATTCCCTCTTTTTAGGCACATTTTATGATTCCAACTACCAAACCGATACAATACCCATAGCTGAAAGATATTCCAGACTCCCTTATGGGTTATTTTCACAATTATTTCATTCCCTGGGTTTTCCTTTCCTGCTGCTGATTATTGGGATAAATATTTACTTCATAAAAAAACAGAGATCACCTGAGGGGACAAAGCTGATCCACTGCATTAGGTGGATAGGAATTTTTGCTCTGATTTTCATTCTACTGTTACCTTTGGGAGGATATCGACCATACCGGACCAGAATAATCCGTTACGACACTTTTATGCCCATAACCGCCGCACTCATATATTATTTCGGTTTGACAGCATACTATGTCCTTCAACAATTAAACGGGAAAAGTAAAAAATACTATACAGCTTTCCTGGCAACCATCCTGTTGATGTATTCATTAGTTGATTTGGACGGAATAAATAAAAACCGGTGTGAAAGAGATGCTCTGCAAAAAATGGCAGTATCAAATGACAGTATTGTTCCCATTCCAAAAGATTGTTTTGTCATGTCGTGGGCTAATACATTCGATTACAAAGAATCTGAAAACCGGGCCAGGTTGATTCAATATTGGGGTATTACTCATGAGAAAAAATTGTTTTATAATGAAGAACTGGCAACCAAAGAACCTTTGTAGGCAGGAGAACACGTAATAAAAATTGTTAAAAAATAAGCTCCCGTTTCAACCATCAATCGTCTAACCGTCCGGTATCCATTTTTACATGGATTAATTCCTAAATAGAAGTAAAAAATTCTTCACATCCATTTCTTGAACAGATTTTTATGCTATCTTTGCGCCCACATTTTAAAAAAGTATGATAGCATTATGCCAGTAAAAATGAGATTAGCGCGGCACGGCCGCAAACGTTATGCTTACTACCACATTGTGGTAGCTGATAGCAGGGCGCCACGAGATGGCAGGTACATTGAACGGATTGGCTCGTATAATCCGAATACAAATCCTGCTACGATAGATCTCGATTTTGACAAAGCTTACGACTGGCTTGTAAAAGGCGCCCAACCTACCGAAACCATGAAGGCAATTTTGTCTTACAAGGGAGTTCTCTACAAAAAACACCTGATGGGTGGAGTTAAAAAAGGAGCTTTCACGGAAGAGGAAGCTGAAAAAAAACTGGAAAAATGGCTGACTGAAAAAGATGCTCAGATACAGGCTAAGCGTGACCGCCTGGCCGGTGAGGAGAATGCAGCTGTCAAAAAACAGTTAGAAGCTGAAACCAAACTACGTGAAGCTAAGGAAGCTGCCATTGCAGCAAAAAATGCGGAACTGGCTGCCGAAGCTGCTGCTGCTAAAGCTGAAGAAGAAGCTGTAGATGCAGTAGAAGAAAGTGTAAATGCAGTAGAAGAATCTACTGTAGATGAAGCAAAAGAAGCAGTGGAAGAAAAGCCGGCTGAAAACGAAGAAGCACCAAAAGAACAGGGCGCAGAATCTTAGAGATTGTTTTGATCTTGTTTTTAGAAATATTTTAATCTGTTTTTTGCTCAGATAAGGCAAAATTGACGCGAATAGCCATAGCTATGTAAGGAAATTTTGCAGTAGTATGAGTGAAAAAGACGAAAAATAGAATAAATGGATAAATTTAAAACAGTCTCTTAATCAAAAGTTTTTTATACACAATAATAAGCTGTCTCCATACCGGGGCAGCTTTTTTTATACCGGAACATAGGGAATGGCTATTTCCAAAAGACCCATAAAAGTCGCAAACAGTTTGAACAACCGATACTTTGATTTATGTATATTTACACCATGGAAACAATACCAAAGAGTGATTGCAAAAAAATTGGTTTCATCCGGAAAACCCATGGGATCCGCGGTGAACTGGTACTGGAATATGATCCACATTTCGAAAATTCAGTTGCTGAAACCAATCGATTCTTTCTGGAAATCGATGGACTCCTGGTACCATTCTTTTTGGCTGAAGAGGGTGTCCGGTTTAAATCAGCCCATTCAGCACGGATAACTTTCGATTGGGTGACGACAGAGAAATATGCCAATCGGCTGGTAAACAACCCGGTGTATCTTTATTTGCACGAAATCACTGACAAACCGGATGACTCTTCATTCAACCGATTTCTAAATTTCATGATTATCAATGAATTTTCTGAAGAGATTGGTGTGATCGAATCAATCGATGACTATTCCGGAAATATTGTTCTTACAATTCATACAAAAAACAGAGAAATCCTGGTTCCATATAACAATGATTTCCTGATGAACCTCGACGAAAAAAATAAAATCATCCAGCTTCGACTTCCTGAGGGGCTGACTGAATGAAAGTCATCCGGATTATACCCGGCTGTTCCTCAACAGACAGTTTAAATCACAAAAAGTTCTACCAAAAATGTAACGTTCAGCAAATCCTTCCGTCATTACTGCCTGAAAAGCCATAGTTGTAGAGTCAGGATTAGTAAGATATACAAGCAATCCGCAGGTTGACACCAATATATCAGAATCAGGGATCATAAAAAACTATGACAAAAAATGAGATGAATGTGAATTATATTCCTTAAATTTCCCATTCCTTTTTACTCAGGTATGGTTATACCTGTTAGGTGCGAGGGAACTAAAACAAACTTTAACTAAAATCATTTATTATGGGAATGCTAAAGGAATTCAAAAGTTTTGCCATGAAAGGTAACGTGCTCGACCTGGCTGTTGCCGTGATTATTGGCGGCGCCTTTGGGAAAATTGTCACCTCGTTTGTTAACGATGTAATCATGCCACCTATCGGATTGTTATTGGGGTATCGTGATTTCAACAACATGCGGGTTGTTTTAAAACAAGCAACGGTTGCAATTATGGAAGGCGACACAGTAATCACCCCAGCTATTGCAGAAGTATCCATCCGTTATGGAACTTTCATTAACACAGTAATCGACTTCCTGCTTGTTGCTCTGTCCATTTTCATGGTGATTAAGGCTTTCAATAAGCTTAAGAAAAAAGAAGCAGAGAAACCTGCTCCACCACCAGCTCCTTCCAAAGAGGAAACGTTACTTACAGAGATCAGGGATATTTTGAAAGAAAAGAAAAATTAAACTGTTTATTTCCGGATGATATCAATCCTTCCACCAGGCCAAAGTTTAATTATACCGGATGGAGAAGCAGGGGATAGATCGTCCTGCCGGTACCTGACAATATAATCGACCTGATTTTTGATATCTTCAGAAATTTCACTGAAAAGTGAAGGTGACTTTTGGCCACTGATATTAGCAGAGGTGGAAACAACGGGACGGCGAAAATGTTGAAGGAGTTTAACCGTAAACTCTTCTTTGGTAATGCGGATCCCGATGCTTCCATCTTCTGCTATCAGTCGGGATGGAAAATTTTTTGCTCCGGGGTAAATTACAGTCAGCGGTGTGTCACTGATTTCTACTAAATCCCACGCAATTTCAGGAACCTCATTCACATAACGTTCCAAAAAAGCAGGATTTTCCAGCAATACCAACATGCTTTTGCTGTCCTCACGCTTTTTAATCTTATAAATCCGGTCAATAGCTTCCGGATTAGTTGCATCGCAACCAATTCCCCAAATGGTATCAGTAGGATACAAAATTACCCCCCCGCGTTTCAACACATCAACCGCTTTTTTCAGATCATTTTGCATTTTTTCCTTTTCTCATTTTTTCGTACAAAGAAATCAAATTTTTCGCATAGTTCTTTGGATGAAAATGTTCAGCCCGGGCAAATCCCTTTTGAATCAAATCACATCTTAACTCCTTATTCTCAGTGAGCAACACTAAACTCCTGGCAATTTCACTGATATTGCCGGGATGGCACAATAAAGCGGCTTCACCGGCTGTTTCAGGAAGTACAGAAACCGATGAAGTAAGCACAGGACAACCACTTGCCATGGCCTCAACAACTGGTAATCCGAATCCCTCAAAAACAGAAATATATACCGATAGCAATGCACACTGATAAATACCAGCCAAATCTGCTTCCGGCAAACCGGTTAAACAGACCACCTGATCCTCCATTTTCCAGGTATCGACAAACTGTTTTATTTCTGACAGATAGGAAGCATTTTGTTTCCCCACAAAAACAACCGGAATTTTTATATTTGCCGAATGAACAGCTTGCAATAAGGCCAGCTGGTTTTTTCGGGGTTCCAGTGTTCCTACTGCAAGAATAAATTGATTTGGCAGGTTATACTTTTTACGTATGGCTTCAGTATCCTGCTTTTTAAAAAAAACAGAAGATACAGGTTGATAAATCAGTTCAATTTTCCCTGGAGGAACATGAAAAAAGGTTTCAATGTCATGTTTGGTCTGCAAGCTGATTGCTATTATCCTGTCTGCGACATGGCATGCATATTTAATCTTCTTAAAATATATTTTTCGGTCAATGGAATGATAGAATTCAGGGTAACGCATAAAAATAAGATCGTGGATAGTAACCACCGAAAGAACATTACTATTAAGTATTCCTTTAGGTAATTCATTACTCAAACCATGAAATACTTCAATTTTTAGTTGTTTCAAATGGGGGACCAGAAAAAGACTTCGCCAAAACGAATGCATTTTTTTTGCTACAAGGTTTTGGGGAGAAACGACACTAAACTGTCGATAATCCTGAAACAACCGATCAGTAATCTGTGGAGTAAATAAGACATATTCATATTCCGGGAAATAACGATGAAGTGCATTCAAAGTATTCCGGCTGTATATCCCCAGTCCTGAAGAATTGAGAAATGCCCGTTTAGCATCAAATCCGATTTTCATGCATCGAAAATACAAAAAAGGCTGTATTCTATGCTTTAAAATCTTTTAAACTCTTAAAATCAAGAGTGGCAAAATAATCCTCTGCGGTTTCAGCTCTGCGTATCTGCACGATCTCACCATTTTCCCTCAGCAGCAACTCGGCTGACCTCAACTTTCCGTTGTAGTTAAATCCCATAGCATGGCCATGAGCACCGGCATCGTGTATTACCACCACATCTCCAGGTTCAATTTCAGGGAGCATCCGGTCGATGGCAAACTTATCATTATTCTCGCATAAGGAACCTGTGACATCGTATTTCCGGTTTCGAGGTTCATTCTCCTTTCCCAAAACAGTAATATGATGGTATGCACCGTACATCCCTGGCCGCATCAGGTTAGCCATACTGGCATCGAGGCCGGCAAAATTTTTGTAGGTTTTTTTGATGTGGAGTACCTGAGCCACCAGATATCCATAAGGACCTGTTATAGCACGTCCCAGCTCAAAAAATATTTTTAATGGAGCCAGCCCATTGCCGAAGATTTTCTCCTCGTATAACTTTCTAATCCCCGCACTCACATACTCCAAATCCACAGGTTTCTGACCAGGTTTATAGGGAATGCCAACTCCACCGCCCAAATTGGCAAAACGAATTTTTACACCCGCTTTTTGGTGTACTTCAACAATTAGATTGAAAAGTACATCGGCCGTCTCGATAAAATAATCAGGATCCAATTCATTTGATGCCACCATCGTATGCACGCCGAACTCTTTAACTCCCTTGTTTTTCAATAGACGGTACCCTTCAATAATTTGTTCGTGGGTAAAACCATATTTCGAATCCTCCGGATGACCGATAATCAGATTTCCCTGTTTCAAATCGCCTGGATTATAGCGCATACAAATGGTTTCAGGCAATCCTGCATTCTTTTCGAGGTAGTCTATATGAGAGATATCGTCAAGGTTAATAATGGCACCCAGTTGTTTCGCAGCATGAAACTCCGAAGCAGGTGTATCATTGGAGGTGAGCATGATCTCCTCCCCCCTCATGCCAACCCTGCGCGCCAGTTCCAGCTCTACCTCGGAACTGCAGTCGACACCAAAACCCTCCTCCTTCAAAATTTTCATCAGATAAGGGTTTGGAGTTGCTTTTATGGCAAAATATTCTTTGAATCCCTCATTCCACCCAAAAGCCTTTTTAAACCTGCGGGCATTCTCACGAATAGCCTTTTCATCGTATAGGTGAAAAGGAGTCGGATATTGTTCAATTACTTTTTCTATTTCCTCTTTTAAAAACGGGATGTATTTCTCTGCCATAATTTTATAAATACTTTTGATTCATTACAAATTTACAACCTGATTACTACTTGTAATCATGAATTAATATTAATCACGTATATTTAGTGGAGAATTAATAAATCTGTTTGTTCAAATAAGATCATTCACCAGCTCGTGGCTCAATACGCCACTGGCAATTTCACAAACATCTCCGGTCATTCTCATGTTCCAAAATTCATCGGTTTCAATTTTTAAGTCGCCTCCCGGCATTTTTATGGTCAGAACCTTTTGGGTAAGTCCTTTTTTAACAGCGACAGCAGCAACAGCACAGGCCGAGCTTCCCGATGCCAGCGTCCATCCGGCGCCACGTTCCCAAATCATTACTTCCACCTCAGTTGGGGAAACTACTTTCGCAAACTGTACATTAATCCGGTTGGGAAAAAACGAATTTGTTTCAATTTGGGGACCAAAAATTTTTACCTCCTTTTCATCTAATTCTTCTGTCAGAATAACGCAATGCGGATTGCCTAACGAAACACAATGAATCAGGTAATCACGGTATTCCAAATGCAGTATTTCACCCATACATTCAGGGTTTTCACTTTTCACGGGTATAAGTGGGGAAGAAAAAACTGCCTTGCCCATATCTACCTTTACCGCTTTTGCTTTTCCGTTTTTTTCCAAAATAATCTCCGCCTGAACCAGTCCACCAGGTGTTTCAATCGTAAACTTTCTCGATTTAGAAAACTGATAATCAAACAAATACTTAGCAAAAATGCGCAACCCGTTTCCGCTCTTTTCAGCCTCCGAACCATCAGGATTCAAAATGCGTAACCCAAAGTTCGCGTTATAACTGGGAACTTTTAGCAGGATCCCGTCAGATCCAATACCAAAATGAACGTCACAAATTTTACGAATTGTACGCTCTGTCAAGTCAAAACCTAGTTCATTCTGATTTAACACAATATAATCATTCCCCAATCCATGAGATTTAACAAAGAAATTTTGCATCATACGTATTTAATTTTACAAAAGTATTAAACATCAATCAATTTTCCCTGGAATAGTTCAACGAATTCTTTACCCTTCAATTTATTTTTAACTTTGCATGTATATACAGGAAAGATCAAATACAATAATAACATGGCAAAAATTAATGAAAATTACCTGAAGCTTCAGGCAGGATATCTTTTCCCGGAAATAGGAAGAAGGGTGAACGATTACATGGCATCTCACCCCGGTAAAAAAGTAATTAAAATGGGTATCGGAGACGTTACCCGGCCGCTGGTGCCAAGTGTGATCCAGGCATTTCATGAGGGAGTGGACGAAATGGCTCAAGCAAACACATTCAGGGGGTATGGCCCTGAACAGGGGTATGGCTTCTTACGCGAAGCGATTGCAAAAAATGATTACCTGAGCAAAAGCATTGATATATCAGCAGCAGATATTTTCATCTCCGATGGTTCAAAATGTGATACCGGAAACATCCAGGAAATTTTTGGCCACAACAATAAAATAGCTATTTGCGACCCGGTATACCCGGTTTATGCCGATACAACTGTTATGGCAGGAAAAACCGGCAATTATAATTCAGGATATTACGAGGGAATTATTTATATGCCCTGCACCCGAAAAAATGGTTTTATTCCCGATCTGCCAGCAGAAACACCTGACTTAATTTTCCTTTGTTATCCAAACAATCCAACCGGCACAGTAGCCACCAAAGAAGAGTTAAAAAAATGGGTGGACTATGCACGTAAAAACAAAAGCATCATTTTGTACGATGCAGCATACGAGGCTTTTATTACTGAAGAAGGGATTCCACATTCCATTTACGAAATTGAGGGTGCAAAGGAAGTAGCCATTGAGTTCAGGAGTTTTTCCAAAACTGCCGGTTTTACCGGTACGCGATGTGCTTTTACGATCATCCCGGAAGAACTGAAAGCTTATGATTCAACAGGGAAAGCCCATTCGGTTAAATCACTCTGGAACCGTCGACATTCTACGAAATTCAATGGGGTATCGTATCCGGTTCAAAAAGCTGCAGCAGCGATCTATACAGAACAGGGCAAGAAAGAGGTTGCTGAAGTTATCACCTACTATCTTGAAAATGCGCGGATTATGAAAGAAAGTCTTTCCGCAGCTGGCTACGAAGTTTTTGGAGGGATGAATGCCCCCTACATCTGGGTAAAAACAAAAAACGACATGCCTTCCTGGGACTTTTTCGACATCCTGCTTCATGAAATCAATGTGGTTGGAACACCCGGATCGGGATTTGGTCCTGCCGGTGAAGGATATTTCCGTTTCTCCGCCTTTGCCGACCGAAACAGCACCATCGAAGCCATGAGCCGAATTAAAAATCACCGGCTTTCCTAAGCCGGTGATCATAACCTTTAAAGAGAATCTCTTCCATCGAAAAACAGAGTGTCGGCTACTTTCGCATCGCCTTCCAGGCGTTGATCAGGCCGTTGGTAGAGGAATCGTGGCCGGCAACCGATACTTCACCTGGCAATTCAGGAAGAATGGCATTGGCCAGCTGTTTGCCTAACTCCACACCCCATTGATCAAAACTGTAAATATTCCAAATCACCCCCTGAACAAATATTTTGTGTTCGTACATGGCAATAAGTGATCCTAGCGAACGTGGGGTTAACTTCTTCACCAGAATAGAATTCGTAGGTACATTGCCGGGGAAAACCTTGAATGGCATTAACGCATCAATTTGTTCTTCCGTTTTACCAGATGCTTTCAACTCAGTAACAACCTGTTCTTCCGTTTTACCCACCATTAATGCCTCTGTTTGAGCAAAAAAATTGGCAAGCAGCTTGACATGATGATCGCCAACAGGGTTATGACTTTTGGCTGCAGCGATGAAATCACAGGGAATAAGTTTAGTTCCCTGATGAATCAACTGGTAAAAAGCATGCTGACCATTCGTTCCCGGCTCTCCCCAAATGATCGGGCCAGTCTGGTATTCAACCACATTTCCCTGCCGGTCAACATACTTCCCGTTACTCTCCATATTCCCTTGCTGAAAATAGGCAGCAAACCGGTGCATATACTGGTCGTAGGGAAGAATAGCCTCTGTTTCAGATCCAAAAAAATTAGTATACCATATCCCTATAAGAGCCAGAATTACAGGAATGTTTTTATCGAGTTCAGTGTTCCGGAAATGCCTGTCCATGGCGTGTGCACCTTCCAATAGCTGAATGTAATTCTCGTAACCAACGCCCAGAACTATTGGAAGCCCAATGGCTGACCAAAGTGAATACCTGCCACCAACCCAATCCCAAAAACGAAACATGTTTTTAATATCAATACCAAAATGCGCTACCTCAGTTTCATTCGTTGATACAGCAACAAAGTGATTCTTCACAAAACCTGTATCCTTTGCTGTATCTAAAAACCATTCGCGTGCTGTATTCGCATTGGTCATCGTTTCCTGAGTAGTAAATGTTTTGGATGCTACAATAAATAGAGTGGTTTCCGGATCTACTTTTTTCAAGGTCTCAACGATATGAGTCCCATCAATATTAGAAACAAAATGCAGGTTGAGTTTTGTTTTATAAGGCTTAAGAGCCTCAGTCACCATAAGCGGACCCAAATCAGAACCACCAATGCCTATATTCACTATGTCAGTTATTGATTTCCCTGTAAAACCCTTCCACTTCCCGGAAATCACCTCTTCAGAAAAAGACTTCATCTGGAGAAGTACAGCATTCACTGCAGGCATCACATCATGACCATCAACAAAAATGGGCGAATGGCCCCGGTTACGCAAGGCTATATGTAAAACAGCCCGGTTCTCGGTCTCATTAATTCTTTCTCCGGAAAACATTTTTTCGATGGCATCCTCAAGCTGACACTCGTGAGCCAGCTCAACAAGCAAGCTACGCACCTGATCATCCATGATATTCTTCGAAAAATCAAGAAGAATATCTTCAAATTTTAGCGAATACTTGTCAAAACGACTGGCATCCTTTTCGAAAAGTTCCTTCATATGTTTGCCTTCAAAACCAAAATAATAATCTTCCAGTTTCTCCCAGGCATTCGTTGTTGTTGGATCTATTTTTGGTAACATGATGTATTTTTTTGATAATTATAAAAGTATTTCGGATCATAAAACAATCAAAGTGAATCTTTCTGTATTTCGACTGCTATTGAATGGCAAAGATAATTTTTTGAAAGTATTCCTGATTATTCATTCTATAAGCTTAATTAATATTTAAGCTAATGAGCATTGTCTTTTAGCACTGAACAGCCAGAAACCGTTATTCTGAGTGTAGCATCATAACGAAGGAAATATCGGTTTCACATCAACAGATTTTTAAAAAATTGTATATTCGCACTACCTTTATGAATAAAGAGGAACAGGAAATAATTACAAGACTCAGGCAAGGGGATGAAGCGATGTATATCCATCTGTTCAAAGAGTATTATGTACCCCTTTGCCATTATGCCAGGCGTTATCTTTCACGCAACGATTTGGCAGAGGACATTGTATCTGAAACATTTTTCAACATTTGGGAAAAACGGAAAAAACTAGATATAACAATTTCGCTAAAATCTTATTTATTTCATGCCGTTTGCAAAAATTCACTCAACTATTTACGTAAGAACAAAAAAATTGTATTACTGGAAGATCATCCGGGGAAGAAGGAAGTTGGAATCATTCACAACACAGGAATCGAACTACCCTCCGACCTTCTCATGATCAGTGATTTAGGGAAAAAAATTAAAGAAGGAATTGACCGGTTACCTCCGCAGCAGAAAGCAACGTTTATGCTTAAAAGGTACGAAGAAAAAAAGAACAATGAAATTGCTGAAATTATGGGTCTTTCAGTAAAAACAGTTGAAATGCACATGGCTAAAGCTCTCCTTTCGTTAAGAAAATACCTGAAAGATTATATTCCACAGATCCTTCTTCCCCTTCTGTCCATTTATTTGGGATAATCCCAATGCCTATTGGGGGTGTCACAAAAAATCTTCATTAATTTTCCGGTTCCTTATACAGGGTTTTTAGTTCGGTGTGCATCTCGTTTCTAAGAGAAATAATATTTAACAACTAAAAACTAATTATTATGAGAAAATTTTCCTTATTATTCATTCTGACTGTTTTTACATTTTGGTCCTATGCACAGACCATTCACGGGGTTTCCTGGGTAAACTGGCCAGCTGAACCTGACTATCCGGATGTTACCGGCTATGCCTCCCAGCCCTACAACAACCCTGAAGTGACAGTTTTCAAAGCACCGTCATCCTGGACTCCGGTTTCCGATGTGGCTTCTTTCGACGCTACCTGGGATTTGCTGGGTGAAGAAAACCTGGTGGCCAATCCAACCAATGTGGATGGTGGAGACCTGTTTGACCTGGATGGAGATGCAACCTTTGGTGCATCCTGGAAAGCAGTTCACGACGGAGCCAATTTCTATCTGCTGTTGAAGTACTTCGATACGAACGGACTGGCCGATGCCACTTCGAGAAAATTTGAAATTATGGCCCAGCCTACCAGTCCGTTGCGCCATGAACCCACCTTTGCTGCAGCATCCGACAGCACTGCCGATAAAACCTTTAGCGAAAAAGACCTGGTGGTGGCATATCAAAATATGGCCTATGCAAGATCCGTTGAACTTGGTGGCGGGAAAGCAGTGTTTGACAACGGATTCGTTACTGAGTATGCAGGTTCAATGGGAGTGACCAAACGAGACTTCAAAGATTATTACGAAGGAAACTGGGGAGCCAATGAAGCCGGCTTGGAAGCCATGCTCGATGCAGATCACTTCTGGGATGAAACCGACGGGGTGATCCGGGCAGTACTTGTGATGTCACTCGATGGTGCACTCTCCTACCCAAAAGATCCATCCAACCTGGCAGGTGAAAGAAATGCACTCAAAGTGGGTGAAACATTTGCTTTCGATGTGAAATCATGCGCGAAAAAAGATGATGCCAACGTGGAATACTTCTGGTCAGCCGACAAAAATAACGGATACGCTTCAAACTATTACAGCGGGCATCTCACCCTGTCCCCGACAGCTATTGGAGAAGAACCTGCAGCAGATTTTATCATTCACGGGGTTTCCTGGGTAAACTGGCCAGCTGAACCTGACTATCCGGATGTTACCGGCTATGCCTCCCAGCCCTACAACAACCCTGAAGTGACAGTTTTCAAAGCACCGTCATCCTGGACTCCGGTTTCCGATGTGGCTTCTTTCGACGCTACCTGGGATTTGCTGGGTGAAGAAAACCTGGTGGCCAATCCAACCAATGTGGATGGTGGAGACCTGTTTGACCTGGATGGAGATGCAACCTTTGGTGCATCCTGGAAAGCAGTTCACGACGGAGCCAATTTCTATCTGCTGTTGAAGTACTTCGATACGAACGGACTGGCCGATGCCACTTCGAGAAAATTTGAAATTATGGCCCAGCCTACCAGTCCGTTGCGCCATGAACCCACCTTTGCTGCAGCATCCGACAGCACTGCCGATAAAACCTTTAGCGAAAAAGACCTGGTGGTGGCATATCAAAATATGGCCTATGCAAGATCCGTTGAACTTGGTGGCGGGAAAGCAGTGTTTGACAACGGATTCGTTACTGAGTATGCAGGTTCAATGGGAGTGACCAAACGAGACTTCAAAGATTATTACGAAGGAAACTGGGGAGCCAATGAAGCCGGCTTGGAAGCCATGCTCGATGCAGATCACTTCTGGGATGAAACCGACGGGGTGATCCGGGCAGTACTTGTGATGTCACTCGATGGTGCACTCTCCTACCCAAAAGATCCATCCAACCTGGCAGGTGAAAGAAATGCACTCAAAGTGGGTGAAACATTTGCTTTCGATGTGAAATCATGCGCGAAAAAAGATGATGCCAACGTGGAATACTTCTGGTCAGCCGACAAAAATAACGGATACGCTTCAAACTATTACAGCGGACTCCTCACCCTGGACTTCGGTACCAGCACAAATAGTTTAAAAACTCCACCGAAAACCAATGTTTATGTACACGATGGAATACTATACGTTAGAGGCGGCCAGCCTGTTGATCTTGAAATATACAGCGTTTTAGGTGTTCGCATGAAAACAGCGAAAAACGTGAACAAGCTCTCTATCCAGGAAATGCAGAAAGGGATTTACCTCGTTCGCGTCAATAAAGAGCTGAAAACAACCAAAATAGTTAAATATTAATAATTTAAAACACAGGCTATCTAAACCAAGATAGCCTGTGTTTTATAGGAATTCAACCCATTTTCAACCATACGGTGTAACCCGGGAGAAGTAAACCAAACTCAAATTTGCCTCCATTTTTATATGAAAAAAATTGCCCGGGAAATGTGTGTAAAAATAACAGGGAAGGATGATCTGATGCACGTGCATTTTTTGCATCCGAACAATTCCTTTACGATCATATAAATCCATTCAACAAACAAAACAAGGAAATTAGGATTCAGCAAAAAAAGCTTAGCAAAAACTTAAAAATATGTTTGGCAAAAAAATGATTAATAATGAATACTATAACTATGAAAAAAGGACTTAAATTGAAGATACTGTTGCTGTTTTTGGCAATCATGCTTCAAGGAGCCGCAATATACGGACAGCAAACTGTCACCGGGTCGGTTACAGATGCTTCCTCTGGTGAAGCCTTAGTTGGAGCAACGGTTGTTATCAAAGGTACTTCCATAGGAACGGTGACAGATGTAGATGGAAATTTTTCCATCCAGGTTCCCGGGTTACAGGAAGACTTGCTTATTTCATTTGTAGGTTTTGAAAATCAGGAAATACCCATTGGAGGACGAACAGTAATCCATGTTCAGCTGCAGGAAAGCGATGTACTGCTTTCAGAGATGGTTGTCATTGGCTATGGTACGGTAAAAAAAACAGACCTGACCGGATCCGTAGCAGTGGTTGATTCCGAAGAGCTGAACCGGATTCCTGCCAGTAATTTCACCAAGGCATTACAAGGCCGGGCTCCGGGAGTAATGGTTTCACAATCAGGAAGCCCGGGAAGCAGCGCACAGATCAGAATTAGAGGGATTGGATCCATAAACCAGAATCCCAATCCCATTTATGTAATTGACGGAGTGATTACTGGCGGACTTGGAAACCTGAATCCGACTGACATAGAATCTATTCAAATATTAAAAGATGCCTCTGCAGCAGCTATTTATGGAGCCGATGGTGCGAACGGGGTAATTATTATCACGACTAAAAGAGGAGAAAAAGGAAAACCAAAAGTTTCTCTATCCAGCTATTTTTCATTGAACAGGGTGCCGCAGCAATTTGAAGTAATGAATGCCAATGAGTATTCCGAATTTTATACTACTCTGCTTGAAGAGAATAACATTGCTGTTCCGGTATCTTACGACGATCATTTCAGACAATGGTATTTCGGAGAGGGATGGCAGGAAGGCACGAAATGGCAGGATGAAGTAACACGGCTGGGAATGGCAAACAACCACTATATCCGGATCTCAGGCGGAGGAGACGACTCCAATTATTCCATTTCACTAAACAATTCAAATGAAAAGGGTATATTACTTGCTTCAGGTGCCAACCGTTTCGGACTGCGGGCTAATTCCGATTTCAATATAGGAAAATATATTAAAATTGGGGAAACATTAAGCATCACCAGAAATATCTCTCAAAGCCCTACTACCTATGAGGGCAATGCCTGGCAGGTCACCTTAATCAACTCCCCTTTGATGCGTATGTTTAATGAAAACAATAAAGGGGGCTTTGAAGGACCACAAATACCGTATGAATACACGATGCCCGACGGTTCAACGGAGATTGTCGGGAATACCGGATTCAATGATAAACCCAATCCGAGAGGACCCATGGAAATTGGCGATGACCGGAATTTCAACAATAATGTACTGGCTAGTATTTACCTGGAAATTAAACCTGTTAAATGGCTCACTTATAAAATTACTCCGGCAGTGGAGGGAAGCTTTAATAGGTCTAAATTATGGTACCCCGCATTCGATATGGGTGTGAGAAGTAAAGCACAGGCTGAATTGACAGAAGGTTTTAGTGAAAACATAAACCTTTCACTCGAAAATCAACTCACTTTCAGTAACCAGTTTGACAAACACAACATCACAGCAACGGCTGTTCACCATGTGCGGAAAAATGAAGGGAATTCAATCAATGCAACAGCCCTCGGATTTCCTTATGAACAGTTGAATGTGATCAGCCAGTCATTCGAAGAAGGCCGCCAGGTGCAGGGATATTTCAGTCCATTTACCTCCGAATCCTATCTGGGAAGGTTAATTTACGACTACGACAGCAAATACCTGCTCACAGCAAGTATCCGGCGCGACGGAAACTCCCGTTTTGGTCCGGCTAACCGTTGGGGAACCTTTCCCTCGGTATCAGGTGCATGGAAAGTGAATGAAGACTTTTTACAGGATATTGATGAAATATCCATGCTTAAACTACGTTTTGGATGGGGACAAACCGGAAACTCAGGAATAGGAAGCTTTCAATATCAATCACTACTCGACAATTTCACGCAATTCTCTCCTGTCTTTGGAATGGAACAACGAATGTTACCTGCGTTAAATGTTGTCCACAGTTTTGGTAATCCATCTATTAAATGGGAGGCAGCCGAAATGTTAAATTTTGGAGTTGATCTAAACATGTTCAACAACAAAGTTCAATTCAGTGCTGAATATTATATCAAAAACCAAAACGACCTGTTGGTTAAAATCCCCATGTCAGCAGCCTTTGGCCGGGTGTCCGGAGCTGGTGACCCCTGGGTCAATCTGGGAGAAATCCAAAACCGAGGATTCGAATTCATTGGTACCTACCGCAAAATGGAAGGTGCATTCAATTATTCCATATCGGGAAACATCACAACCATTAAAAACGAAGTTAAATATATTCCGGGGGATATTCTTTCGGGGAATAACCTGACAACACTGGGCCATACCATTGGAAGTATGTATGGATATGTAGCCGAACGAATCATCACACAGGAAGATTTTAATGAAGAAGAAAAATACCTGCATGCTTTACCTGCAACAGGAAAACCAAGTCCTGGCGACCTGAAATTCAAAGACCTGAATAATGACGGCTCAATCAATGACCTGGACAGAACGATTATCGGGAAAACAGTTCCTGATTTTGTTTACAGCCTGAACCTGGAAGCCTGGTATCATAATTTCGACATCTCCCTGTTTTTCTATGGCATGCAAAATTTTGAAGTCTACAACCATCTAAGGGCTGCTATCGAAGGATTCTCTTCACAGGATATGGGACATAACAAACTCCGTGATTATGCCCTGAATTATTATCGCGACGACAGGCCATCAGAAAAATATATCCGGGCTGACATGAACAATACCAATCAAAATGACCGGCCATCTACCTGGTTCCTGGAAAGCGGATCTTTCCTCAGATTAAAAGATCTACAGGTCGGATACTCTCTTCCCAAATGGATTCTGGACAGCACCGGACTTTCCCGTGCAAGGCTATATGTAAATGCAACCAATTTATTAACTTTAACCGATTATTCAGGCAGGGATCCTGAAGCGCCAACCATTAGCGGACCTTTAACGCCCGGTAACGATAATGGCACCTATCCGGTTCCTCGTTCTTTAACCTTCGGTGTTCAGGTTGACTTTTAACAGATAACGATTAAAAAGATGATATCATGAATAAAATAATTTCAAAAATACTTTTCGTCCTGTTACTGGTTTTTTCTGTTTCCTGTTCCGAAGATTTTCTGGAAACTGAAAACAAAAACCAACTTACAGTTGAAAACTTCTATAAAACCCAACAGGATTTCTGGATGGGATTAAACAGTTTGTATCCACCGCTGGCCGATCGCGGGATGTTCGGATTAGAATGGCACTTTTTATTTAACTCATTCGATGACCGGATACTATTTGAGACCACAGGGCTGGATCAAATCAGCATCAACGCCTCAAATGAATCCGTTTCATCCAATTGGCGTGCATTATATTTTGGACTATACCGTACCAATGTATTCATAAAAGCAATCCAGGAAAGCGACGAAATTGAAGGATTCCCAGCTGACATGCGAAACAATTACCTGGCACAAGCCAGGGCATTGCGCGGAACTTACTTGTTTTACCTGGTAACACTCTATAATGAACCCATTTTTTATGATGAACATTCCATCCCAACCGATTTAATTGGAAACCTGACTAACGGCAAACCTGAGGAATTCTGGGACCTGCTTGCTGAAGACTTTCTTTTCGGAATTCAGAATAATTATCTGCCGATGCAATATCCTCCCGAAGATGCAGGACGGGTCACCAAGGGTGCAGCTCAGGCCATGTTCGGAAAAGCCATGCTATATAAGCACTACCATTATTATGTCAGAAAAGGGAAAAAAGGAAGTGCTGAAGATATCCATGATCTGCAACTGGCTAAAGATATGTTTAAGGAGATGATTAATTCAGGACAGTATGAACTGATCCAACCCAAAGAACCGAAAACCCGTGAAGATTACATCCATGCTGTGTTATGCAATTTTTCATATGTCGATCTGCCCGCAGGAAAAAACATCTACCCTTCGGAAAATAACCGCGAATCGGTCTGGGAAATCCAATACAGCGATGAACGTATTGCAAGCGGACACCTGCCCGGCTGGCAATGGTCAGGAGCTTTAAATGTCAACTATTTCTCCGCCCACCCGTCAAGCTACAGAAATCATGAAGCTCATCCCGACCTCTTCATGGCCTATGAAACAGAAGGGGCCCCCGACGGATTCGAACGTGACCCACGAGCATACGCTACCCTGTTTTTTGATGGCGACAGAATTGACTTCAGAACAGGAAGTCCATACGAAAATACAACATACCGAAGTGGAATCCACAACAAAAGAATAGCCTATTCCAGGGGTCTGATCCAATATCCGGCTACCCACCCCTCCAGAGGATTCGGAATAAAAAAATATTATTTCCCGGTATATTACGAAAAAGATGCCCCGAAAAACGACCCCATCAACAGGAACATGATCCGGTATTCTGATGTACTGCTCATGTTTGCTGAAGTGACCTACCTGTTAAATGAAAACACCACAGAAGGATTGAATGCACTGAATGTCGTGAGAAGAAGAGTGGATATGCCTGATGTGCCTGCTCTGACAAAAGAAGCTATTATCCACGAAAGAGATGTGGAACTGGCCCTGGAAGGTTGGAGATGGCACGACTTAATTCGCTGGAGCTTTGACCCTGAATGGGGAATTGACTGGGTACAGATACTGGGAAGACAAACAGGAACTGACGATTATGGCACCTATTTTATCAAAGGAAAACATGAATACCTGCCCATTCCAATTTCCGAAATCAATAAACATGAAGGGCAGCTGAAACAAAATCCCGGATGGTAATCAAATGCAAATACTATTGAAATCTAAAATAAAAAAAATGAAGAGAACATATATACTATCTACGCTCATCATGTTGATGGTTGCTTTTGGATGCAACAAGGAAGATGCCATCACCCCGTCGGCAGATTTTACAACAAATTTGCAAAACAATACCTTGAAAAAAGGGAAACCCTTTACCATTTACCTCGATCATGTTCAGGGTGATTTTTTGGTGTACTTTAAAGGTTCATCAGAGGAGAACACGTACGATGCAGGTGATCCGACCAGATTGGGCACTCCTTTTTCCTCCGATCTTGATTCACTGGTCATTTCAGCTTATAACTCCCCTGGAGAATACGTTTTTACTGTTGTAGCTTCCAGCTCGGGAAACTGGGCAAAAGACTATCTACAGGATAAAAAATCAATTACGATAAATGTTGAGGACGAATAGATAAAGTAATGCTGACAAAAGCTGCCCTGCCGTCAGGGCAGCTTTTTCTATGGTGTTGCAATAGTTTGATCATTTCAAAAAAGTTCAAAAAATAATGAATCGCCCATCCTTTTCACTTGCTGACAGAATAAATAATGCACGGAATTATCTCATCAAAAAAATTCCATATAAACCCGTTCTTCTTTTTGCCGGATTTCTGGCTACAGTGTGGTTTTTAATCCGGGTTATCCCCAAACCATCTCGTGCAGGTTATCCATGTATGCGGGCAGCAGCGCCCCTTATGTCCGGGTTCGTTTTGTATATCTTATCATTTACTTCAGCATTTACTGCTTTCAGAAAATCGAAAACACTTTTCCAGAAAAAAAACTATGCCGGCGCTACCCTGTTGATTGTTTTTGCCCTGATTTCTGCCGGATTTTTCTTCGTTTTCCACACGCAAAAAATTGTTCAGGCAAAGCCCTTCATCATCCAGGAACCCCCCGAAGGGTCGAACAATCCCATAGGAAAGGGTGTAGGTATCTTCCCCGGCAGAGTAGTTTGGGCATGGAACCCTGAAGCAACAAATGCTGCTTGCGATAACACTCCCGGAAATGCATTCTGGAATTATAAAAACAACGACACAGTTATTATCAGGGGCATGGTTGAAGAATCGATAACCGAACTTGCCGGAACAACTGCATTGAAAGCAGCCTGGGATTCCCTCTTCACCTTACATAACCGAAGAAATTACAGAGGCAACAAAGGGTATGATCCCAACGAAACAATCTTCATTAAAATAAACCAGGGAACAGCAAGCTGGTTGCTGACTGCACAGGAAAAAGCCAACGGGTTTGCCCTGCCTGAAAGTGGAACGATATCACCATCGTGGCGCGCTACCCACTATGCGACCACTGAAACCGGTCCGTTTGTAGTACTGAATATTCTCCGGCAACTTGTCGATATCGCAGGCGTACCCCAACAAAATATTTACATTGGTGATCCCATGGCTCATATCTATGACCACAATTTTCGTATTTGGCACAACGCATTCCCGGATGTTAATTATGCCGACAAAACAACAGATAATCACAACCGTACATATATACTGCCGGCTTTGAACCCGGTCATGCACTATTCCGACAAGGGAGAAATACTGGAAGAAACAGAAGAATGCCTGTTCGAAGAGATGGAAGAGGCAGACTACCTGATCAATATGGCCTGCCTGAAATCACACGTAAGAGCGGGGATTACTCTCTGCACCAAAAACCATTTTGGATCCATCAGTCGTGATGGCGCCAGTCATTTACACCCTGCACTGGTTTCTACTTCAAACAACGGACTCGACCAATCAAATACGGGTTATAAAAAATATCGCGTTATGGTCGATATCATGGGACATAAAAACCTGGGAGCCAATACCATGCTATTCATAGTTGAAGGATTATTTGGAGGAAGCGAAAGCGAAGTTAAACCTCCACGAAAATGGAATATGGAACCATTTAACGGCCATTGGACCAGTTCAATCTTTATGTCACTCGACCAGGTAGCACTTGAATCGGTTTGCTATGATTTCCTGCGGGAAGAATTCAATGGAATCAATCAGCCTGAAGCCTATCCAAACTGGGAAGGAGTGGATGATCACCTGCATCAGGCAGCAGATCCCAAGAACTGGCCGGAAGGGTTTGAATATAATCCGGATAACAAAGGAGTAATCAAAAGCTTAGGTGTGCATGAACACTGGAATAACCCAAAAAATAAAATGTATAGCCAAAACCTCGGCACCGGACAGGGCATTGAACTAAAACAGATCTCCGGTAAAATCGTATCTGCAGAAAAACCGGTTAAAAATTATTCCATCGCTCTGCAAACCTATCCCAATCCGTTTGATCAGTACCTGACCATCGCTTTTGAACTGGATGAACCAACTCATATCCTGCTGAAAATTTATCAAATGGATGGCAAACAGATTAAACAAGTATTGAACAGTTCGTTGCCTACAGGGAAACAGGAAATCCGGCTAAATTTTCAGGAAGAAAACATCCAGCCAGGCATGTATATTATCAGCCTGTCCGGGAATTCTTCCAAAGGATCTTTCAGAGAAACCCAAAAAGTTCAATCTATTGATTGAAAGGAATAAACCGGAGACATGCGAATGAGGATGACAATTATCGCTAAATACCATGAAGATAAACGACAATAATGAGACTAAACTTTTAAAAATTAACAATAAGATTGGAATGAAACATCCATCACAAAAACATGGACACTCAGGAGAATTATTAATTTTACTTTTTCTTTGCGCCTTTGCATGAAAATATTAATCAGATGAAGCACATATTCATTACCCTAACTTTTACATTATTTCTTTTCAGTAGTTGTGAGAAGGATCCCGTTCCATTTGAAGAGGAATCGTTACCCGATAATTACATCCATGCCGTATACATTCATAGCGATGGAGTTAAATATTTTGCAACAAAACGAGGATTAGCCAGTTTCGATGGAACAGTCTGGAAAACTTACCACAGCAACTCTAAAATAGCAGTAGGTTCGATTTACGATATAGGATATGAACAAACGACTTATGGCGATGAGCTCTGGTTGGGAACCGACAAGGGAGTAAACGTGATTTCTATGCCTGTTGATGCTCTGTCAGGAGCCACATCATACACCAAAGAAAATACAAAAATTCTATTTCCTGATGGCCCCGGTCTGGCCGGAAATTCAGTATTTACTTTAAAAATTGATTCTAAAAATATCCGGTGGTTTGGCACCCAAGAAGGTCTCTCTGCTTTTTCCGGAAACCAATGGCCGGGAATAAACCTGGGCAATCACTATGATGTAGGCTTTTTCGTCAACAACCAAATCACATCCCTGGATTATTCCGGGGATACGCTTTATATTGGCACAAAGGGTGGAGGTGTAGCCCGGATGGTAAGCAGCATGGATGCCATCACTGCAGCTTCTCCCTATGAAATCCCCTGGAGTGCTTTGCCTTCAAACCAGGTACTTTCTGTTTTTACCGATGGAGCCATTCAATGGTACGGAACCGATGAAGGAGTGGTTAAACATACCGGAATGAAAGCTAAATCAAACTGGGAATCGTTCTACGAACAGGATGGACTGGTTAACAACACAGTACAATGTATCCAAAAAGATACTGATGGGAATATGTGGTTTGGTACCCCTGAAGGATTGTCGAAATTTGACGGAATGAACTGGGAAAACTACACCAAAACGGATGGCTTGATTTCCAACAATATACTTTGTATAGCCGTAGATCTGGACGGATCTCTTTGGTTCGGTACCGATAAAGGAATATCTCATTTCACTCAAACAATCTGGACCAGCTATCAGGCGAAATAAACCGGCTCAAAATGATGGCCGGATACATCCATTATTGTACAACTATTTTCCGGACGTTTCGGTCATTCCCGGCTTTAATATCAACCAGATAGATACCCTTTCCCCATCCCTGGATATTGATCTCCTGTGTCCATTCACCTGGCCTTTTAAATCCATTGCTTGTAAACACTTCCTTCCCGGTGAGGGTCATTACACGAAAAGAAACCTTCCCACTGTGTGCTGAATGAATATTTAGCCTTAACAAATCATTCGAGATATGGGTGTTTATGGTCATTTGCTGATCAATTTCCTCTACATGAGCTGCTGTTCCCGGGCTGACTTTCAACTTTGCCACACCATACCAATCGGCTTGCTTCCAATGCTCATTATATGCGGATAGAGGAACTTCAACCGACCCAAAAAAATGATCCCGGCTCAACGGATTTTCATCGGGATGGTCATTATCGCAATACGCCATACTCAGTCCGATTATTTTTCCATCATACAAGTTAGCCTCCGAAGCTACAGGATCAGAAGGGGTATAACTGTCATCATGCACAATCAATGAAAATTCCCAGACATAAGTATTGCCTTCTTTTTTCATGGCAAATTCGGGAAAATGACTGGCATAGTTGGCTACTTTCTGGTTGGGGTAACCCCAGTTTACACCGGCAATATCGAGGGCATGAAACAAATTTTGCACTTTTCCCTCTTCGGGTGCATCGGCAGCCAAATGATACGAAAAAGCATTTTCGGCATTGGTTCCCCAGGAACTACCTGTACTGCCTGACCCATCAAAAACATGCAGGCCTCCTGAACGGTCTTCATCAATAAAAACTTCCACAATGTCAAAATTCGGATACCCTCCGCCAAGGGTTGGATTTTCATTATATACATACCCATCAGTATATACATCATCGGTGATTTCAACAAGAAAATAGATCAAGTCATAAACCGGTGACCAAACAACTTTAAACCTTCCGGAGAAATCATCCGCATCTTCCCAAAGTTCAAGCCCCGACTCCTGCCCTAAATGAGCAGGTTCATTGTTGAATGGCATCCAAACCTGATCAATCGATTTCCATGATGCCTTTTCCCAACAGGAATCATCACCTGAACCATTTAGTGTTGGAGGTTCTTCTGCCTGAAATATAAACAAAGTGTCGGTACGTGGAAAAACCTGCCCCACAGAAAAATTGGAGAAAAAAAACAAGCCGGCAAGGATACCAAAAAAGTTGATTAACCTCATAAGAAAAAGTTTAGTTTAATATGCTGTATTTCTGTTAACTAAAAAACACATATTCGATCACATTTCCAGGAGTCACGAAAATCAACTGTGCGTGAATAGGATCGCCATGATATTTCCCTGAACATGCTCATTCAATGTATTTGTACGAAAAATACAAAAATAAAAAAAGCCTAAGAAAATCACCTCCAATTCTTGTTTAATCTTAAAAAATATGCATATTTTGTATCTCATTTAACAGAAGTTACATGAAATGATACAGGGTTTTTATAATTTCGGGCATCTATTAAAAAAGAAAAATAGCTATGGGTTCTGAAAAGAACATACATGAACTTATTGTGCGACTTTTTGCAGATGAGGCAACTCCTGATGAAAAAAAGATAATTGATTCGTGGATCGAAGAAAGCCAGGAAAACAGAATACTTTTCAACGACCTGAAAGAAGTTTGGATCCAGGCTAAGGATGAAGCAGACGATGAGGAATATCATGTGGATGAAGCCATAGAAAGATTTCTGAACAGAATAAGAAAGAAAAAAAATAAAGAGTATCATCAAACACACAGGATTACTAATCTACTGCGCTATGCTGCCCTGTTCATTATTTTTCTTGCCATACCTGCAACATGGTACTGGTCTCAAAAAACACAGTCAGATACAAATTTAACCACAACTATTCTTTGTGCGTACGGAGACAGAACAACTATTTATTTACCTGATAGTTCAAAAGTTTGCTTGAATTCCGGGAGCAGAATCACATTTAACAACAGGTTTAACCAGGGTGTACGAAATATTTTTCTGGAGGGGGAAGCCTATTTTTCTGTTAGAAAAAACCCGGAAAGTCCGTTTATCGTTCAAACGAATGATATGGATGTAAAAGTGTTGGGCACAGAGTTTAACCTAAAAGCCTATCCGGATGAGAAGAAGGCTTCCGTTACCCTGGTGAAAGGCAGCTTACAGGTAAGCAACAATATGGAAACTGTCATGGTAATTCCCGGTCAAAAACTGCTTTATGAAACAATGAACCATGCCATAACTATAGAAAACCTATCGGATCTGGCTCCTGAAATGGAATGGATCAATGGCCGGATGGTATTTCGAAATGAATCGCTTGGAGAGTTGGAGCTTAAGCTGGAAAGGTGGTTCGATGTTGAAATAGAATTTGCCGATGAATTAGTCCAAACACGCAGGTTCTCAGGAATCCTTGAAAGAGAAAGTATTCTTGAAGTCATTTCCTACTTTGGAAACTCACAATTTGTCGATTATCATATCGAAGGAAATAGAATCATCTTCCGTTCAGAGAATGTCCATCCCCTTTCCGATAACAAACAATCTACCAGCTAACTATTCCCCCCAATTCCATCGATTCACTCTGGTTCAATTCACATTTTACCGAAAGAATTCTTATATTTATCGACTAAAATGAGAACCATAAACTTGCATTAAACTACTTTTTTCATGAAACTATCCAGGCTACTATTCCTGATCCCCTTTGTTTTTTTCACTTTACAGGGTTGGTCACAAAATGGCAGACTGAGTCTGACAGCGGATAGCATTTCACTGCAGGAACTATTCTTTAGCATAGAGAGACAAACTGAATACCGTTTTTTTTACAATAACGATGAAGTGGATGTATCCCGAAAAACCATTGTTGGAGGATACAAAAAACCGGTATTGAAAATTCTGGCCAAAGCTTTTGAAAACCTTCCATACTCTTATAAGGAACAGGAGAATAAACTCATTTTGATTGAACTTGACGAAAAAAAAATCAACAGAGATATTCAAAAATTACCACCTGCTTCACCACCTGTTATTGTTACTGGGAAAGTCACTGATACCGAAGGGAATCCGCTTTCGGGAGTATCAGTAACAGTTGAAAAAACCAGAACAGGCACTATTACGGGCAATGACGGATATTTCACCCTATCTGTTCATGGTTTATCACAAACTTTGGTTTTTTCTTTTGTCGGGATGAGAACCCAGGTAATTCCACTAAAAGGCCAGAAATTTGTCCAAATCGCTTTGGTTGAAGAGGCAATAGGGCTCGAAGAGATTGTTGTCATTGGTTACGGCTCCGTAAAAAAATCAGACTTAACCGGATCTGTTTCATTGGTCTCATCTCATGAATTAACCAGAGACCCGGCCAGTGATTTCACCCGGGCATTACAGGGTCGTGCCCCCGGGGTAATGGTTATAAAATCAGGAAGCCCCGGAACTTCTGCACAGATCAGAATCAGAGGAATTGGATCAATCAACCACTCTTCCAGTCCTGTTTATGTTATTGATGGGATTATTACATCGAGTCTGGCTCATATAAATCCGGTTGACATTGAATCGATTCAGGTATTAAAAGATGCATCAGCTTCTGCAATTTATGGCGCTGACGGAGCGAATGGTGTAATTATTGTCAAAACCAGAAGAGGAGAAAAGGGGGAAACCAAACTATTCCTTTCAAGCAATTATTCCCTGAACCGTGTTTCCCGGCAATTTGAAATTATGGACGCTGCGGAATACAGTGAGTTTTACAAAGAAATTTTGGATGCAAAGGGTGTTATGGTGCCCGTCGCTTATGAAGATCATTTTAGAAAATGGTATTACGGGGAGGGCTGGAGAAAAGGCACTAACTGGCAGGATGAAATTTCCCGACCAGCTATCGGGCAGAATCACAACCTGCGCATCTCCGGAGGAAACGACAACTCAAACTATTCTATATCAGCAAACTATTATAAAGAAGAAGGGATACTCCTTTCTTCCTCAGCCGAGCGGATCAGTTTACGGGCTAATTCTGATTTTCAATTGGGTAAATTTATAAAAATCGGAGAAACCATCAACCTCTCCCGTATAACCCATGACGAACCGGGTACTCATGAAGGAAATCCCTGGCAAATTTCCCTTATTTCTTCCCCGCTCATGCGTGTATATAATCCAAATAACAAAGGAGGTTTTGAAGGGCCACAAATACCTTATGAATATGTTAGTCCTGATGGAGAATCAATCATTGTTGTGAATACCGGCTTTAACGACAAGGTTAACCCAAGGGCACCGCTTGACCTGGGCGACCACAAGACATTCAATAACAATGTTTTGGCAAGCATGTATCTTGAGATATCCCCTTTGCAGTGGCTTTCTTTCCGATCGCTGGGGTCAGCCGATCTTAGCTTTGACAGGACAAAAAACTGGTTTCCTGCATTTGACCTGGGAGTGAGAAGCAAAAGTCAGGCTCAGCTTATTGAACAATATTTCAATCAAATTTCTCTTTCCTTTGAAAACCAGCTGACATTTAGCAATAGCTATGGTGCACATAACATTACTGCAACCGTTGTTCATCACGTTCGAAAAACAGAAGGGAATGTAATGGAGGCAAATGCATTGGGATTTCCACACGAACAACTGAATGTAATCAGCCAGTCGTACGAGGATGGCAGGCAGGTAAAAGGATTCTACTATCCGTTTGCTTCAGAATCCTATTTATCACGCATCATCTATAGTTATCAGAACAAATATCTTATCACTGGAAGTTTACGGCAGGATGGCAATTCACGATTCGGCACGAATAACCGGTGGGGAACCTTCCCCTCCCTGTCAGCAGCATGGAAATTAAATGAAGACTTTTTTACTAAAGCTGAATACCTGAACATATTAAAACTACGGCTTGGATGGGGAAGGACAGGAAACTCCAGTATTGGAAACTTTCAATACATGTCGCTGCTGGATGAATTTAGCAACTTTTCACCTGTATTCGGAATGGATCAGAAAATGGTGCCAGCTTTGAATGTTATTCACTTCTTCGGGAATCCATCCATTAAATGGGAAGCTGCTGAAATGTATAATGTAGGAATCGATGCAGCACTTTTTGACCATAAACTTCAGCTAACTGCCGAGTATTACATCAAAAACCAGGATGACCTGCTGGTGAAAATTCCGATGTCAGCTGCATACGGAAGAGTGTCCGGCGGTGGGGATCCCTGGGTAAACCTGGGAGAACTGCAAAACAAAGGATTCGAGTTTACCAGCGTATTCAGAAAGTTTGAAGGAAAATTGAATTACAATGTATCCGGAAATTTTACCCTGCTGAAAAACAGAGTGAAATATCTCCCGGGTGATATCCTCACCGACAACAACCTCACCACGATTGACCACACCATTGGAAGCTTTTACGGTTATATCGCTGAACGTATTCTAACCCCAAATGACTTTCATGAATCAGGAAAATACCTCCATGCCATGCCGGCAACCGGAAAACCACAACCGGGAGATTTGAAGTTTAAAGACCTGAATAATGACGGAACCATTAATGACCTCGACCGGACCATCATTGGGAAAGCATTCCCCGACTTCATTTTTAGTTTGAACATGGAAACTTTTTTCAAAAATTTCGATTTCTCTGTTTTCTTTTACGGAATGTATAACTTTAATGTTTATAACCACCTGAGAGCAGATATAGAAGGTTTCTCTTCTCAGGATATTGGACACAATAAACTGAAAGATTATGCTTTGCATTACTATACACCCGAACGCCCCTCCACAAAATATTTCCAGGCCGATCTGAACAACTCCAACCAAAATGACAGGCATTCCACCTGGTTTTTGGAAGAAGGTTCATTTATACGGCTGAAAGACATTCAACTGGGATATTCCCTACCGGACAGAACCCTGAAGAAGATTGGGTTATCACAGGTAAGATTATTCCTCAGTGCTGCAAACATATTTACTTTCACGAAATATACCGGTCGTGATCCGGAATCCCCAAACCTCAGTGAACCCCTGAATCCCGGGAATGATTCCGGATCTTATCCCATCCCCTCAACCATCACCTCAGGAATACAAATCGGTCTGTAAATTTCTATTTGATTATTTCAGGATTCTCTGAGAGACTGTTTGGATTTTGTTTTTTAGAGATATTTTGATGTATTTTTTTTGCTCAGACAAGGCAAAATTGACGCGAATAGCCATAGCTATTTAAGGAAATTTTGCAGCAGTATGAGTGAAAAAGACGCAAAATAGAATAAATGAATAAATTTAAAACAGTCTCTGAATATGCACACAAATTATTTCCTATTTTTGCATACATATACTTTTTCTTATGAAGAAACTCATATTTTGCTGGATACTCCTGTTCACCATTTATTTTGTCACTGCCCAAACCCAATCGGTTCAAAAATCACCTGTATTAACGGAAGCTCCGCCTGAAAGTGTAGGAATCTCAGCGGAACGGCTTGCCCGGATTGATAAAATGTGCGAGCAGGCTTTGGAGGAGGATCAGGTACCAGGTATCGTGTCACTGGTAGCCCGCGATGGAAAAATCGTCCTTTGGAAAGCCTATGGAATGGCAGAAAATGAAAAAAACCGGGTACTGAAACGCGATGACATCTTTCGTATCGCTTCGCAATCCAAAGCAATTACATCAACAGCTGTCATGATGCTATGGGAAGAAGGAAAATTTCAACTCGACGATCCCATTTCTAAGTTCATCCCGGAGTTCAGGAATCCAATGGTTCTGGAATCATTTGAAGAAAGCGATACCACCTGGACAGGTATTCCGGCTAAAAAAGAAATTACGATCAGACACCTGCTTACCCACACTTCCGGAATTGGCTATGGTTTAATTGATGGAGATGAGCGGATGAAAATGATCTATCAAAAAGCCGGAGTTACAGACCTGTTCACTACTAAGAATATAACAATCGCGGAGAGTGTAAAAAGACTGGCAAAACTGCCCCTTCATCATCATCCGGGAGAAAAATATACTTACAGCGAAGGATTAGATGTGTTGGGATATTTTATCGAGATCGTTTCCGGAATACCATTTGATAAATTCCTGAAGACCAGGATTTTTGATCCGCTCGGCATGAACGACACCCGGTTTTACTTTCCGGATGAATATGCCAACAGGCTCGTTGCCGTACAGCACAAAGTAAACGGGAAGTGGCAAAAATATCCAAATACCTTCTACGATACCGACTATCCCGTTAAGGGAGAAAGAACCTTCTTCTCGGGAGGCGCCGGACTTTCGGGTACAGCAAAAGATTACGCCACATTTTTACAGATGTATCTGAACGGAGGAGAGTACAACGGAGTAAGATTGCTAAGCCGCACCACTGTGCGAACCATCATGGAAAACCAAACAGGAGAGCTATTTGGCGGACCCGAAAAATATTACGGGCTCGCTTTTGCTGTCGTTTCACAACAGGGTGAAGGTAAAGGAGGATTGGGAAGCACAGGTACATTCGACTGGGGAGGATATTTCAATACCCAGTTTTTTGCTGACCCGGCAGAACAGGTCATCGGAATTATGATGAAGCAAACACAACAAGCGAACGACCAAACCGGATGGAAATTCAGGCAAATGGTCTTCCAGACTATTGATGATTAGTTGTAATAATAATCAGGATATGAATTTTAAAGTCAAAACATTATGGATAAGTTAAAAATACTAGCAAAAATGATTGACCACTCCATTCTCCATCCGGTATTGACCGATGAGGACCTGAGAAGAGAGTGCGATGTCGCTAAAAAATATAACGTTGCCTCAGTATGTGTAAAACCCTATGCCGTTAAGCAAGCTGCTGAATGGATGAAAGGCTCAGATGTCCTGACGGGTTGTGTCATTGGTTTTCCGGCCGGCAATTCTGCTGTTGAAGTTAAAGTTTTCGAAACAGAAGTAGCCTGCCGCGATGGAGCAGTGGAAATAGATATGGTCATTAACATTGGGAAAGCTCTTCAGGGCGACTGGGATTACATTGAAAATGAGATCCGTGCAGTAACCCGAAAATGTCACGAGCTGGGAGCTATTGTAAAAGTTATTTTTGAAACCGACTACGTTTCAAAAAAAGAAGACATCAAAAAACTTTGCGGGATTTGCACCCAGGTTGGAGCTGACTATGTAAAAACCTCTACCGGATTCGGATTTGTAAAAAGCAGTGACGGGAAATATACCTACCAGGGAGCAACCATTCCTAACCTGAAACTGATGAAGGCAAGTGTTGGCCCCGGTGTGAAAGTAAAAGCAGCTGGTGGAGTGCGCACACTTGAAGGATTGCTGGCCGTACAACAAGCAGGTTGCTCACGATGCGGAGCAACAGCAACAATAGCTATTTTGGAAGAAGCAAAAAAAAGATTTGAAAATTAACGGCCAGAAACAACCAGCTTCTTAACAACCATTTTGTTGTCTGTTGTATGTACCCGGATAAAATAAATTCCATTTGGGACATCAATCAGGGAAAGTATATATTTGGAAGTTCCATATTCCAGGTTACGGGTAATAATCTCCTTGCCTGCAATATTTACCAGTCTGATTTCAGCAATTTCCCCGGTGGCTGTTTCAAGAGTAACCCGACCGGTTTCAGTTGGATTGGGATAAATATTCAATTCAACATGATGGATTGTATCCCTGTAAAGCTGATTCTTTTCTATCAGGCTTTGCGTTGAGCCAACTGTAAAAACAGGTATAATCAGGGCAAAAAATATGGATAGTAGTATCAATCGTTTCATGGCGTAAAAATTACATGTTTTGAATAAAGCAAATATTATGCCTTTTTATTCCTAAGCCATTCTTCAGCTATTTGTAAATCACCGGGGGTATCAATTCCTATGCTTTGAAAACGGGTAATGGCAGTTTTAATCCTGTATCCATTTTCCAGCCAACGCAGCTGCTCCAAAGCCTCGGCACTTTCAAGTTTTCCGGAATCGAGCCGGGTAATTTCCTGAAGAACTTCCTTTTTATACGCATACATGCCGATATGTGCCCAAAATCTGTTCACCAGCATCCAGCTGTTTTCTTTTTCACCTCGCACATAAGGTATTGGCAACCTGCTAAAATAGAGAGCATTCTGTTGATTATCGAGAACTACTTTAGGCCGGTTTGGATTAAAAAGTTCATCCGTCGATTCCACTTCTTTGATCAGGGTCGCGATTTCAACATCATCCGGGAAACATTTCATTAACAAATCTATCTGTTCAGAACGGACAAAAGGTTCATCCCCCTGAACATTGATAACAACATCGAAATGAAAATCCTTTTCGAGGATTCTGGCTGCTTCGGCGCAACGGTCGGTGCCACTTTTATGAGTATCTGAGGTAAATAAAGCTTTCCCTCCGAAATCTTGAACCAATTGAAAAATCCTTTCATCGTCAGTGGCTATCCACACCTGATCAAGGGCTGTAGCAACATGCTCATAAACCCATTGAACAACCGGCTTACCGCCTAATAGTGCAAGCGGTTTACCAGGGAAGCGTGTCGATTGGTATCGCGCTGGAATAATTGCTATATAGTCCATTTGAAAAAATGTATTTAATATATGAAAATCTATTTTTACACAATCCGGTTTGAAGAGATTCCCAACGATCGATTGCTCGGTTCATTATCCTACTCTGTTTGACCGGGAAGTATTGCAGCCCTCATTTTCATAAGGCTGTAATCATATCCGGAAAATTAATTTCAAATATAACGAATAACTTTTTCTGTTAACTGCACCTTAAGTGAATATTGATCATCAGGGAATCGGAGGCACAAATAAAAGGATTTAAAAACGGGAAAAGAATTTATGCCGACGAAAAATTGTAAATTTGTATTTTTTATTGATTGGAATGGAAATATGGATATTCAGGATATAAAGCAGAGGTTTGAGATCATTGGAAATTCTCCCGGGTTACATCGGGCTATCGAAGTGGCTGTTCAGGTTGCTGCTACTGACCTGACAGTATTAATTACCGGAGAGAGTGGCACCGGGAAGGAAGTATTTCCTCAAATCATCCACCAGTATTCAAGCCGGAAGCATGGGAAATATATTGCCGTGAATTGTGGAGCCATACCTGAAGGGACTATTGACTCCGAGCTATTTGGACACGAAAAAGGATCATTTACCGGAGCGTTGTCCGACAGGAAAGGTTATTTTCAGGAGGCTGATGATGGGACGATCTTTCTGGATGAAATAGGAGAGCTCCCCTTGTCCACCCAGGTACGATTGTTACGGGTGCTGGAAACCGGAGAATTCATCCGGGTAGGTTCTTCAAAGATGATAAAAACCAATGTAAGGGTTATTGCTGCAACGAATGTAAATCTTCCAAAAGCTATTGATGAAGGAAAATTCAGGGAAGACCTGTTTTATCGTTTAAACACAGTTCCCATCAGCATACTGCCACTTCGTCAACGCTCAGAAGATATACACCTGCTTTTCAGAAAATTTGCCCGTGACTTTGCAGAAAAATACAGGATGCCACCTATCCGACTCGATGAGGATGCCCGGATTTTATTGGAAAATTATCGCTGGCCGGGAAACGTACGGCAACTTAAAAATATTACCGAACAAATTTCAATAATTGAACAAAACCGAGATATATCGGCAAATGTTATCCAACGATACCTGCCGGCACATTCAACAAAAAACCTGCCGGCATTGCTATCCAAATCCGAAGAAAACACTTTTTCAAACGAAAGAGAAATTTTGTATAAAATTCTTTTCGATATGAAAAAGGATATGACTGATTTAAAAAAACTTGTGCTTGATATCATGGAGAATAAAGAAACACCTGTGTCCGGAGACCAGGCACGGATTATCAGGAACCTCTATGATAACGACAGCCTGAATTTCCAGCCCCAGGAACAATCTTCGAAATCGATTCATATTCCAACCATTGATAAGGATAATATACAGGACACAGAAGAGGTAATTGAAGAGTCATTGTCGCTCGAAGACAAGGAAATTGAACTGATACAAAAAGCACTGGAAAAACATAATGGCAAACGTAAATATGCAGCCCAGGAGCTAGGTATCTCAGAACGTACACTTTATCGAAAAATTAAGGAATACAACATCAAAAGCTAACGAATGCATAAAAAACTGATATTATTTGTTGCAATGGCCATGCTGTTGGCAGGAGTTGCCCCATCCTGCAAAATATCATACTCCTTTACCGGAGCGAATATTTCACCGGCAGTGAAAACATATTCTGTGTATTATTTCCCTAACCGCGCTCCGCTGATAAACCCCACTTTGAGCCAAACCTTCACAGAAGCCCTTCGGGAAAAACTTCAACGCCAAACCTCCCTGAATGAACTGGCAGAAAACGGAGATCTGATTTTTGAAGGTCAAATTACAGGCTATGAAGTGCGGCCTATGTCCATTCAAAAAGATGACCTTGCTGCCCTGAACCGCCTAACCATAACCATAAATGTTAAATATACCAACAATATTGACCCGGATCAAAGCCTGGAACAAAGCTTCTCTGCATTTGAAGATTTTGACAGCACCAGCTCTTTAAGTGATGTGGAAGACGGACTTGTACCTGAAATCCTGAACAAAATAACAGAAGATATCTTTAATGCTACACTCGCAAATTGGTAAAATGCAACAGGAAAAATTTTATTCAATCATTGAAAACCCCGGAGTTATTCATGCTGATTCTTTAATAGAACTCCGCGAAATAATCAAAAAGTACCCCTATTTTCAGGCAGGATGGATTCTCTATTTGAAAAACCTGAAAGACACAGAAAATCCTGAATTTGAAACCATACTCAAAAAGACAGCCCTGCTGGTGCCAGATCGAAAAAAATTATTCCGACTTTTCTATTCTGATAAATATAAAATCCAGTCCGACTTCTATCTTAACCCGGCTGAAAAACCAAAGGAGAATGACCATAAAAACAAAAAATCCTCTCCTGTCGACCTGATTGAAAAATTTCTTTTGACATCTCCCGGCCCAATTAGAATGGAAAAAACTGAACGAACAAATTCAGGAGAAGAATTCGAAAAGAAAATTATTTCAAAATCAACTGCAGAAACCGATGAAATTATCACCGAAACACTTGCAAATATATACGTTGAGCAAAAAAAATATGACAAAGCACTGGATGCTTTTCAAAGACTTAGCTTGAAATATCCGGAAAAAAGTATTTACTTTGCAACCCGGATTAAAGAAATAGAGAAATTAAAAAATATTTAAAAAAAATAAAATGTACACGTTAATAACTGTTCTCATATTTATCATCTGTATCCTACTGATTCTTATCGTTCTAGTTCAGAACTCAAAAGGAGGCGGCCTGGCCAGTAATTTTCAATCATCCAACCAAATTATGGGAGTCCGGAAAACAACCGATTTTCTGGAAAAGGCAACCTGGGTATTGGCCGGTTCCCTGCTTGTACTTTCCATCATGGGTTCAGCATTTATTCCCCGGGAAAAGATGATTCAGCAACAATCAAGGATCTCAAATCAGATTGAGAATGCAATTGATCCTACACAGGTACCCAATTTCCCCATCACTGCTCCTGAAAGTGAATCGGGTGATGCAGCTCCTGCCGAAGAGGCACCAGAAAACAACAACTGATATTCAGTTTTATTACTCTAAACTTTTCATCTCCTCCAACTCAAAGGAAAAATCTAGTCCCCAAATGGATAGGATTTACTACCTGGCCTTAGTGGCTGGTATCCTGATTAAGCATTGTAATTATGTCTTCCAGCGCTGTATCGGGATCGGTAATCTGATCGTGAGCCTTTAAATAGAATGCATTCCGGTTTTTAAGGCTTTCATCAATAAACTGAATAAGTTCTTCTTCAGTTTTTCCACGAATAAGCGGACGGTCGGTCTTAGAATTCAACAACCTTTCGGCCAAAATTTTCGGACTAATATTAAGGTAAACTGTCTTCCCAGTACGGTTCATCACATCCATATTATCAAAAAAGCAGGGGGCCCCCCCTCCGGTAGCAATTACCACATCATTCATTTCAGACAACTCATGCAAGGCTTTCCGCTCCTTGTTCCTAAACGCCTCTTCACCCTCTTCAGCAAATAGTCGAGGAACCGTTTTGCAATTTCGTTTTTCAATATAATGGTCCATATCAATAAACTGCATGCCGGCATATTTTGCCAACATCTTTCCAAGGGTTGATTTTCCGCTTCCCATGTATCCGATCAGGTATATTCTCATGCTCTTAAAAACTAAATTATCAAAAAAAAGAAAAGCAGGCAATATTCCTATAATCCTCACTCCCGGCTGTTGACAGTGGCTCTTATCAAAAAAGGGACATTTGATTTGGGTCTTCTTCTTTTCCCGGTCGTTTTATTTCAAATGGAATGTCATTTAAATCATTCTCTGGTTCTTCAAAATCTGTTATAGGCTCAATCTTCTCATGTTCATCACGTACAACAGGGTCCAACTCTTTAACATTTTCAATGGGATAATTTGACAACCTTTTCCCTTTAGCCTTCCATGACTTCACTCCAATAAATTCAGCCACCTCAATGATTTCATTTTCCCGTTCAGCATGCTTTCCCCCAAACTCTATTTCCAATCGTGGATAATGCACCCAGGTAATACTCACCAGTTTATTATCAGGATGATCACCTACAAACCGAATACGTTTGTTTTCGCCTTCCTCGACCTCAAATCTTTTTACATAATAATAGCTTAACTCGGCATCATAATAGACCACAGAAAATATTTTTCCGTTATCAAATTTTTCTATAGTCAGGATTTTTGAGTCGAAGTGATTACTCAGGTCGAAATTATAAAGTTCCAGTTCACCATTTTTGTAGATAACCAGGATTTTATCATCTCCGGAGAACTCACCCAGGTATTTTCCGCGGTTATCGGCATTCAGGCGGAGCACATCCTCATCGAACCAGATTTTCCGACCACCAAGAGTTGATATACCCTTTTCCTTCAATGATATTTTAAACACCTCATGTTTCGTGAGGATATTACCCATGGATTGTCGGCCTTTGATAGCCAGTTCGCCCATATCTACTTCAAAAGAAAGTTTTTTCAGGCGGGGTTTAGGTTTTAGCACAATTTTTAGCACTTCAGCTTCGCCGTTGGGATTTGCGGAGAAATAGGTAATTCTGGAGTTGGGGGTTCCCTGTGTCAAGTCGTATTCTTTATCGCGGGTAACGCCGGTGACTGAGAATCTTTTCATATAGGAATATCCGGTTTTCCCATCGCGGTAGACCACGTTAAACACAGTACGTTTGTCACCTTTTCTAAATACAGCCAGGTACAATGGATTTTTACCAATAAAGGCTTTTTCTGTGACATGAGTAATAAAATAGGTTCCATCGCGGCGAAAAACGATAATATCGTCGATATCGGAGCAATCGCAAACGTATTCATCTTTTTTCAGGCCATACCCCATAAAACCCTCTTTCCTGTCAACGTAAAGTTTTTCATTTTTTACGACAACCTTTGTTGCTTCTATATTTTCGAAGTTTCTGATTTCAGTTCTCCGTTCCCGGCCTTTTCCATATTTATCTTTCAGATGACGAAACCACTGTACAGTATAGGGAACAATATTATCGATGTTTCCCTGCACCTCTTCTATTTCATCTTCAATGGAAAGGATGTTTTCATTGGCTTTAAAGGCATTAAATTTCAGGATGCGTGCCATACGGATTTCCATCAGTTTCAGTATGTCATCACGGGTAATATCTCTTTTTAAGTTTGGTTTCCATGGATCCAGTCTGTTATCAATATGTGCCACTGCCTGATCCATATTTTCAGCATCCTCAAATTTTTTGTCTTTATAGATTCGTTCTTCAATAAATATTTTTTCAAGGGATGAAAAGTGCCAGGCCTCTTCCAGTTCTGCCTTTCGAATTTCAAGTTCACTTTTAAGCAGTTGGAGGGTATTATTGACGGAACGTTTTAATATCTCTTTAACCCCTATAAATTTAGGCTTATCGTCTTCAATGATACATGCATTTGGAGAAAGAGAGACTTCACATTCGGTGAAAGCATACAGAGCGTCAATTGTTTTATCGGACGAAACTCCCGGGGCGAGATGGACTAATATTTCTACATTTTGGGCGGTATTGTCATCGATTCTTTTAACCTTAATTTTTCCTTTTTCGTTTGCTTTAATTATGGATTCAATCAGGGTTGTGGTTGTTCTTCCGTATGGGATTTCAGTAATGACCAGGGTTTTATTATCGTATTTCTCAATTTTGGCTCTTACTTTCAATGTTCCGCCGCGCAATCCTTCATTATATCTGCTGCAATCAGTCATTCCCCCGGTAGGGAAATCAGGCAGAAGTTCAAAATCATCTCCTTTAAGATGAGCAATTGCTGCATCGATCAGTTCGTTAAAGTTATGCGGAAAAATTTTGGATGCCAGTCCCACAGCAATACCGTCTACTCCTTGCGCTAACAGCAGAGGAAATTTAGCAGGCAGAGTAACGGGTTCATTTTTTCTTCCATCGTATGAAAGTTTCCATGCAGTAGTTTTAGAATTAAAAAGCACTTCCAGGGCAAATTTTGACAATCTGGCTTCAATATAACGGGGTGCTGCGGCTCCGTCGCCGGTATGCATATTCCCCCAGTTTCCCTGGGTATCGATCAGAAGATCCTTTTGTCCGAGCTGAACAATAGCATCGCCAATAGAGGCATCGCCATGCGGGTGGTATTGCATGGTTTGGCCTATGATGTTAGCAACCTTATTATAGCGCCCGTCGTCCATCTCACGCATGGCATGCATGATCCTTCTCTGCACAGGTTTCAATCCGTCATTCACATAGGGAACTGCCCGTTCAAGAATCACATAAGAGGCATAGTCGAGAAACCAGTTACGATACATTCCCGGCAGGTAGGTAATCTCCTCTTTCAATCCATCAGGGCCTTTATCCTGTTGTTCTTCAATATTTTCGTTCTCCAAAAATTTTTCTGTCATCTTTTAGGCCACCTCATCTTTTTCAATATACAGATTATCTATTATAAAATCCTGACGTTCGGGTGTATTTTTCCCCATAAAAAAATCAAGCATTTGGGTTACCGATTCGTGTTTTTTCATCATAACCGGATCGAGACGTATCTCTTTCCCTATAAAGTTTTTGAATTCGTCGGGTGATATTTCGCCTAATCCTTTAAACCGGGTTATTTCAGGTTTTCCTTTCAACTTTCTGACGGCATCCCGGCGTTCTTCTTCAGAGTAACAGTAGTATGTTTTTTGTTTATTACGAACCCTGAAAAGAGGGGTTTGCAGGATAAACACATGACCTTTACGGATAAGTTCCGGGAAAAACTGTAAAAAAAAGGTTATTAGCAGGAGTCGGATATGCATCCCGTCGACGTCGGCATCGGTTGCAATGATGATCTTGTTATAACGTAAGTCGTCGATGCTCTCTTCGATATTCAGTGCTGCCTGCAACAGGTTGAACTCTTCATTTTCATAGACCACTTTTTTGGTTAGTCCGTAGGTGTTGAGGGGTTTTCCCCGCAGGCTGAATACAGCCTGAGTGTTCACGTCCCGTGATTTAGTGATTGAACCGCTGGCAGAATCACCCTCTGTGATAAAAATACTGGACTCATCAGCTCTTTCGTGGTTATTGTCGAAATGAATCCTGCAATCGCGTAGCTTCTTATTGTGAAGGCTCACTTTTTTTGCTCGTTGTTTGGCAAGTTTTTTAATTCCTGATATGGCCTTACGCTCGCGTTCCGATTCGGTAATCCGCCTTAACAACTGCTCAGCTGTATCTGTGTTTTTGTGCAGGAAATTATCCAGTTCTTTCTGTACAAAATTTCCCACGTGTATTCGGACAGACGGGCCATTGGGACCGATATCCTTTGAGCCTAATTTTGTTTTCGTCTGTGACTCAAAAACCGGTTCTTCAACTTTTATGCTTACAGCTGCAACAATAGAAGCTCTGATATCTGATGGGTCAAAATCTTTTTTATAAAAATCACGTATTGTTTTCACCAGGGCTTCCCGGAAAGCCTGAAGATGCGTTCCCCCCTGCGTTGTGTGCTGTCCGTTAACGAAGGAATAGTAGTTCTCTCCATAACGGTTACCATGAGTAACCGCTACTTCAATATCTTCTCCCTTCAAATGAATAATAGGATAAATAGGATCGTCATTCATATTTTCCTCCAGCAGGTCACGCAAGCCGTTTCGGGAGTGGAATTTCTCGCCGTTATATTCCACAACCAGCCCGGCATTCAGGAAAGTATAATTTTTCACCATATTCACCACATAATCACTGATGTAATGAAAACTGGTGAATAACTCAGGGTCGGGTTCGAAATACACTAAAGTACCATTCGGTTCATCCAGTCCGCTCAAGTCATTCTCTTGAAACATATTCCCTTTTCTGAACTCCACCTCTTTCGCTACACCGTCGCGAACCGATCGTATGACAAACTTAGAAGAAAGGGCATTTACTGCTTTGATGCCCACTCCGTTGAGACCCACTGATTTTTTGAATACCTTGGAGTCGTATTTGGCACCCGTGTTCATTTTACTGGCTACGTCTACCAGTTTTCCAAGCGGAACTCCCCGGCCAAAATCACGGATAGAAACTTTATCGTTATCAATATTGATGGTAATCTTTTTTCCATATCCCATCATAAACTCATCGACCGAATTATCCAGCACCTCTTTCAGTAAAACATAAATTCCATCGTCACTGGCTGAACCGTCACCCAGCTTACCAATGTACATTCCCGGGCGCTTCCGGATATGTTCCTGCCAGTCAAGCGTACGAATTGTTCCCTCGTCGTAGTTCGGAGTCATTTTTCTGAAATTTGGCACAAATATAACCAAAAAGGGCGCTATAAAAAACTATACAAGACAGCCTTTAACTAACAGATAACAGTTGAAAAGTCAGGTAAGAAACCGCTCAACATCAAATCATATTTTCCACATTCCAAACAAAAGCTCTGATGCCCACCTCTTCGTGAATGCTATCCAGTTTATGGACTGCATCGAGCAGGGGATCTACCTTTTCATCGGGAACCATGGTAATGGCTGCCGAATTCATTTCGGGCCAGGTGTGTGTTCCCATGCGCGGTTCTCCGGTGTTTGTTCCTCGTCCCCTCACCTCACTGAACCAGCTATATCCTCGTATTCCCAATTTATCAAACATATATTCCACCCGTTCGGTATTGGTCTGGTTAAAAACTATCATTACTGCTTTCATCTCAGATCATTTAATTTGTACCGTTTTCAAGAAAACGGATTTGATTTACAACTTTTTTCTTCTTATCACGTTCCCCATGGTGTGCCAACAATCCGTAAATTACCGGGACAACAACCATAGTAACCACGGTAGAAAACACCAATCCACCAATTACAGTAATTCCCATAGGCCTCCAAATCTCAGAACCTTCGCCGGTACTGAGTGCCAAAGGCAACATACCTAAAATAGTAGTGGCAGCAGTCATTAGGACAGGTCGCAGACGTGACTTGCCTGCAACTGCAATGGCTTCATACAATTCCAGTCCGCGGTCGCGCATAAGATTGGTAAAATCTATGAGCACAATACCATTCTTCACCACAATACCAATAAGTAACACGGCACCCAGCGCAGCAACCAGACTTAATGTCGTTCCGGTTATAAACAAGGCAACAGCTACTCCGGAGAATGCAAACGGAATAGAAAACATAATCACAAACGGCATGGTAAATGATTCAAACTGTGATGCCATTACAATGAAAACCAGGATTAGGCTCAGCAGCATGAGCAGCCCCAGATCCATAAATGATTCCTGCTGGTCTTCGTATGCGCCTCCCACGTTCAGCAAAACCTCCTGAGGAAAATCCATCTTGTCCAGTTCAGCGTTTATTCTGACTGCCAGTTCACCTAATGCAACCCGGTCGGGTTTGGCTGAAACGGTTACAATTCGCTCACGACGTTTATGTTCAATATTTGGTGGCGACCAGTATTCCTTTACTTCACCCAGTTCTTTCATTTTAATCCGGGCACCTGCTGGCGTTACAACAGTTAGCTCTTCCAGGGCGGTGATTGAACTCCTGAAATCCTCTTTCAGTCGAACCCTGATATCATATTCCTCACCTTCTTCCTTATATTGTGAAGCAATCATTCCGCTAACCCGGTTACGAATATTTGTTGCCACCTGTGCTGTGGTGAGCCCATGCAGAGCGAGCTTATCCCGGTCAAGGACAAACTGAAGTTCCGGTTTATCTTCCTTCCGGCTCACCTGTACATCAATAGCACCAGGTAAATTCTCAAGCATCTTGCGAACATCTTCCGCCAGTGCATTAGTTACATCAAAGCTATACCCAAAAATTTCCACATCTATGGTATTCCCGGCCATTCCCTGGTCACTGGTTTCCACATTGAAATTGATCACTTCGGGCAGAGCGGCAATATCTTCTCTTAATCCGGAGGCAATATCCCAGACTGATCGTTCACGTTGATCTATATCAGAGAGCCGCATCATTAAATTAATCATGTTTGATCCCGTTGTTGTAAACAGGGAAAACATTCCACCCTCATCGTCAGCTCCTGATGAAGCGGATAAAACTTCCACTTCCGGGTATTTCTTTTGGATCAGACTTTCAATATACCTGGTAGTTTTCATGGTTTCTTCGACACGTGTACCCGTTTGAAGCTCAATCTCGGCAGTGATACGGCTTTCATCCGATTCGGGCATAAAATCGGTATGGATAAACTTCATCAGGAACATTGATCCCACAAAGATACCTAAGGCAAATAAAAGTGAAAATAACTTGTGGCGAAGAGCCCAACGCAAAGTTTTTTCATAAAACACATCCAGCCATCCCAGCCCTTTTTCAATTGTATTTTCATAACCAAATTTGCCTGGTTTTTCTTTTTTGGGACGTAACCTTAAAAACTTGGAAGATAACATCGGAGTTAAAGAGATAGCCACCAGGGTAGAAGTTACAACGGTGATGGTAACAATCCAGCCCAGCTGATTGAAAATAACTCCGGTCATTCCCCCCACAAACGACAATGGAAAAAATACAGCAACCACAACCAGGGTAGTGATAATAACAGCAAGCCATACTTCATTGGTAGCATAAATAGCAGCCTCGCGGGGAGAAGCTCCTCTTTCCACGTGTCGGGTAATATTCTCGAGCACCACAATGGCATCGTCAACCACCATTCCAATGGCAATGGAAAGGGATGTCAACGATATTACATTGATGGAGCTTCCGGTTATAAATAGGTATATAAAAGCGACTATCAACGAAATAGGAACGGTGAGTACAATAATAAAAGTAGCTCTCCATCTTCCCAGGAAGAACAAAACAACCAATACAATAAATAGAAGCGCCCACATGAGGGTTTGTGACAGATTATTGATGGATCCCTTAATAAAATCGGAGGTATCCATGATCAGATCGATTTTCACATCCGGAGGAAGATCTTTCTGGAGCTCTTCTATGCTTGCGCGAACCTCCCGGGCTATTTTCACCGTATTGGCACCTGATTGCTTCATCACAAACATGCGCATTCCGGTTTTACCATTTATTTTTTCGTCGAGCGTTAAATCTTTAATGGAATCACGAACAGTAGCCACATCGCGAATATACACCGGTTTCCCGACCATATTACCCACAACCAGATTCTCCAGTCGTGAGCTCGTGCTGAACTCACCCTGAATACGTAGCTGGTAATCCAAGAGTCCCATTTTTATGTTTCCGGAAGGCAGGTTCATATTCTCAGCAGCAATGGTATTCCCAATTTGCTCAATCGTTAAATTGTATGCCTCAAGGAGACGTGGATCGGCATCAACATAAACCACCCGTCGCGGAGCCCCCATCAGTCCAATCGAACCAATACCTTCAATCCGGTTCAGGGGGTTAACTATTTTCTCATCAAGCAACTTTTCAAGTCCCGGGTAACTTTCCTGGGCAGTGACCGCATAAAATACGATAGGCATCATGCTGGTATTGAACTTGAAAATTTGTGGACGTTCAGCTTCTTCAGGCAAAACATTAATAATAAAGTCAATCACATCCCGGATATTGTTTGTTGCTTCGTCGAGATTGGATCCCCATTCAAACTCCAGGTTTATTATAGAAAGATTATCAGTTGAAGTGGAGGTAATTTCTTTCAGGTCATCCACAGAGTTCAGCGCATCTTCGATAATTCGTGTAATATTTTCTTCAATATCACTGGCATTTGCCCCCGGGTAGGTTGTCATCACCGATATAAAGGGGGGATCCATTTCAGGGTACAAATCGATCGGAATCTGAACCAGTGAGTATAGGCCCATTACCACAACTGCAGTAAAAATCATAATTGTGGTAATCGGTTTATTTACTGCATTTTTATATATACTCATATTTTATCTTCTGTTTAAAATTGTTTATTTCTTATGGTATTCCCCTCACTCCATGATATATTTTATAAGGTATTCGATTGCATTCGTATTTCGTAATTCATCTCGATGGTGTTCGTTTCATTTTATGGAATGGGGAGATTTATTGAACTACTTCTACCTTTACTCCGTTAAGCAGACGGGCTTGTCCACTGACAACGATATGATCACCGGGCTGCAGGTCATCTGAGAAGACTTCAATATTATCATCATATCTTTTACCAATAGTAACAGTAATCCGTCGAGCGACACCGTTTTCCTCCTTAAAGAGGTAACGTTCATTTGAACCTTGTACTTTCAATACGGTCATACTGGGCAGAAGAATTGCTTCTTCTTCGTCAAGATTTAGTGTTACCCGTGCAAACATGCCGGGGCGGAGTAATCCTTTATTATTCTGGATGACCACTTCTGCATTAAAAGTACGATTGGCAGGATCGATGGATGGATGTATCCGCTCAATCCTTCCGGTAAAGGAGCTTTCTGGATAGACATCTATTTTAACCTCTGTTGTCATTCCATTCTTCAGCAGAGGAAAATATTTTTCAGATAAGGGGACAATAGCTTTCAGCCGGTCGATATGAATCAGTGATAACACGGCAGCCTTTCCTGCCTGAGTGTTGGGCGCACCCGAGTACATCTCACCCGGTTCGAAATACCTGCCAGATACAACACCGTTAAAAGGAGCATATAGCTGGGTATTTTCTTTTAAAAACGCTACATTCGACTTCGCCACCTCATATTGGGTTTTTATCTGGTCGAACTGTTGCTGAGCAACACTTCCATAGTGGGCAAGGGTATCCAGTCGTCTCAAATCTACTTCCAGATTTTTAATCTGTACTTCGGCCTGGTGCAACTGTGTCCGGTCCATCTGAACAAGCAACTTACCTGACGAAAAGCGATCACCTATATCAACAAATATCTCTTCAATCCGACCAGGAGATGCAGGAGCCAAATGCACTTCATCGTAGGCCTCAAGTGTAGCCGGGTACTCAACGGAACGGGCAACAGTCTGCATTTGAAGCTCCATAACCCTGACTACTTCTTTTTTGTCAACTGTAGGCTCAGTTCCATCAGGAACAGGTTCTTTCTGCTGTTTGGGAGTGCAGGCACTGATGATGACCAGAGCCAAAGCAAGTGTGGTTGTAATTTTCGTAATCTGTTTCATCTCATTAATATTGTTTGTTTTCTATGGTATAAGACGAATTTACCATCATTTAATCCTGCTCATTTGTGGCATAACTAATCATGGTCGTTTCATCGTTATGGTACTAATTGTTTAAAATTTTACCTGTAAGTGTATCCAAAGCGTTTTGAGCCTGTAATACCTCAAGCATAGCGGTCAGATATTGTGATTCGGCCTGGAGATAGTTGTTATCGGCAGTTGTTAATTCCAGGCTTGAAATCATTCCCTGTTCATATTTTCTGCGAAGATTCTGATACACATCGCGTGAGACCTCCACATTATTCTTCTGAACCTGGTAACTTTCCATGGCGCTTCTCAAATTAAACTGAAGCTGTTTAAACTGAATATCCAGCTGTTCTTCCATCAGCGATTTGGTATTTCGGGTGGTTTCCAGGTCAATTTCAGCCTGCTTCACTTTGGCTTTGCGCTCCCCGCTGGAAAATACAGGAATATTCATCTGTAGTCCGACCATGTGCTTAGGTGACATATCGAACGCAGGTTTCAGAATTTTTTCCGTGTAATTGTAGTATCCGGAAATGGTTGGTAAATAACCGGCCTTTTGCATGTTTATTTGTTTTTCTGTTATTTTTTCCTGAACTTCAAGAAGCTGAAAATCGAGGTTTTGTTCAGGATCAAAGGATTGATCTATGCCAGCCCAAACATCTTCATTAAAAAAATCAGCTAAAGACTGGGTAAGCTCCAGTTCGGTTTCGGCAGTGACTCCCAGTTGAACGCGGAGCAGATTTTTTGCCATTTCATGTTGTCTTTCAGCTGAACGAACTGCATTTTTTAATGAGTTTACCTGAACTGAAAGCTGATCGAGCTCTACTTTTTCCATCATACCAACCCGAACGAGTGGCTCAGTTTTCTGGTAAACTTCATCCAGGTTCTGTACGTTCGACTCTAAAATTTTCATCGATTCTTTTGAAATCAAAACCAGGTAATAACTCTCAACCACCTGGCTCAATACATCCTGTTCCGTTTTAACCAAATTCTTTTCCGAAAGCTTCTGTGCCAGTTTAGCAGTTTGAATACCAACAATATAACTGCCGTTAAAAATAAGCTGGCCGACCTGTAAATTAAAATTACTGGAAGGTTTGATAGGAATTTTTGAAGGTTCCAAATTCTCATCAAACTGAATGGTTATTTCGGCACCCATCGCATTGGAATAATCGGCAGTGGCATTAACCTGAGGCAATCCTGCGGAAATGGTTTCCCATAATTTCGCCTGCGACTGGTCAACAGCCAGTCCCGAATTTTTCAGGGTCCGGTTATAATTCAAAGCATATTCTTTGGCTGCTTCCAGGTCAAGAGACAACATTTCCTGGGAATATACCCATACAGTTGTCAGTAAACCCAACAATAGTAAAAAAATCTGTTTTCTTCTCATGGTAAACGATATGGTTTCAATTGTTTTCTTATTCTTTCATCAATTCATCAATAATCTTAATTCCCCTATTTGTCGAAATTCCTCTTAAAAAATTAATCGTGAGGTTCTGAAAAATTTCAGGCAGATTAAATTCATTCCGGGGAAATATATTTTCATCCATTATCATGTTGTTCTGCTCATAAAAAAGTTTCGATATAATCTTTAAGTTGATATCCTCGCGAAAAAGCTTTTCCTGAATCCCCTGCTTCAGCAACTTCTCAATCATTTGAAACGACTGGGCAAGATTTCTCTGGTGATATATTTTCCAAATTGCCGGATAAAACTTCTTCATGTCCTGGAAAAACACAGGGTTAATGGCATTCATTGCCTGCATTCCAACCCGCATGAATACAGTAATGACTACAATAACATTCTTTGAAGTTGCAATAACTTCTCTTGTCTTCATTTCATGTTGACGGAACATATATTCCATACATTGACGAACAAGCTCTGTTTTGTCCTTGTAATTCTCATAAACTGTCCGTTTCGAAATTCCAAGTTCTGTGGCAATTCCATCCATTGTTACATTTCGTATTCCAAACTGAAGAAATTGTTTTGTGGCATTCTCAACTATCCTGTCTTGTATTTCCATAATTTTTATCGTCGCACAAAGATAGGGGAAAACCCACAAAACCCTGAAAGTTTTCTGCGAAAGGGGTCTTTTTGTCGGTAAACGGGGGTTGAAATTAAATAATCGTTAACTCAGGGGTCAATTAGGATGACCCGTTGAAAGCTTTATATGACGGGCAGAACTGAAAATTCAACCATTATTGATAGTCTGCTGTTCACTGCTGTTCAGCCAATACAACCCTTTTATTCCCGATCGGATTGTTTCGATTCTCAACAGCACAAGAATCTTTTCAAGATAAGCAACAATTCTCCATCCAACTGCCAGGTAGTATAACCAGGAATAAAAACCAACAGCAAACAGGATAAAAAAGAATATTCCCTGAAGATAACCAGCTGATACAGCAGAATAGAGATGAAGTCCCGGAATTTTTTTAAACCGAAAGAATGCAACCAGATAGCTGGCAGTAAAAACAATCAAAAAAAGATAAAGGATCCAGACATGTGGTTGTATTTGATCCCAGCGAAACATAAATATTCCTAAAAGTGCTAACAAATAAGTTCCCATATCAGCCAGGTTATCAAGTGCAGCTCCAAATTTGGTTTTTAGATTGAAAATGCGGGCTATGTTGCCATCCAGGATGTCGCTGACTAAATTAATACAAAGTAAGATTACAAACCAGAATTCATTTTTGCCCCATAAAAGCACCAGAATAACAGGGAACATCAACAGGCGATAAAAACTAATCGCATTGGGGAGGTTGAATATATTTTCTCCTTTTACTATAATCTGCATATGTATAGAATTTATAGAAAATAAATTAAAACCAACAGTACACTTATGGGAATGAACAGATTATCTGTTCCGCGCCAGCTAATCAGTTCAGCCAGGCTACTGACTACCGCAATACCCAAGGATAGCCAAAATGTTTTGAGATCAAAAATCATCCGGTTGAAATACAAGGCAATGATGCTAATGATAAAACCAGAAACAAAAAATGATCCTGAGCCCAGCCAGGTTTTTTTGGTTTTAAAACCAAATAACCGGATTTTATGGTTATAATTTTTCAGGTTAAGTCCCAGTATACCAGCCATAGGATCGCAGATAGCAAGGATCAGAATGGGTAAAATATAGAGTATTTTATTATTCAGGCTGTTTGAAACCAGAAATGTCAGATATATCGACAGGGGTAAAAGGTAACTACCAACAGAAATCCGGTCAATATCATGTATCGATTTAAGCTGTGTTCCTTTCCGGCTGGCAAAAAGCAAAACAAAAAAGAAGGCAGCCAATATCAATACATACCAATGGTCTTCAAACAGATAAGGAAAGGTGAGGGTAGAAAGGGTAGCTGAAAAATGCGCAAATTTACGGGTTATCTCACCTTTCAGACCAAGCCTTCGGTAGATTAGCTCGTTAAAAACCAAAAGAAAAAAAATGGCTACGAGAAAAATAAACATCAAGGTAATTTGATATCCCATTTCAATTCGATTCAGTTACCAGTATACCATTTTAATAATTCATAACTACTTCCAGCATGGTGATTCCTGCTCCTCCGGCTATCAGGCTGTCGAACCGATCAAGGAATCCACCGTGTCCTGGTATCAAATGACTAAAGTCTTTCACATGATACGTTCTTTTGTACAGTGAGGTTAGCATATCACCCAGAAAAGCAAACAGTACAATTGCCATAGTGACAAGAGACTTTTGAATGGCTGTACCGTCAATCAGCTCCTCAAATAACAGGGAGCTGCCCAGAGCTACGACAGCACCCCCGATAATGCCTTCTACTGTTTTATTCGGACTAATTTTTGGAAAAATCTTTCGTCTGCCCCAAAGTTGCCCTGCAATCTGGCTGAAACTATCAAAGATAGAAAGCACCAGGAAAGCAAATAAAATTTTCTCCTTTCCGGAATTGCTGAAAAGATAGAAGCCATAAGCCACCAAAACATACAGGAATAACGAAAAAAGAAAAAATCTTTTCTTAAGGTAGCCGGCATTTTTATGCAATGTAAACAGTTCAAAAATGCCCACTATAATAATCACTGCAGCCAACCAGTGGAAAACGAGAGGGTCGATTACAATACTTAAAAACAACGCGTGAATGATTCCGAAATAAACAATGAATTTTTTCCAGTTTTCCCGGGCTTCAGGTACACTCTTTTCCCGGTTAATCAAGAAGAATCCAACGGCTCCAAGGGCAAAAAAACAAAGAATAAAAAAATAGATCGTACGAATCATGTCATTATATCGGTTAGCTTTGTTGTTCACTAAAAATGATAACCATCCCCAACACAATCATTCCTATAGCATACCACAGTCTGACCGGAGCCTCAACCCGGCCGGTTTTCATCCCGGCTAACAATTTTGTTCCCACATAAGCGCCCAGTCCGGAGCCGGCAGCCAGGAATAAAACCAGGGTAAGGTCTGTTTCGCCCATCACCAGGTGAGCCCCAAGAGCAAAGATAGTATTTATCAACACGATCAGCAAGGAAGTGCCTACCACCCGCTTAACCGGAATACGCAAGGTTAGCAATCCAGCCAAAACCGGCGCTGCTCCGCTTGTACCAAAGGTACCTGCAACCATTCCTGCAATAAATCCATAGAAAGATCCTCTGAAAATTTTATGATTTTTTAAATATTTATGCTGCTTTAATCCAACGGTTCTGGCTTTTTTTCTACTCCAATAATTGATCAATATTGGGATGGCCATCAATATGGCATAAATTCCAAAACCTGTCTTTAACAGGCCTGGTGAAGTCAAATTGGTTATACCCGCTCCTATTAAGGCTCCAACGATACCGGTGATAGAAAAAACAGCCCACAGCTTTCCATCAACATGCCCTTCGCGATAATGTCCCAATGAGCCAATGAGACCTATGGGAAGGGAAGCCGCCAATGATGTTGCCACGGCCACTTGTGGAGGAACATGAAAAAAAAGAACGAGCACGGGAAGAAAAAAAAATCCACCTCCGCTACCAGTCATAGAAGCAGCCAAACCGATGATAAATCCAGCAAGAGGTAACCAGAAGTAACTGCACTCAACCGCTGAATAAAAAATTGAAATGGTCATCCCCTGTTCTATTTAATTTTACAACAATTCCTGAACAGTTCATGAATTGTGTACGATTTTAATCCTCCAGTAACCGGCGCTTCTTAAACCATTTAATAACTCCATAAATAACACTGATCAGCAAAAAAACCACGATAAACAGCCGGAACTCCATTCTCTCCTTTAACAGCAATAAAAGCAGAATGCCCGACAAGTAAAGGTAAAGTGAATTGTGTTCCTTGCTCAGCACCTTTTTCCATTTGAATGAATGTCCATAAAACGCAGTGTTAATCCTATCCAGATGAGGGATCAGGGCACGAACATTTTTTTTGTACCTGCGAAATTCATCCCCAAATTTATTTTGAAGAAATGCTTCCTCCGCTTTTATAATGGCTGCATAAAAAAGCACAAACAGAGGAAAGAAAACAGCCATAAACCACAGCGAGTTAGCAAACAGGCCAAACCCAAGCAGCAGCAATATATTTCCCAAATACATCGGATTGCGACAAATGTGGTAGATCCCTTCAGTGACAAGATTATCGGCAAAAATGGTGCGGTTCCTCCCCCCTCTGACAATATAAACCAGCCCAATAGTGATCGCCCTCACCAACATCCCGGCTAAAATAATCACAACGCCTGCTGTCTCAGCATAAATCGTTTTAGTGAAAACCGGGAGGGACGGAATAAACAAGGCCGCATAAAAGACCGGAAATAAAAAATTTCTGTAATGAAAAAGCCAATTCCCTAATTTTACAAACATCTGCTTTTTTCAAGGTGAAACAATAATACTATTTCGTTTTCGTCTTAAAAGTTAAGAGTCTGGTCTGGTAAGTTCGCTGACAAGGCTTGCAAAGTCCGAAAAATATGAGTTTACTATACGTAAACAACCATTTTGAGGGCAAGCATAACGCAGTCAACGGACTTTATTTAAACGCGATCAACCCAGCAAAGTTATACCACTTCAAAAATGTTTCGCTATCCCGAAATCCCACCTGTTTTAACAGTTCGATGTTTTCACTCAGTTTATAGGGAATCAGTATGTTCTCCAAAGCTTCCCTCTTCTGTGAAATTTCCAGATCATCATAACTGTTTCGGCGTTTCAGATCATAATAATATTTGATCATCTGCCGGTTAAATTCATGGTGATCGGCCAGCACTTTTTCGATCAAAATAATGCATCCACCTTCATTCATCTTTTCCCAAACAGTACGAAGCAGTTTTTCCCTATACATGGGGCGAACAAACTGCAGGGTCAGGCAGGAAACAACAACCGATGCATCTTCAATCTGAATAGAATGATTCAGGTCTGCTGCCTGTAACTCATAGGGACGGGAAAACTGCTGTTCCTCAAAGTTGGACCGGCAGATTTTAAGCATATCCTCCGAGTAATCAATCCCGACAAACCGGATAGAGTCATCTAACACCTTATTGAGCGACATAAGTGTAGTTCCGGTTGAACAGCCCAGATCATAAAGATTTGTACCCGGCACAGCATAATCTCTGGCCAGCTCAGTGATCATACGCTGCATCTCAAGATACAACGGCACCGAACGCACCAGCATGTCATCAAAAACAGTAGCTACGGCAGCATCAAATTTGAAATCAGAGGACTTCTCTATTTTATTCTTAAAGACAGTGTCAACTAGCATATTCTTAAAAATTTAATTTTAAAAATCGTTCAAAGATAAAAAATATTCTCTTCAAAAAAACACTTTCATCTAACAATATAACATCCAACTTCTTGAAACCACAACGGTTGAAAAATTCTCTGTGCCTTGATTTTCGGGAGGAAGCCAGTGATACCTCACCCTGCAGCAGCACACCTCACCCTGCAGCAGCACACCTCACCCCACATACTTACCCGCATCTCACACCTCTTGCTGGAACTCAATAAACCAGATATCAACATTCCGGCCGACTCAACCAAAACATTTGAGTTTCTTAAAACTCCTGAACTGATTGAATTGGGCAGAGAAATAACACAGGAAAGAATCCGGGAATTCCGTGAGTAATGAATCCTTTCAATTCAAACACCAATTTGATCACTTCAGTACTTTTTTTGGGCAACAAGCATCCTGAAGCTAATAAATTGCAATTCCTTACCGAATTAACCAAAAATCCCTGTTAAAACTGAACCAGATGTAGCCATGAAACGAGCATGATCAAATAAATAAACAGGCAAAAAATAAAACCAATAATCTACGTGATATGAAATTACAGCATGAATACTAATATATATCCGTCTAATATACAGTACATTAATTAAATCCTATTTTAATGAAACCATCTAAAAACAGTTTAATGCTTTTGCTTAGTCTAACTTTACTGGTTGGTTGCACTACGAACAATAACAAGCAAAACAGCATAATTCGCAAAGTAAAAATTGAACCGGTTCAGCAAGCCGATTCTGTTTCGGTCAGGTCTTTTCCCGGAATATTAAAAGAAGCCGCCCAAATAAACGTAGCTTTCCGTGTAGCAGGTCCTATCCGAAAAATGATGGTCAATGAAGGTGACTTTATTCAAGCCGGGCAGGTGGTAGCCCAGATGGACACCCGCGATTACGAGGTGCAACTGGCGGCCGCACAGGCGCAATACGACCAGGTAAAAGCCGAAGTCAACCGGGTGATTGAATTGCACAACCGGAAGAGTGTGGCTGGCAAAGACTACGACAAGGCCGTTTCGGGATTGAAAATGGTAGAAATACAACTCAAACATGCCAAAAATCAGCTTCATGACACCAAACTCAAAGCCCCGGTTTCGGGCTACATTCAAAAAATAAATTTCCTGGAAAATGAAATGGTGGATGCCGGAATGCCCGTGATTACTATGATTAATACAGGACACTATCAGGTGGAAGTGGAAATCCCGGTTGCGCTGTATGCAGAACGAAAAGGCATCATTACATTTTCAGGCCTCCAACCCACTGTATCGAAGGAAGAATTCCCTCTCGACTTGCTGAGTTATAGCAGAAAAGCCAGCAACAACCAGTTGTATAAGGTGCAATTGCGTATCAATTCTGCCACTCAGCCAAAACTGGCACCCGGTATGGACATTCAGGTGAACATCCTGCTGAAAAACAATACTAGATCCATGGCCTCCGTATCGTTGAATGCCCTTTTTTATGAAAACGGCAAAACATACGTTTGGGTTTACGAATCAGGAGGTACGGTAAGAAAACGCGAGGTAGTAACCGGGCCACTCACCGGCAACGGCCGCATTGGCATTACCCACGGTGTTCAGATAAACGAGCATGTAGTGATAGCTGGTGCGAGCAGCCTCCATGAAAACGACAAGGTAGAACCGCTGGCACCGGTGTCCGAAACCAATGTAGGAGGGCTGTTGTAATGTATCTTACTGAAATGACTTTCCATAGAAAAGCCATTATCTGGTTTATCCTGTTTTGCATGGTGGCAGGTGGTATTCTCGCATTTCGCTCCATCAGCAAACTGGAAGACCCGGAATTGAAGGTGATGATGTCGCAGATTGTAACGTTTTATCCGGGTGCTTCGGCACACGAGGTGGAGTTGCAGGTGACCAATATCATTGAAGAAGAACTGAATACGCTGGGAGACGTGGAAACCATCCGGTCGAAATCGATGCCCAACCTGTCGATTATCACCGTGATGCTCGAACTCACTGTACCGCAAAAAGAGATTGAACAGCGCTGGGATTTCCTGCGCCGAAGGATGAACGAAGTGGTTGCCAAACTACCCGAGGGCACACAGTCGCCTGTAGTATACGATGATTTTGGCGATGTATACGGCATGTTTTTCGCTATGACAGCCGACGGCTATTCATACAAGGAAATGAGCAATATGGCCCGGTTTATCAAGCGCGAAATGTTGGGTGTTGACGGCGTTGCGCGGGTAGAAATTTATGGTGAACAGCAACCAGTCACCGAGATCGTTTTCAACCCGTCCAAAATGGGCAAAATGGGTGTATTTCCTTTTCAGGTGATTGCTGCGTTACAAGCCGAAAATGCTGCTGTATATCCCGGATCCCTGCAAACTGGCAATCAGTTGCTCCCAATTTCGGTAAATGGTAAAATTACAAACGCCGATGATGTGGCCAATGTAATGATTAAAAGCCTCAACGGAAGTCTGTTTAAACTTTCGGACATTGCCCGGGTGAACGAGGTTTATGCCAACCCACCCCGAAATGACATGCACCTGGACAATAAAAAAGCCCTTGCTATTTCTCTTTCCATGGAATCGGGCGAGAACATTGTGGATGTAGGTAAACGCGTGGAAAAAAAGCTGACTGAACTAAAAAAAGATATCCCGGTGGGTTACGAATTTGAAAAAGTGTTCTTTCAGCCCGATTTAGTGAAAAATGCCATCAATGGGTTTATGTGGAACCTTGTAGCATCGGTACTTATTGTCATTTTGGTTTTGATGGTATCCATGGGTTTTCGCAGCGGATTGATCATTGGTAGTGGTCTGGCACTCACCATTCTGGCCACCTTTCCCATTTTGCTGGCTGCCGGTGGAACATTGCAACGCATCTCGCTGGGGGCTTTTATTGTGGCTATGGGTATGCTGGTTGACAATGCCATTGTGGTTATCGACGGCATTCTGGTGGATTTAAAAAAAGGAATAAAAGGGAAAAAAGCTTATATCCATCCGGCAACACGAACTGCCAAACCACTTTTCGTCGCTACATTTATTGCTGTAGCAGCATTTCTCCCGGTTTACCTTTCAAAAGATGCCGCCGGAACATATGCCCGCGACCTGTTTGTGGTTCTGTGCATTTCGCTGTTTATCAGCTGGGCACTGGCTATGACGCAGGTACCGCTCTTTTCGAAAATGCTCTTGAAAAGGGAAAAGAAAAAAGAAGGCAAAGAGCTTTACCACGGCTGGGCATACCGAAAATTTAGAAATTTACTGGGTCTGCTATTGCACTATAAGACTGTTACGCTGATTGTTGCAATTTTACTACTTGCAGTTGCGGCGATCCATTTCAACAACATCAAAAAAACTTTTTTCCCCGATTTCAACTACAACCAGGTTTACATTGAATATAAGCTTCCGGCAGGCTTCAGCCCACAAAAAGTGAACGAAGATTTGCAGCAAATTACAGAACATCTGCTTTCGCTCGAAGAAGTTAACATGGTGGTTACCAGCCACGGACAAACACCGACTCGTTATGCGCTGGTGCGGCCAATGGGCGAAGCAGCCGACAATTACGGCGAACTGATTGTTAACTTTGAGGACTACGAAACGATGATCCGCATGAAGCCGGTGCTGAGTGAGTACCTGCACCATAATTTCCCGGATGCCCGCACACGCATCCGAAAATACAACCTCTCGGTTAAGGCTTCACACACGGTGGAAGTAGAATTCACAGGCCCCGACCCCGCTGTATTGCGTGATTTGAGCAGGCAGGCAAAGGAAATTTTCCGCAATAATCCCTATACTGACCCATATACCATTGAAGACGACTGGCAACCAACAGGACAAACACTGGTGGCTGAATATTCCCGGCAGTCGGCACAGCGTGCAGGAACCACCCGCTCCGATGTGAGCAATGCCATTCTGGCTGCCACCGATGGGCTTCCCATTGGAGAATATTTTGAAGGACAAACCCGCGTAGGTATTGTTATGAAACTGCGCAACAACGATGGTTCCCGTATTGAAAACCTGGAAGACATCCCGGTCTGGAGCATGATACCCAACCTTTCAGGTGTGGATAAAAGTACAGTTCAGGAGTTGCTCACGGGCATAAAACCAGCGGATGACTTGATGGATGAACTGATTAGTCCGGTGCCTCTGAGTGCCGTTACACAGGGGATTAATCTCCACTGGAAGGACCAGGTGGTGCGACGGGTAAACGGCCAGCGGACTATCCAGATACAATGCGAACCACAGGAAGATTACAGCCCGGCACTGGTACGCAAAACCATGCTGAAAGATATTGAAGATATTCAACTACCCGATGGCTACAACGCTGCCTGGGTTGGCGAACATGAGCTGCAGGGAGATGCATTACGCAATATTTTCAGGTACCTGCCCATTTCTATTATGCTCATCATTCTAGCACTCATCCTGCTTTTCAACGATTTCAAAAAACCACTCATCGTTCTGAGTTGCATCCCCATGGCATTTATTGGAATTGTGCCGGGGATGATCCTGGCCGGACAACCGTTTACGTTTATGGCCATCATTGGCTCATTTGGTTTGATGGGGATGATTGTAAAAAATGCCATCGTATTACTCGATGAAGTAGAAATGCTCATTGCTGAGGGGGTAGAAAAACACCAGGCGCTTATTAATGCCACTATTTCACGCACACGGCCGGTGCTGATGGCCTCATTCACCACTATCCTGGGGATGATTCCGTTGCTCACTGACCCCATGTATGTGAGTATGGCCGTGGCTATTATCAGTGGGTTGCTGGTGGGTACACTCATCACATTAATTTTTGTACCCATATTATACGCAGCATTTTATGGAGTAAAACAAATCAAAAAACCTGAAACAATAATAGAAATAGCATCATGAAGACAATCCATTATATCTTGTTTTTTATTTTTCTGAATTTCTGGATAACGGGAACATGCCAGGAACAGATGAGTTTACAGCAAGCCCGGGAAATGGCACTAAATAAAAACGAAAATCTGAAAGTAGCTGCCAAACAAGTTGAAAAGGCAGCAACACAAAAGGCAGCCGTCCGCACCATGCGTTTGCCATCCTTATCGGCAACCGGAATGGGAATTTATCAGGATCAAGATTTTGAAATGGAGCTGACGTTGCCCACACAGATTCTCAATCCGCAAACCGGCAAGCTGGAACCCAACATCATGATAAATCCAACGACAGGAGAAGCGGTAACAGGCCCCGACGGTAATCCGGTTTTCAACATGTATTCCTGGCTGCCGCTGAATGTGAGCCTGAGCGGAGCATACCTGGCAGGAATTGCTTTGGAACAACCCGTTTTTACCGGTGGTAAGATTAATGCCGGAAACAAAATGGCCGACATTGGCATAGAGATGGCCGGTGACAACCAAACGCTTCACCAAATGAACACCATTGTCGAAGCTGATAATGCCTACTGGACTTATATCTCAGTTTCCCAAAAAGTGAAACTGGCACAGCAGGCAGTGGATATGCTGACAGAACTGGTAAAAATAGCACAAGACGCACATGAGGTGGGCATGACGAATCGCAATGACTTGCTGAAAGCACAAGTAGAATGGAATAACGCCAAATTGAATTTACAAAAAGCCCAAAACGGACTCGAACTCAGCCGCATGGAATTGTGCAGGGTAACCGGACTACCTTTCAGTACATCAATCGCAGCTGTTGATACTGTAGTTTCAGTAAGTTTCCCCTCTGATTTGACAGCTGAAAATGAAACAGTGTACCAACGTCCGGAATATAGATTGTTGCAAAAAAACATCGATCTGCAGGAACAGCAAATTAAAATGACCAAAGCCGACTTTCTGCCTGTCGCCGGAGTTCAGGCCGGGTACAACCACATAGGGGGAATCGATTTTGGCGGAATCAATCTTTCAAACACCAGTTTGAATGTGCTGGCATCGGTGAAAATACCGATTTTCCACTGGGGCGAAGGAGTGAAAAAAATAAATGCCGCAAAGATCGACAAGGAAATCCAAGAGCTTGAACTGGAAAAAAATAAGCAACTGTTAAAACTGGAAACCGAACAGGCCCGAATGAACCTGCAACTGGCGTGGGAACGCATTCAGCTTAACGAAGCTGCACTGGAACAGGCAAAGGAAAACCAACGCCTAGCCCGCGATAATTATGAAGTAGGCATGGAAACCATTACCGAATACCTGATTGCACAAACCCAGTGGCAGCAGGCTTACAGCGAGCTCATCGACTCGAAAACCGATTTTAAAATAAAAGAAACATCCTGGCTGAAAACTACCGGAAGACTGAGTTTTATCCCTGCTGACTGAAGATTACCTGCTCAAAAAAAAAGTACCTTTGGGAAAAACAACAAACATAGAAATGAAACATATCGAACTCCACTTTCTAAGCCGGCTTTCAGCTTATACCTGGCAAAGTGTTTTCATCAGACTGGCACTGGTGAGTGGAGTCGGCCTGCTGTTCTTTTTTTTGGCCTTTGAAATTGCTGGAGACAAATCAATCCATGTTACTCCACTGGAGTATTGTCAGGTAGTGCTTATTTTTAACATGATCAGTGAAAGCAATGTGTTTTTTGACCACCTCGCCGAACGTTTTCTGCCAATTCCCGAAAAAATAAGCTTACGCGTCGTATTACATTTCATGGTCAGCTTGCTCATCGCGGTGGTCGTTATTTTCTACTTTTCTCTTATCGTGAAGGATACGCCTTTCTTTTCACATCCAATTGTGCAACTGATGATACTTCTGGGATTGATTTTCATTTTCATCATCACAATCTTTTCAGTAACACTTCGCATTATTGAAAAATGGATTTTTTCGGTGCGGCAGCTGGAAGAGTTGAAAAGCCGGAAACTGAAAAGCGACTACAATTCACTACAGGCACAATTAAATCCACATTTTTTATTCAATAACCTCAGCGTTCTAAAATCAATGATTCAGTTTGATCCCAATGCGGCTTCTCTGTTTACCCAGAATTTTACCGATGTATATCGCTATGTGCTTCAAAGCAAAGACAAAACCACCATAAAACTAGCCGATGAACTGGAATTTATTGAAGCCTACACCGCCATCCACAAAGAACGTATGGGCCAGACTTTTCAAGTGATTATGGAGGTGAATGAACCCGATCTTAAAAAAGAGGTCCCCCCACTGGCCTTGCAGTTGTTGGTTGAAAATGCCATAAAACACAATATCGCAGTAAAAGAAGTACCTCTTGTTATTCACATAAAATCGAACAGGAAAACACTTACAGTCAGTAATAATCTAAACAGAAAAGAATCGGCCTATTCTGAAAAAACAGGTCTGGAAAACCTAAAAAAACGTTATGCCCTGCTTACCTCTCAACCGGTGGAGGTGAGGTCGGGCAAGGAATTTTTTGAAGTAGAAATACCCTTGCTATGAATAGGAATACAAATATAATACTCATTGAGGATGAGCCCTATAATCTACGTTTGCTGGAAAATATGATCAAAAAACTGCGCCCCGGGTGGGAAGTAGTGCAATCATTTCAAAGTGTTCAAAGTAGTGTTGACTGGCTTCAAAACAATCCGCATCCCGATCTCATTTTCATGGATATCCAGCTGGCTGACGGACTTTGTTTCTCTATTTTCGAGCAGGTTGAAGTAAAGAGCATGGTGATTTTTACCACAGCATATGATAATTACGCCATCCGTGCTTTTAAAGTGAACAGCATCGACTACCTGCTTAAACCATTCAAGGAAAAGGAACTGCAGTTAGCTATCGAAAAATTTGAGCACTTCCGGAAGAGAGCAATACAAGAGGAAACTCCAACAGACTATTCAGAAATTCTGGATGCCATTCGCAGTGGGGAGAAAAAATATCGCAAACGTTTTCTGCTGTCAAAAGGAGCTTTCTATTTCATGCTTCCCGTGGAAGAGATTGCATTTTTCCTGAGTGAAAGCCGAATGACCACAGCTGTCACATTCAACGATCAAAATCATGTCATTGATTTTCCATTAGACACGCTGGAAGAGCAGCTCGACCCTGAAACTTTCTATCGTGCCAACCGTCAAATCATTTTAAACATCAACTCCATAAAGAAAATAGAAAATTACTTCGGGGGAAAACTAAAGGTACGCCTCATACTGTCTGTCGATTGGGAGGTTATGGTGAGCCGCCAAAAAGCAACAGATTTTAAAAATTGGCTTGGAAAATAATCACTGAGGAATCAGAGACAACCAAATCTTATCAAATGGTATAAATGGGAAACTATACAGTTACAAAAATAACATCTATTGCCTGTATAATCAGAATCTTGTCATAATTACTTCTCAAAAACATAAATTACCGAGCTACATTTTCCTTTGTTCATCAGGCTATTTAACCAGGAGATTTTCCCATGAACGACTCCCTTCAAAAATGCCAGTTTCGACTTTTTGTATTTCTCACTAAGCATGGAAACATAAAAGGAATCGAAAGGCATGGCATGTATAGAATTCAGCCTGAATCCATATTTTTCACCGAACGGTTTAATCTGTTCAGGACCGAAGTGCCAAAGATGCCGGGGAACATCCCAGGCAGCCCAAAATTCTTTGTAATGGAGGGCATCGTAAGAAGTATAATTGGGAACTGCAATTATGAGCATTCCTCCCGGTTTCAGCACACGGCTTAATGCTTTCATGTTTTCATTCAGCTGATGAATGTGTTCCAGCACATGCCATAGGGTAACCGCGTCAAAACTATCCTTTTCAAACCGGAAGAGTTGCCCGGGTTCTGCAACTTCTATCCCGAACTCCTGCCGGGCAAAAATACGGGCATCAACACTTTTTTCAGTACCGGAAACCTGCCAGCCATGTCTTTTCATCTCATCCAGGAAAAAGCCAGTTCCTGCACCCACATCCAGCAATATTCCTGATTTCAGTCCGGTAGAACTTTCAACCAGCCTCCGTTTCTGACCAAGCATATAGTTACGCACCCGGTGGTAAACAAAATTCACCAGTCCTTTCGATGTATTGGAATGAGAGATATACTCCTCCGACTGATAATATTTCCCAATGTGTTGTTCATCTTTGGCATTGGCTGTAAATTTAAAGCCACAACCCCTGCATTCCTGTATTTCAAAAACCTCATGGGACACGAAATAATCAGTGCAACTCATAAACGGTTTAAAGTGACCGTTTCCACATACAGGACATTTCTCGACAGTAAAAAGTGCCATTTAAAATTTTTTATCGAAACTAAGTATTTACAACTGGAAATCGAAATCTTTTCTATTGATTTACGATTCTTCTTTTACTTCTGCAACATAAGAATGATCATCCAGCTGTTGATTTATTTTATTTTGAACCGTGCAATCACCTGATAGGAAACTGCAATATTTTGCACTTCTTCCACTGACTCATAGGAAGCATCGGCAGCCATCATACGGTTTTTCGCCAGGTATGGTCTGACATATCCATCGTTTAATTCAGTAATAGAGATCACTTCGCCGAGCTCTTCACCCAGGCTTTCAACCAGGTAAGCAGCTTTTTCCCTGGCTTCCAGCAAAGCATCGGTTTTTACCTGTTTCCTGAAATTCTCCATATTGGAATGGTTCATTTGGCCAACGTACATCGATTTAATTCCTTTGGCATCGACCAGGGAAGCCAGCTGGTTTACTTTCGAAAAATCGGTAATTTTCACTTCCAGCTGTTTGCTGAACAGAAACTCCTTCCCTCTTTGACGCCAGTAGTTGCCCATTCCTTTTACACGGATGTCATCCTTTTCAATTCCAGCTTTCCGAAGGCTTTTGATCAGACCGTCTTCAATTTCGGCCAGAGGCACTTTGGTTTTGTAATCCTCCGGATCCTTTTTCTTTTCAAACTCCTCCTTCCAGTATTCCTCAATTCCAATATTCAGCATCAGTTCATCCGGCTGAATTTCCATCTCGGCACTTCCTCTCACCTCAATAAAACGCACCTGATCAGCCTCCTGAGCAGAACTATTAAGCGCGGCAAAAGAAGCTATAAAAAATATCAAACAGCTCCACATCGTTGTTCTTGTATTCATTTCCATTTTCTTACTTTTTCTTGTTATCATTTATACCATTGGTTTACATGGTTGATATCCCTTTAGCAAAATTTGTACCGTATTGTGCAGGGCATCCGTCAGAGATACCCAAACTCAATAAGTTTTACCACATCTTCTAGCATTCGGTCTTCGCCGTAAGGGTCGTATTCTGCTTTCAGATCGCCACCAAAAAGCCGTGCGAGTCCCTGCCAAAAAAACGCGGGAACTCCCCCCCGGAAATCTTTGATAAGGGAGTATGAAGTTCTTTGGGTTTCTCTGTCGATCAGCTTAATCAGCAAGCGTCCTTCGGTTATTGTCATTCTTTTCAGGTCATCTTTATATTCATCCAGCAGTTGTTTTTCCAGCTCCTTCATCATTTTTCTCCGGTCTTTATCATTTTCCAGTGCTAAATATTTTGGTTCATACTCACGCAGCATCTGCCCGGCTATTTTGGCATAGGGATACACCTTTTTCACCCGGGCAACAAACCGATTGTATCGCCTTTCCTGCCAGGCATTTCGAAATTCACGTTCAGGCAGGACAACAATCTCCCGTATGTTTTTATGGATAATTGTATCCCCATGTTGAATAATCCCCATTACCATAACGGAATCCTTCTCCTGTGCCGGCAAATCGTTTATAAACAACCATCCCACAACAAATAAAATACCTATCATTCTCATTTTTTATCCTCTCCTAAAAAGAAAACGAAGATATTCATTTTCAATTATTGCATGTGCAAAGTTTATATCTTTACAGCATAATTACAACAATTATCATGAGAACTTGCATTAACTCTGAAATAGGAACATTAGAAGGAGTAATCTTACACACTCCCGGTTCGGAAGTAGAAAATATGACTCCCGGAAACTCAGAAAGAGCTCTTTACAGCGATATTTTGAACCTGTCTATTGCTTCAAAAGAGTATACACAGCTGTCGGGAGTGCTAAAAAAAGCAGCCATGGTTTACGAGGTAAAAGATTTACTTGCTGAAGTACTTCATAATAAGGTTGCCAAAAGCCATTTGCTTCATGAGTTATGTTTTCATGAGGGTATTCCAGAAATGGAAGAACAGTTATTTGAGCAAACAGGCTCAGAACTTGCGAAAATGCTCATAGAAGGAGTAATCCTTGAAAGGAACAATCTGACCAACTATCTGAGCCGAGAGAAATTTCTTTTGCGTCCTTTGCACAATCTTTTCTTCACCCGGGATGCAGCAATGGGAATGAATGGGCATATGCTGATTGGGAGGATGGCCAATCGCATTCGCGAACGGGAAACGATGATTATGGAAGTCATTTTTAATCATCATCCGGTATTTGAAACCTCCACGCTCAATCCCCTTAAACCTCCACAAGGAATACTTTTTGATCCCAAAGCGACTATTGAGGGGGGTGATTTACTGGTAGTCCGCGACGATATCTTTCTGATAGGAACGGGTATGCGAACAAGCACGCAGGGAATAGACTTCATTATTGAAACCCTAAAAAAACAAAACAAAGGAGTTTTCCACATCATTGTGCAGGAATTGCCGGAAACCCCCGAATCATTCATCCATCTCGACATGATCTATACCTGTTTGAGTATGGATTCCTGCATGGTATATGAACCGGTGGTTTTTAATTTGAGTCGGTATAAAACCATCCATTTTTGCATAGATAATAGTAAGGTAATCATTCACGAACAGCCCAATATCCCGGAAGCATTAAAAAAACTGGGGATCGATCTGAAGCCCGTTGCCTGTGGTGGAAAAGATGATCCCTGGATCCAGGAACGTGAACAATGGCATAGTGGCGCAAACTTTTTTGCCATTGCTCCGGGTAAAATCATTGGTTACGAAAGAAACGTTCATACCCTTGATGAATTAAATAAAAATGGATTTGAAATTATAACGGCCTCCGATCTGATCAAAGGAAAAGTACAATTGAATGACAACAAAAAATGTGTGATCACCATTGCCGGATCAGAACTGGCAAGAGGTGGTGGAGGTGCCAGGTGCATGACTATGCCCGTAAGAAGAAGTGAGGTGAATTGGTAAAAGAAGCATGACGTTTTTTGACACAAAAATACATGATAAAAATTATGGGGATCTCATCTGATACCAAAGAAAACAATTCATTTTAATGAGATGAAAATCAATAATTTTTATTTATATTTATGGCATGTAATCAAAAATGGGGCGAGCTTATACATACCGTTGCGACAACTGTGGATTTGAGGAGCAGTTCAACGAAGGATACGGTTTTTTAATCCATCCACAATCTCTGGATGAGTACTTCAAAAGCAGGGAAATCCTCTTTCATCACAAAACCCACCAGGTACTCCGCAGGTTGATAAATCAGAAGGAAAATATTCTTGTTGACGCAGGATTTAAAATTTTCAGATGCCCGCATTGCCATTTACTTTTTAACAAAATATCGGTTACCGTAACTGATCATGAAAAAGTTATTCATAAAAGCGAATTTCGCTGCAACCGGTGTAAAGCAAGGTTAAAACTAACCAATATACACCGGCTGAAGAAAGCGGTATGTCCGGTTTGTAAAAAATCTGCCTTCCGCATCGACCAGCGAAAGATGATATTATGGGATTGATCATTCAACCTGCTCGTACCAGGCTGTTACCAATAGGACAATGCAAACATTTTTTGGCAACACAAAACCTGCTTTTCAGCTGCAATAATGCCTGGGATTCAAAAGCATTTCGTGCGTCAACGCCCAGCTGTTTCCATTTACGAATGACGGTGTTATCCTCAGGGGGAATTTTCTCTAAGAAATCAAGAGCCCGATCTTTAAGATCGTCTAAATTTTGTTTTTCTCCATAAACAAAAAGAAAAGGAACCACCACATTAATAATAAGCATATTAGCTGAAGATTCGCCCAGTTCTCTGGGAAAAACACTTTTTGTTTTTCTATTGAACCGGAAATGGCTGTCCCAATAGGCTGATGCTTTCACACGAAACAGATCCTGAAGCATTTGTATATTCCGGGCTTCCATCATTTTTGAAAACAATCCCTCAGAACGATAGATGAGCGTTGCAAGTTGTGAAATACGGATAGTGGGAAAATTCACGGGTCGAAGTCGCATAAATTTCCACAAATGAGGCTCTATTGTTTTAAGTTTATACTTTTTCTGCAGGAACCTGAACTCCTTTTGCATCAGCATAAAATAATCATCACCTAAAAGTTCTTCTCCCAGAAGTCCGGATGCACCATATAGCAGGGTCTCCATCTGAAACAAGCTGTTTTTATGCTTCGCCAGTAGGTGCATGGGGACTATTTTTGCCAGCAAACCAAAGGGAGAAGCGTTAACCTTAAAACCAAACATCCGTGTTAACATTTGGTAAAAAGTTTCACTCCAGTTGCAGCAATTTTGCTTTAAAATTCGATCAATATCCTTGGTTTTCTCTTCTAACCTATCGATCATCAGCCGGTTAAAGGCAAGGCGCAAAATGACAGGATCTAACCGGAAGAACTGTTCCTGACAAGCAATCCAGGCTTTTGAAATCATTAGCTTCCGGTAATTTTGTGATAAATAGTCCGGCCATTTCAGTTCAATAGTCGGTATTGCTGTACCATTGGCCCTGAAAATTTGTTTATCGGCATGCTCAACAACGTGCAGTATCACATTTTCATAGGCTTTATCTGCGGTATGATTGTGCTTATCCCAATCGGAAGCTTTTTTATGCACTTCAATATTTCCTGCCCACAGGGTTCCGGAAATATTCACTTTAGCGTTGAAAAAATCAGGTCCGGAATCGGTATTTCTACAACCGGTGCTTATCACTTCAACCGGTTCGTTAGTCATTGATTTCAAATTCAGACCGTCAAACAACTGGTTTTCCCAGATATAATAAATAAACTCTTCAGGTATTGGCTTGGAGGCATACATATTTTTTAGGATCAGAAACCAGAAATAAAAATACTTATTTTTTATTTCCTAAACCCTATCAGCTGCATACATTTTACCAAGAATAAATAAAGGGGTGCAGCCGAACAAGCCAAAGCATTGACATAAAACGAATTAAACAACACTATTGGGGAATGCCCGGTTCATTTTTTGAAAGATATCCCAGAGAACAATACCTGCACTTACCGAGATGTTGAATGAATGCTTTGTGCCATATTGTGGAATTTCTATTGAACCGTCACAAAGATTGATCGCCTCTTGCTGAACCCCTTTCACCTCGTTGCCAAAGATAAAAGCAAGTTTTCCATTTTCAGGGGGATAAAAATCCGGAAGTTTGATGCTATTCTCCACCTGTTCTATGGAATATACGAGATATCCCCGCGATTGAAGGATTTTTATTACCTCTTCTGTTTTTTCAAAATATTCCCATTCCACAGACTTTTCTGCATCAAGTGCGGTTTTATGGATCTCCCGGTTAGGAGGGGTGGCAGAAATTCCACAAAGGTATATCTTCTCAATAAGCAGTGCATCTGATGTCCGAAATACAGATCCTATATTACTGCAACTTCTGATGTTGTCAAGCACGACTGTTATGGGTGATTTCTCTGCATTTTTATACTCTTCTGCCGAAATCCTGTCAAGCTCTTCCATTCGTAATTTACGCATATCAATTTCTAAAAATCAGGTAAGCATTCCATCTGTACCAAAACCTGTAAGATCCTGCCATCATTTTTTTTGTTGTTTTTTTGAAAAACGTGAAAGGTCAGCAACTTCTAACACTAAAAAAACAAGATAAACAACCACAAGGCAAACAATAAAAACGGGAATATTATCTGGTGCTAGAGATAAATAAACGATGGCAAATAATGAATAAACCAGAAGTCTGATCATGGAAATAATCATGCTAATCCGGACGAATCGAGCCATATCTTTTTGAGCAAGCCGGAGTTGGTACCCGTGAATTCCAATAGTAAACAGGGAAAAAAAAGTAAGCATCCATGGCAATATCGGACTGTATTTATCCGGAAGAAAAAAAGAAAAAACAATCCATCCGGAAAGAAGCAAAATAAAGATCGCGATGAAAACTTTAACTATAAAATATTTAAATGCATTGCTCATTTCTTTAATAACTTACGGATTGTATAGAACAGGGCACCAATTACCGATAAAACAATGAAAACCAGGGTAAATATCCTGAATTCATTTCCCATCCAATCATCGATTTTAAACCCAAGGAAAGTACCCAGGACAATAATCCCCATCATTTCAAACGCTTGGTTAGCATAATGAATGAATGGGTCAAATTTATTTTTATTCCTTTGAATCTTCTGTTTCATCTATTCCTTTGGAATCTCCCATTGCACAGGTTCCTGAAAATACTGAACCAGGTTCAACCGAAAGCTTTCCAGCCACGATATCACCATAAATTGTCGACATGGCTTTCATGGTTAGCAATTCGGAAACGGTTATTTTTCCTTTAATGTATCCGGAAACTTCAATGTTGTTGCAAACAATTTCACCGTTCACCTTTCCATTAGGACCAATAACCAGCCGGCCTTTTGCCTGAAGATTCCCAACCAGTTCACCGTCGATACGAATATCCCCATTGGCGGTTATATCTCCCTTAATAAGTGTCCCTTCATTGATAATATTAATTGACTGGTTCAGTGTCTCCCCATAATTTGATGTTTGCTTTGCCATAATTTATTGCATCTGATTAAAGTTGTAATTTTTAAGATATTTACCTCACTCCATGATTTTTTATGGTGTTCGACAGAATTCGCAAGCGAATTTCGATGGAACCAATTCGTAATTCGTAATTATTTTATCGTCATTCGTTCTATTCGCCACCTGCAACAAAAAATTTCCTCACGGACTTACATAAATTTCCATGAACTCTTATCGTATAACCCTACACAACAATCACTTATAAACAATCAATTTGAATTATACAATAAATAAACGGATGAAATTACAAATTTTTATACGTTGGAGCAAAAAAAAGATTTGAATTATCAGGCAAACATTTCCCCATTGTACGCCCATTTTAGGAAAACGCTTCCCCAGGTGAATCCTGCCCCAAAGGCAACCAGGATTATTTGATCCCCTTTTCGGAGCTGTTTTTCGTATTCCCACAGGCACAAAGGAATTGTTGCAGCAGTGGTATTTCCATATTTTTGAATATTGACCATCACTTTATTTTTATCGAGGCCTATCCGTCGTGCTGTAGCTTCAATGATTCTCATATTAGCCTGATGAGGCACAAGCCAGGTAATATCATCAGCCGAAAGATGATGTTTTTCCATCATTTCTACAGTCACATCAGCCATTCCGGTTACTGCATACTTAAAAACGGTTTGCCCTTCCTGGTATATAAAGTGATTATTGTTCTTTACTGTTTCGCATGATGCCGGCAGAAGTGAGCCTCCTGCTTTCATATGGAGGTAGTGCCTCCCCATTCCATTTGCATAATTGATAAAATCGATTACACCGACATCTTCATCGGCAGGTTCCAACAGAACAGCTGTACCGGCATCACCAAAAAGCGGACAGGTAGTTCGATCCTTATAGTTAGTGATTGCTGACATTTTTTCGGCCCCAACCACAATAACCTTATGATACCGGCCTGATTCAATAAACTGGGTGGCGGTTGTCAATGCAAAAATAAACCCGGAGCATGCGGCATTCAGATCGAAGCTCCAAGCATGATGAAGACCAGCTTTATCTGCAATAATATTTGCTGTTGCGGGGAATGGCATATCTGGTGTAATGGTGGCGCAAATCAAAAGATCAATCTCATCGGCAGAAGTTCCTGTCTTTTGAAGTAACTCTTTCACAGCTTCAGTTCCCAAAAAACTGGCAGCCCTCCCCTCCTCTTTTAAAATCCGACGTTCCTTTATGCCGATGCGTTGCATAATCCATTCATCGGATGTGTCCACCATTCTGCTCAGTTCGTCGTTGGTTAACCGGTATTCTGGCAGATAGGCACCTACCCCGGTAATTGCTGCCCTAATTTTTGTCATGGATAATCAATTTTTCAAGCCGCGAAGTTATCATGATAGAACAACGATTACCGGCTCAATCCGGGAAATCCGGAATGATGTTAAATTAAACTTAATTTTTTATAAAACGGTGAATGAAAAAATTCGAAAAGTCAAAAATTTAGACAAAAAAAAGCTGGCCTTCATGTTGACCAGCCTTGCTGTTAAACTGCAATTTCTTTTTCAATTACCTGTTTGCCCCTGTAATATCCGCATTCGGGACAAATATGGTGGTACTTTACAGTAGCTCCACAATTTGAACAGGTAGCGAGTGTTGGAAGGGAAGCTTTATAATGTGTACGTCTTTTATCCCTTCTTGTTTTTGATGTTCTGCTTTTTGGATGTGCCATAATATTTCACTTTTAATTATTATTCCAGTTTTTTAAAGCTTCCCAACGCGGGTCGCTGTTCTCTTCATTTTCCTCCGGATTAGATTCATATTTTTTCAGTGCTTCCAGCATTTCTCTGTTGCATCCGCTTTTTCCGTTAATTTTGGGATGGACATGCCTGACAGGAATACTTAGCACAACATATTCATAAATCAATTGAGCCAGGTTTATCTGGTGTTCTTCCGGCAAAACATAGATAATTTCATCGTCTTCGTAATTGCTTTCGCCAAATTTCACAAAAAGCTCACTTTTATGTTTTACTCTCTGCCGGTATTTCTCCAGGCAACGATCACAAGTAAGCTCCACCCAACCCTTTAAATTAAAAAACAATTTTAAAAAGGAGCTTCGTTTTTCTAATTTAACTTTCACCACAATATCTCCTATGTCAACAAAACTCTGCTCAAAATGCTCAAAGAACGCGTCCTGAACCTCAAATTCGAACTTATGCAGGCCTTCCTTAAGACCTTTAAACTCTATATTGTATTTTGTCTTCCAGCCCATGGTTCGAAAAAAGTGCTGCAAAAGTAAGGTTTTTTTATGAATGGTTAAAGAGTTGTTTTCAATTTCTTTACATTTTCCCTTTCCGATCTGATTCGGCTATCAGGTAATCAGCCAATTCGATCACCGGAGCCACCCAGATATCCTTTTCATGTTCTTTCAGGTAATCCAATAGTTTTTTGTGTTCTTCGGCTTCCACCAGTAGGTGGCCACCACCCACTCCGTGAAACACCAGGATAAGCAGACTGTTTTTTTGCTGTGCCTGTTTTACCAGGTCAATTAATTTATCGCCTGTTTTTCCGGTTGAAGAAAAGGTAGGCAGGTGGAACAGGTTGAGTTCATTTTTCGGGAGAAACGCCGGGTCTCCTCCACGGGCTGCAACCACCAATTCTGGCAGGTAATCGCCCATATTTTCACCCTCCACAACTTTATCGCCGCAGGTATAGGCAAAAGTGTGCCGGTTTTTTCCATCAAGTCCTTTCAGCAAGGTATTGGCAGTACGCACTTCCGTGAGGAACTGCTTAATGGTATAGAAATCGATGTCGCGCTCTCGTTCCCTGTCAGAAAAACGTTTACCGCTGCAAGGGTGAAAAAGCGTATGGTTACCCAACTCATGCCCGTTCGCAGCAATAGCTTTCCATTCCTCCATCCGGTGATACAAGGAAGCAGAAGTACCTGTCAGATAAAAAGTGCCTTTCAATCCATGGCTATCGAGCTGTGGAATAGCGTAATCCAGTTGTGAATCCATCGCATCATCATAGGTCAGGCACACCACACATTGTTTCCCGTTTTTCCACGTTTGCTGAGCCATGGTTTTGCCCACCGGGAATTGGAGCAGCACCACCAGAATAGAAAGGATTGTTCTCATTGTATTTCGGATTATAATTTATCTTTGATTACGTTATACAGATCTTCCAGAAAAACGATTCCCAGCCGGTTCAAATTTTCTTTTTTGTCGATGGTCGATTTTCCGTTTTTATGGGCCTGATAGCCCCGTTCCAACTTATAAAACAGGTCGGAAGTGCCGGTTTTTGTTCGTTTTACCAGCTCATTGTATTCCATGTTATCATCGCCGGGCAAAAGCTCAAAAGCCTGCAGTGTTGACAGTGTCAGAATGTGATTCATCCATCCTTCGAAGCCATAGCTGGCTGAACTGCGGCACCCTGAGGCATCAAATGTTCTGAACTCGTAACACATACCCGGTTGCCCTTGCCAGGGAGAAGTTGTGCCGTCGGCAATAAAAGCCTTTCCGTCGCATTCACCACTGGTCACGTGGTGTTTAAACATCTTCACGGCCAGATCACGGTAAAGCAGGTATGGCTCATATTCCAACTCCCCAAAACCACTCAGAGATGCATAGCGGAATGGCATCCTCACACCCTTGGTTGTGCCTCCGCCGGCATCTGTACCTCCTTCTTCCATCAGCACCTTTCCAGTAGCCGACCAGCAATCGCTGACAGTAGTGAAACCGGCCTCCTGAAAACGATTCATGTAGTCATCATAACTGAAATTTTTAAAGACTTCATTTACCTGATCCGTGCCGCCGAAATAGATGTGTGCGGCAACCATTACCCCTACATATCCCTCCTGGTGATTCGGGTTCCAACCTTTACGCCAGCTGAAAGCCTGATACAATCCGCGATGAACGTTATTGCTGCTGTTTTGACAGTAATTCCCGGCAATAGCCAGTGCTTCCATCAACAGATCCAGCTTTTCCTTCTCTGCGTTGCTGAACTGTGACCACACTACTTCGGTATGTTTTGCCAAAGCCAGTGTCTGTGCCAGGGCATTGTCGGCCCAACCGGCTATGACACCACGGCAGCAGGGTTCTTTTCCACCGGAGATTACATATTTTAACTGCTCCACCACTTTGGCTGCGGCTCGGGGATAGGCATTCCCGGTATCATAAAACGCCACCAACGCCAGGTAATTCAGTGCTTTCCCCGAGTATAGCACCCAGTAACCCGTGTACTCAGTATTTACATTCGGATCATTCTGCCAGCGGATGGGCTGTGCCTTCAGCGCCTCTTCCAGCACGGCGGGATCCCAGTTAAATCCCTTCCCGGGTTCATTCGCGCCGCCCAGGGCAAAAAAAGGTTGTATCAATAAAAAGATCAGTGCGATGGAATAAAATTTTGATGTCATAACAAATGGTTTATCGGGCTAAATATAGCAGAAAGATTAATACCGTCAAATGACGCAAAAAATCAGCTGGCAGTAACAACATCCATACCAATCAGTTGTCCCAGTTCTTCAGGATGATCGGTGAAGACGCCATACACCCGGCAGAGGTGATCTTGAAATCCTCAACAAAAAGGATAAGAAAGAGCAGCATCTTTTATACCTTCGAACATGATGTATGTGAGAATTGTTTTATTAATTTGCATAAAAAAAAACTATGTACGGCCAAATAAAACAAGATCTGCTAAAAACGCTTGAAGAGCTGAAAGAGCAGGGTTTATATAAAGCAGAACGGATCATCACTTCGGCACAGGATACGGAGATCCGTATTTCTTCAGGGGAAACCGTGTTAAATTTTTGTGCCAATAACTACCTGGGGTTGGCTAATCACCCCAAAGTCATTCAAGCAGCCCAGGAAGTGATGAATTACTGGGGATTTGGCTTATCATCGGTACGGTTTATCTGCGGCACCCAGGAGATCCACAAAGAGTTGGAGCAAAAGGTGTCTGAGTTTTTAGGAACGGAAGACACCCTGTTGTATTGTGCCTGCTTCGATGCCAATGGCGGCATTTTTGAGCCGTTGTTCGGACAAGATTCTGCTGTTATTTCCGATGAGTTGAATCATGCCTCTATTATCGACGGGGTTCGGCTTTGTAAAGCACAGCGTTACAGATATAAGCACTCCAACATGAAAGATCTGGAGAAGTGTCTGGATGAAGCTTCAGATGCCAAATACCGGTTGATTGTTACCGACGGGGTTTTTTCTATGGACGGTGACATGGCCAGGCTGCCAAAAATTGTGGAACTGGCTGGCAAATACAATGCCCTTGTTATGGTTGACGACTCACATGCAACAGGATATATTGGTAAAACGGGACGTGGAACAGCAGAACATTATGGATTGCTTGGTCAAATTGACATCATCACGACAACCTTTGGGAAAGCATTGGGTGGAGGAAATGGAGGATGCACATCGGGAAGAAAAGAGATCATTGAAATGCTGCGGCAACGCTCACGCCCCTATCTGTTTTCCAACTCTTTAGCTCCTGCTACAGTAGGAGCAACCATGAAAGTACTGGATATACTTACCGAATCCAATGACCTGCCGGCCAGAACCATGAAAAACGCCAGGTATTTCAGGAAAAAAATGAAAAAAGCCGGATTCGAACTGGTGAAAGGAAATACGGCAATCGTTCCGGTCATGCTTTATGACGAGCTGCGAGCTATTCAGTTTGCCAATGAATTGTTACAGGAAGGGATATACGTCATCGGGTTTAGCTACCCGGTAGTACCCCGCGGGAAAGCCCGGATCCGGGTACAAATATCAGCAGCACACTCCTACGAAGAGATCGATCAGGCAGTAGATGCCTTTATTAAAGTTGGAGAAAAACTGCAGGTCATCTGATCCGGTATGTACATTTTGTTCCGGTATGCCTGTGCTTACAACCATAAAATGATCATCCGGAAACCCTGACTGTAATTTGTATACCTACAGACAAAGTACCTCAGTTCCAACTGAGACGAACAATCGAAATTTACTGTACACTGATTAATTTAGAAACTTTTTCTCCTTCCACTTCCAGCTGCATCAGGTAAGTTCCTTTCCGGAGGGATGGCTGAAGATTCAGCATACCATTCACCGCATAAACTTTATTCTTTTGCACCAATGCTCCGGCAACAGTGAAAAACGAAACATGCACCTCACTGTTTCGGACACCTTCCAACTTAACTGTTAAATCACCTGACTTATAAGGATTTGGGAAAACATATACCTGATCAGAGCTTAAATTTCTCCGGGATTCTTTTAAATCAACCACCCCCACAAGTTTATCATCTGATGCGAGGGTTACTACAGATCGTGGAGGCAGAGTCAGGTTTGTACCGGATAAATACTCGCCCACATGCTCACAATCTTCAGATGCTGATGACCTGTATATTTGAAAAGTTGCCGGCACATTCGCTCCCTCCACATTAATTTCCCGCTCTTGTTTGGCAGAATTGATAACAACCAGTGTATGGGAACTTCTTTCCGGGTGATGATAAGCTGTAACAAATACATCGCTATAGGGTGCTGTAGCTTCCACACGAACAGCTCCCGGACGGATAAAGCGGTAAAAATGCCTGGAAGCGTAATACTTTTTACCTACCGTGGTTCCAGCCATCAGGGAGTAATCTCCAATGGATGTGCTTCCAGGATTTTCACTTCCCTGCCACCAAACCCAGGCCTCAATATTTCCGTAATAAAGGGCGGCATGGATATCCAATGCAAGCCCCAGGGCTCCCGTGCGATTATTGACAGGTTCCCAGGAATCGACGTACCCCGATGTCTCAGTCATCCAGGCAGGTTTATTCAGTGGTTTACTAAATTTTTCGGTATGATTGGTCCACATCTCTGCAAGAGCTGAACCGGTTGAAGGAATGACTCCATCAGAGTAACCATGAACAGCAAGCGCATCGATATTGGAAGGAGCATTCTTATCATTTTTTATGGCATTGTGAAAGAACCACTCCCAATTTTTTCCCAGCCCTTCCATGGCAAGCATATTCTCGGATCCAAAAATTTTTATATCCGGATAAGCCTTTTTAATTACCGGAACAACTCCGTTCAATAGCTCACAATACCAGTAGACTGTGTATGTACAGGAATTAAAATCCTGTGAGAAATAGGGTTCATTCTGCAGACTTAGACCATAAACCTTTACGCCAATCTTTTCATATTCTTTAATATGATCAATCAAATAGTTGGCATAATCTTCGTACATATTAGGATTGAGTGTTCCCCCGTGGTTAGTCTGGATGTTTGGATCGGGGAATCGTTCGGCTTTCTGATCACCAGCCCAGGAAAAAGAAGCTCCCCACTTCATGGAAGCCGGTGGACTCCATACAGTCAGCAATACTTTAATATCCACACCATACTCATCGGCGACTGATTTTAATCCCTCCACCATAGGGAGCTGTTTATTCCAGTCGGCATCCTGTTTTCTTTGCGGGGTGGCTGGTGGATGTATCTCATTTCTCCACATGGTTAATCCCAAATCTGAAACCACCATTTCCGCCCACTCCCGGTTCCACATCAATGATGGTGAATGCCACCATACATCATGTGCTCCAAAAAATCCAAACCCCTGAATGGTTTGATGTTGTTTCGCAGTATCAACTGAAATGGTTTGAGCATATCCTGAAAGGCTCAGACTTAAAACCAAGGCAAAAAAGATGTAAAATCGCTTCATATTTGTATAAATATTCATGATTAATTGTGGAAAATCATACTCCATGACACGCAAAAATAAACGATTTTCGGGAATAGCCAAACTATCTGAGATGAAACGATCATCCAGGTTTATCGTACCCAAAAGGCATGGATACTTATGAACATGCTGGTAGTTTTGCACTTACAGACAAACTATTATTGCCATGAATTCCGAATTATTAACATGTCAACATCATCCTTTAGCCTTTCCACCATTTTAGCAAATCTTCTGGGTTTTTGTGCCCTTAGTTCCAACGACAGATTACCAGAATTTCCTGTCACCTCAAATTTCCCCACAACGATCTGGTTCTTTCGTCCTCCATAGGCTGGCATATATACAGGTGTTATATTTTTACCGGAAAGTTGTTTGACTTTTGAATAATGGATGGTAAAAAATCCCTCCGGTTCACGAATAAAAAATTGTTTTTTGCTGCTGTGATAGCCCACCTGCAACCGGCAATCCAGGTTTTCACGTCCTCGCATGAGTTTGCCTGATTGTTGTGGGAGGGTTATCTTAATACGGTACAAACCTCCCTGAATATGTGAAAAAGTAACCTTCCCGTTATGCCCGGTTTGCATAAACGCAACAGGTTTTTCACTTCCTTCCTGTTCAATATACACCTCGGCTCCGGGTACCGGCTCTCCAGGTGAAAATATCCATCCAATAATGGTAAGGACTCCTAAAATTAAGGACACGAATAATGCTTTCATTTTATTAAATTTTATTAGTCAAATATCTGTTTTTTTATCAAACCATGCACAATGAAAACCATAAATTCAACAAAAAGTTTATAAGCATATGATAAAAATGCTCATTTACTATCACCTGGCTGGTTGATTAGAACTGGTTTTGAATCCATACCTGTTTCCCCGATTATTCCTTTATCTTTGCAGTAAACAATCAGGTATGAAGGAAAAGCTTTTTGGCAAAACACTTATTGATTTACAGAAGGTTACAAAGGAATTACAACTTCCCGGGTATACAGCTAAGCAAATAGCTGACTGGTTGTATAAGAAAGATATTTCAGCTGTTGGGGAGATGACTAATCTTTCCAGGAAAGCAAGGGAAGTCATAGAGGAAAGGTATGAAATCGGACGAAAGGATCCGGTGAAGGTACAACAAAGCATTGACGGCACGAAGAAATACCTTTTTCCTGCCGAAAAAGGAAGGTTTATCGAAACAGCTGTTATTCCCGAGCGTGGTCGCATTACGGTATGTGTAAGTTCTCAGGTAGGTTGCAGGATGGGATGTTTGTTTTGCCATACGGGCAGTCAGGGTTTTCAGGGACAACTCGAAGCAGGAGAGATTGTCAATCAAATAAAAAGCATAGAGGAATCAGATCAGGTTACCAATATTGTTTATATGGGTATGGGAGAACCATTTGACAACCTGGAAGAAGTGCTAAAAAGCATAGAGATTATGACATCTGACTGGGGTTTTGCCATGAGTACACGACGAATTACCGTTTCTACCGTTGGAATGATTCCCGGGATGATTACATTTTTTGAAAAGAGTAATGCTCATCTGGCTGTGAGCCTACATACCCCATTCCCAGAAGAACGGCGGAAACTGATGCCGGTTCAGGGAGTTTACCCCCTTGAACGGGTAGTGCAGGAAATAAAAAGTTGGGATTTTGGCCGGCAGCGTAGGTTATCGTTCGAGTACATTCTTTTTGAGGGGATGAACGATACTTCCCGCCATGTGCGTGAGTTGGCCCGCATGTTAAACGGTCTGAAATGCCGGGTCAATCTCATCCGCTTTCACCCGGTACCCGGGACGACCTTTAAAAGTCCGTCAGATGAAACGATTCAATGGTTTAAAGATAGCCTCAATCAAAAAGGGATACTCACCACCATCAGGGCTTCCCGCGGGCAGGATATATATGCAGCTTGTGGATTGCTGTCCACGAAAGAGGTAAACAGTTAAGCCAGCATCATTTTTTCAATATAGATATCCTGAAAATCCGGGTCTCCTTCCAGGTTCAGGTGCCGGGTCAGTTGTAATGTTTTCTGGATAAACGACTCATCTTCAAACAGGAACATCTTAGCACCAATCAGTGCAGTGTTGCCCATTTTCACAATTTTCTCTTCTGGAACTTCAAGAAGCCCGGTTTGGATCACATGTTTCAGGTTCAGAAAGTTTCCAAAACCACCTGCAATAAAAACATTTTCAACCTGATCATAAGTAACTCCGAATCTATTCAATAGTATTTTCAATCCGGCTGCAATAGCAGCTTTTGCCAGTTGAAACTCCCGGATATCCTGTTGTGTGAGGTACACATCCGGGGCAAGTTTGATCTTCTCATCACCAGATGCAATTTCTCCAAAAGGTCCAATTTCACCCTGGTGCAGCAAAACAGCCATGGCATCAATCAAACCGCTGCCGCAAATACCTTTAGCATGCACATTCCCAATAACGTGGTTCTTGAACTCTCCTTCATCCAGGTCAATAGAAGAAATAGCTCCTGAAACGGCTCTCATCCCCTGGCTGATCCGGGCGCCCTCAAATGCCGGGCCGGCGGCTGTTGATGCACAAATAATTTTTTCGCGATGGCCCAAAACAATTTCACCATTGGTGCCCAAATCAATCAGCATGGTCATTTTTTCCCGCTCCGCCATATTGGTGGCAACAATCCCGGCAAGAATGTCGCTCCCGACAAAACTCCCGATAGAGGGATAAAAACAGATAGCTGAACAACCGGGAAATTTCCAGTTGAGCTGCTCTGATGAAAAAAGCTGCATACCCAGGTTTGACGACTCAAATGGATAATATGAAAGCGGTTGCAGATCCAATCCTGAAAAAATATGATGCATTACTGTATTCCCTACCAAAACCACACGTGAAGCTTCAACCTGCTGCTTTTCAGTGATATTCCGAATCATTTCACCAATTTTCACACGAATCAACTTCTGCATTTCCTCCTGTTTCCCATCCAGGCAAGCCTGGATACGCGAAATAAGATCCCCGCCAAACTTAACCTGAGGATTCAAAGATGTTATCGCGTCCATGACGCGACCTGTTTTCAAATCGAGAAGCTGGGCAACCAAGGTGGTTGTTCCTACATCTACAGCAATTCCAAATCCTTTCAGAGGATGAAAACGAAATGGAGAGCTATCGGCCAGGATGATCTCTTCAAATTGAGAAATCTCAATGGTAATATCCGAGTCAACCCGACAAAAACAAGCCAGCCGCCAGTCCTTTTCAAGACCAAACGTTGAAAGTCTGCTCAGCTGTTCAAAATCCAAAGGAAGTGTCCCTTCAAGCAGCCTCACTTTGCAACGGCCACAAATCCCTTTTCCTCCACAAGGAAATTCCACACCATATTCGTGAAGAACATCCATCAAAGGAGTTCCTTTATTAACCTGAATTTTTTTACCCAAAGGGAAGAGGGTAATGGTTACATCTGCTGGCATAATTTGAATTTTCTCAAAAATAACCTAAAAAATAGCTTCGGGAAGTATAGATTAGATTTTTTAACACCAAAATTATTGCCCGGTCAGTAAACAATTTATAATTTGGCCGCCTATATGACGATAAGTCAATTACGAATGACAAATGAAAAATGACGAATATGGAGTGAGGGAAATACCTTTAAATATTAACAATTAGATTCAGATGAAGATAAAAATAAAGATACTTTTTCTTCTCCTGTTTTTTTGTGCAGCCTGCAGCAATCCCCCCGTAGAAAAGCCAAAAGAACTGGTTGAGGAGAAAAAAATGATCGACATGCTGGTGGACATTCATCTGGCTGAAGCAGCCTACAATCACCTCAGGAATCGTGATTCTTTGGTGGAAAGAAGCAATTCAGAAAATTTTTACTATTCTATACTTAATAAATATCAGACTCCGGATTCGGTATTTGAAAAATCATTCATCTTTTATGCCAGTCGGCCTCGAAAATTTGAAAAAATGTACCGACAGACTATGAACAAGCTGAATGAAATGGAACAGGAATACTCAGGCCGGAATGTTGAATTGCAAAAATTAGAACTTCAGAAAAAAAAGGAGTGAGAAAGCTTTCGGCTACCTACATTTTTCCCGGAAACCGGCCTCCCCTGAAAAATGGGATATTAGTCTGTGACGATGACGGATCAATCCTCGATGTTACCGACACAGGAGGCATTGTTATGGAGCAACCAGGTATGGAGTATTACAGTGGCATCCTGGTACCCGGATTGATTAACACTTATGGTCGTTGGGAGCATTCGCACCTTAAAGGGAAGACTCCGGAGGAACCAGGGTTAGATAAATTTCCGGGACACAATGATGAGCTGATCAATTGCTGGCAGGGGGATATCCGGAAGTTTAAAAACAGGCCAGATTCTGCTCCTGTTTTTTTTGTGCTCTGTCCGAATGCCAGAGGAAACATTGAATCCCACTTACAACAAGTATTGCTTTATCAGCGGAAAGGAATAATCATTTGCCTGGGGACAGACAATCCGGATCCCAATCATGAGCGGTCTGTTTTAAAGGAAATGATCACCATTCATCAATATTCTCCTTCCATCGCCATGCAGGACTTAATTGAGTGGGCTTGTATAAATGGAGCACGAGCTCTTGGCCTGGAAAAAAAGCTGGGAAGTTTTGATCGCGGGAAAACCCCTGGGATCAATCTGATTACCGGCATGGATTTAAAAAACTTAAAACTAACCAGCATCAGCAGGGTAAAAAAAATGATTCATTAGGATGGATGCATGTTGTCAACATCCTTTTCTTCAGTTGAAGCAAAAAGTATAGTCACAATCGTGTTTCAACTCCTGCAGAATGGTATTCCGTCATCCCCAAAATGCACAGGTATTTCGCCTGTCGCAGAATATGCAGATTCAACAAAAGCCGGCAGCTCACTCCCTGATTATTTTACTGTTTACCTGTTACTTCTAAATCGTCGGCCACGCTGAGGAAGTCTGACATCTTCATCTTTATGCAAAACCGACAAGAATAATTCATTGAGTCTTTTTTGTTGATCCTCATCACATACCTTCTTCATAGCCAGATAGTAATTGATAGTTTCCTTTTTCAACTGTTCATGCAATTCACCAATCTCAGTAGCTATAGTATCCAGGCCCTTTTCTTCAGGGATTTCTCTGCCCAGTTCATTGATCATTTCTACTCTCAGGCTCTCCAAACGACGATTTATTTGCCAGGCAACCCGGTTAAAATCCCGGTTCAGTTCTCTAAAAACATCTACCTGTTGAGGAGTAAGGTTCAATTGTTCCCTAAAGAATCGGGTTCGCTGTTGTGCCGGCATCTCGACACCTTCCTGCTCAACCTGTTCTAACTGTTTTTTATCCTGCTGTTTATGATAAAGGAATGAAATTGCCATCGATAAATTGGTCGCCACAAGGATGACGACAATCCAGGTCAGTATACGATATTTATGGTGTACTTCCATTTTCTATTCCATTAAAAAGGCTTCAAGAGGTTCTGCCTCCATTTCGTTCAGATAAGGAATGAGTTCCTGTGCGGCATAATCAATTGTTGACTCACCGCCAGAAACTGGCTGGCCAATTTTTATGCCGGTATAAATACCAATCAGTAACAACATGGAGAATAGTGCAGGCTGCAATACTTTTCCCCACAACTGAAATCCGGCTGGTTGTACAACACCCTCTGCTTCTTTCTGCATCCGTGCTTTAAGACGGGTATAAAAAAATGGATTCACCGCCGGTAATTTTTCCAACTGCACAATTTGCAGTGTTTTTTTTAAATCTTCAGCAAACGCAGCACATGTCGGGCATTGAACCAGGTGTTTAGCAATTTCTTCCGCTTCGGGCTCCGGGATATCGCCTTCCAGGAAAAAAACCAGTCTTTTATGTATATTCCTGCAGTTCATTTCAATTTACAAATTTATTGGTTTGACACATAATTGGTTAAAAACTTGTGTTTAAATACATTTTTTTTTAAAACAATGGTACAATTTTTTCTGTAGATTTTTTTTTGCACGATGAATCAATGACTCTACGGAGGACACAGAAAGATTCATCACATCTGAAATCTCTTTATAGGACAGATCTTCGTATTTATTTAAGGTAAATGCCACTCTTTGGTTTTGGGGTAACGCGTCAACAGCTTCATGCAGAATGATTTTACGCTGATTGTTCTCCATATCGGATTCGGGAGTATCAGCACCTTCCTGTACCTGTTGATTCAGCAATTCTTTTTTTGATTCCGACAACTCATTGTATGAATGAAACTTACGTTTTTTATTGTCGCGTATAAAATTAAAAGAGCGGTTCACGGCAATCCGGTATAGCCAGGTTGAAATTTTTGAGTCAGCCCTGAATTTATCTACAGAGCGAAAAACTTCAATAAATACTTCCTGGGCAACATCTTCCGCATCACTGATATTGTGCAGCAACCCAAAGCAGGTATTCACCACGATCTGCCGGTGGCTATCGACCAGTTCTTTGAAAGCAGCTTCATTTCCCTGCTTCAATCCTGCTATGATCTCCGTTTCATTCATCCAACTTATTATTCCATGGAGTTTTGAGATAAGACACCATGAATAAAAAAAACTTGCAGATAGAATTAATAATTTTCCGGTAAAAGCTTCATGGTAAATCGGGTTCTCTTCATCACCTCATCGCGGGTAAATGGATCCTGATGGTAATTATTTTCGATATACAATGGGGTTTGGTCCATATAAAAATCGCTGGCTGGAATTCCGCTGGTGCCGGTAGGGATTACAGTTTTGGAATTATTCCAATTAGCCAGGTCAAAAATATGCCGGTGTGAAGCGCCATGATTTACATGGTACAGGTTGGTATACGAGTAGGCGTAAGGTGTAGCGGTATGGTAGCTTCCAGGAACTCCAAAGGGACCCCTGTTCAATCCAAAGATCCGGTTGAGTATTTTTTTTACTCCCAAAGGATGATTAAAAGTGATTGTGTGGAGTTTTTCCCAGCTCCAATGGTCTACATCAGGGCCCAATTGTTTGATCAGTTCATCCACCGTCTCCTGAAATGCTCTACTTTTCATGTTATTCCAGGATTCATGTTCCGGGGTATTCAGATCATCAATCCAGGGTGAACTTTTATGTAAAAGCACATGGTTCATTAAATTTTCGATGATAATCCGTTCTCTCATCACCAAATGGAATAACTTTCCCGGAAGCTCATCCCGAATCAGGGATTCAGCAGTTTTTCGAAACAACACTTCAAAAATGGATGCAGCCTGACTTTCACGACAAAGGGTATAGTCCCAGTCCTGCAATTTTTTGAGTGCATGTTGCTCTGTTTCATTTTTTGCAGATTCCTGGTTCAACACTTCCAGGAATGCTGGAACAAATCTTTCTGCTTTTTTCGATTTAAAATCATTCTGCATCCGGGCAAAACTCTCCACGTTGTGATATTCAGTATCATCCAGCATTTCACGAATCCGGTCAATCCGGTCGGGTATAGCAAACCAGGAACCGATATAGTATGGATAATCGTCAGGAACTGTTTTGTTGTTTGCTGAGGACACATATCCCCTTTCCGGGTTAAACTCAAAAGGAAGATTTTCAAACGGAACAAACCCCTGCCAGTCCCAAAGGCTGGTGTCTCCCCTATATACTCCTACACCCCTACCTTTTCGGACAGGTACACCTGCGCAGGTCTGTAATCCAATATTTCCATTTACATCGGCATATACGATATTCTGGCTCACCGAATGAAACGTTTTCACGGCGCTGCGAAAATCGTCAAAATTGGCTGCCCGGTTAAGCAGATATACCGATCGCATTTCGTTACTCATTTCATTCCCGATCCATCGCATGGATATGGCAGTTTCATTTTCTTCTTTAAACCGGTTTATCAGTGGTCCCCTGTGAGTAAATCTCAACACTTTCCTGACAGGTTTTTCACCTTTTATATGAATCCATTCCTCCTGAACAAGAAGGTCTTTCCAAACTCCGTCCAACAGATATGCTGTTGAATCCCTGTTCAGTGTTTCGGCGTAAAAATCGATGTCATCAACCGCTACATTGGTCATTCCCCAGGCAATTGAGTCGTTATGACCAGAAATAATAAAAGGCTGCCCGGGAAGCACTACACCGGAAACATTCAGGGAACCTTCAACCACATGATGCATTTGGTACCAGATTCCGGGAGAAAACAACCCCAGATGCATGTCGTTGGCCAGTAAGGGTTTCCCGGATTTACTCTTTTCTCCTGAAACAGCCCAGTTATTGCTTCCTTGAAAAACCTCCACACCAAGTTGATGAAGCTGATCTGCAGCAGATAAAAGTGTTTCATCCATCTGCACCTCATCCAAGTGAAAATCAGGGAATATAAATGTAGGATGGTTACTCATATCAGGCATCAGTGCGGCAAGGTACTCACTGGAAACTTTCCTGGCAACCTGATACAACAACATTTCAGTACGCCAGCCGGAGGTAAGATCCCATGAAAGATAGCCGATGAGATTTGCGGAATGAACCGGTTCCCAAGCCTCTGGTTGATACCCCAACACCTGAAATTCAAAAGGAAGCGGATGGTTAACCATATAGCTGTTTACTCCTGCTGAAAAAGCGGATAAAGCATTCCTAATTTCCGGACTACTTTGACGCAACAACCATTCTGATTTTTTCCGGATTCGTAACGAACGCATCAATAAATCTGTTGAGACCTGACTTTCACCTAATATTTCGGATAAACGTCCTTCTGTCACTCTCCGCATCAGATCCATCTGCCAAAGACGATCCTGGGCCATGGTATACCCTACAGAAAAATAGAGATCCGCTTCATTTTTTGCATAAATATGCGGAATTGCAAACGAATCACGCAAGATAGATACCTCTTCTGTCAATCCGGCAATTGAAAGTTCACCGGAATAAACAGGCAACGGTCTGTTTCGTACCCGGAATACAATAACGCATGCTACTATCCATCCCGCGATGAACAATAAACCCAATATTGCCAGAGTTCTTTGAATAATCTTCATAAGTATTCCTGTTTATTCTTTCAAATAAGTATTTTTTAATCTACTGTATTTCATTCACATACATAATAACAATCACAAAAAATTTCCATAATCTCATAAGACGTGCCAGTGATTCACTTATTCCTTTTGTATTCATTCAACATGAGTCGTTTCATTTTAAAAAAACATCTATTGTATAAATGTTAATTATTTATACATTTATGACCTATAAATATAACGATCAATCGCATAGGATAGAGCTAGAATATATAAATAAAAAAAATGAAAAAAATTTCAATTCTTTTTCTCCTGAGTATCTTTTTTATGGCAGGGATAGCCCAGGAAGCGGACAAAATATCCGGGATCTGGTGGAACGATGAAAAAACCACGAAAATAAAAGTAGAGAAAAAAGATGGGAAATATATAGGTACCATCTTTTATATGATCCCGGAGAAATACAAGAACGGTCAACCTCCGAAAGATGATAAAAATCCGGACGAGTCGTTACGCAATCGTTCGCTGATAGGGTTACAGATATTGAGTGGATTTGACTATGATGCCAACAAGAAGGAGTGGATAAACGGAAAAATTTACGATCCTCAGTCGGGTAAAACATACGACTGCTATGGCTGGCTGGAGAGCAACGACCTATTGAAGTTAAAAGGTTTTGTTGCAGGCGTCCGTTGGCTAGGCCGAAGCTCGGAATGGTACCGGACTGATTAACTCCAGGCATTACAAACTATAATCCCCGGAGGCCTCAGGTTGATATACTATTTCATCAATCCGGATTTTGGTGAGACCAGCCGGAACAATCCATTCAATCTCATTCCCTGCTTTATAACCGATCAGAGCTGTGGCTATAGGAGAAAATATCGATATTTTATTCTCTTTCAGGTTTGCCTTTTCCGGATAGACAATCTGAAACTGAATTTGTTTGTTATTATTTAAAAAACTCACTTTTACAATTGAATTCATTGTAACCACGTTGGCAGGTATCAATTCTGGTTTAACTATTTCTGCATGATCCAGCTCCACCACTAATTTTTCAGCTTCTGTGCTGCTTATTGATCTGATTTGTTTTGCATCTTCAATGCACCTCTTGATCCGTGCATAATCCAGTCGGTTAATAATTAATTTCTTCATTTGAGTAAAAATATTTAATGTTTGTTCATCTATTTATTTCATATTCAACTATCATGAAAAATTTCAGGATTGTTGGTAACATACAAAATTTAAATATGCCTATTATCTTTGATAAAATTACGTTTTTTCAACCAGATTGAAAAAAAAGGTTTTAAAGATTTCTCAATGTTTCTGCGATAGTGACAGCAGCGTCGCCCTGGATGATCCACACCCCCTCTTTCCGGTTATAGATTGGATTTTCCACTCCTGAATATCCGGGTTTCAGGTCATAATTAAAGATTAATATATATTTACACTGGTCCACATTCAGGATGGGCATGCCATAAATGGGAGTGCCGGTCGCATTTCTGGCTGCGGGGTTAAGGACGTCATTGGCACCCACGACAATTGTCAGGTCAGCAAGTTTAAACTCATCATTTATATCCTCCATTTCAAAAACATCGTCAAAGGGAACACCGGCTTCAATAAGCAATACGTCCATGTGGCCTGGCATACGACCAGCGACAGGGTGAATGGCATATTTCACCATTGCGCCGTTTGTTTTTAACCACTGGGCAAAATTATTCACCAGATGTTGGGCATGTGCCAGCGCCATTCCATAACCCGGAACAATGATTACATTTTTTGCCTTTCTGACCATTTCCAATGGATCAGTATTACTTGTTCCGGGTTCAACAGGATCTGTTTTCTCCTCTTCTGTTTTCTCGATTGTCAGGCCTCTCCGGAGGGATGTTTTTCCCAGCAATATATCCACCAGATTACGGTTCATCGCCCGACACATAATCCGGGTAAGAAACAATCCTGAGGCACCAACAATTCCACCAACAGCAACCAGAAGAACATCGTTCACGGCAAAACCGGTGATTGCCGCCGCCACACCGCTCATACTATTCAGAAGTGATATGGTTATGGGCATATCAGCTCCGCCCACGCGAACAGAGAATACAATTCCAAATGCTGCAGCAGCCACAATCATGGAAATCAGCACATAAGATATTGACAAAATATGAGAAAAGCCCCCCAGAAGAACTGCAATCGCCAGCATGAACAAAAGGATCAAGGCGGCAGGTTGATGAAACGGAAGAACCACAGGCTTCTGATCCAGCAGTTTGTGCAGCTTGCCTGCAGCAATCAGACTGCCAAACAGGGTAATGGTTCCTACTGCTATGGCCAGCGAAGAAGCAGCTTTTCCAAAAATTTCATCTCCGTTATATAAAGACACCAGAGCAAAGGAAGCTACAATAGCTGAGGCAGCACCACCAATCCCGTTCAGCAGAGCAACCAGTTGGGGCATTTGTATCATTTTCACCCTTTTGGCCAGTATCAGACCAATGGTCAGCCCCACAAGCATTCCCGGATAGATTAGCCATACCGGAAGGATATCTTTTTTGATCAGGGTAACAATAATACCCACTGCTATGGCCATGGCGCTGAGCTGATTTCCCCTTTTCGCTGTTTCGACACGGCTCATCAGATGAATTCCCAGCAGAACAGCTACAGCCAGCAATGCACAAAGTATGTAATAAACCGCGTCAGACAGCAGGCTGGCTGTTGAAAAAACAATGATCAGACTACTGTTCATCTTGATTCTCCTTCTTTTTGTCAAACATTTTCAGCATACGGTTAGTAACAGTGAACCCCCCCGCTACATTGATCATAGCCAGAATAATCGCTATGCTTCCCAAAATATACCCCACAATGGGATCCCGACTGGAGAGTGCTGTAGCAGTTGCCAGCAGTGCACCCAGGATGGTTACCCCCGACAAAGCATTCATTCCCGACATGAGTGGGGTGTGCAACCGACTGGGAACATGGGTAATCAGGAAATACCCAACAATCGTTGAAACAATAAAAATTCCAATTAAAATCCAGGCTGTCATCGTATAAAATGGATTAAAGTTAAAGCTGTGGTTATCCCTTCCCTATTTCAGTCCCATCGCTTCGAGTGTACCTTCATGAATAATTTTTCCGTCTTTTGTAACCAAAATCGAAGATATGATCTCATCAGATACATCAAGCATAATTCTGTCCTCTTTTATCAGGTAAATCAACAGGTTGTATATATTTTTTGAAAACATGATAGTTGAGCTGGTGGCCAGCAAACCCGGAATATTTTTGATCCCCTGAATAGTCACATCGTGTTTGGTTTCAATCTCACCGGGAGATGTGATGGCACAGTTTCCGCCCTGATCGATTGAAATGTCCACAATTACACTTCCCGGTTGCATCAGTTTTACCATCTCCTCATTGATAAGTATTGGGGCTACTTTCCCCTGGATCAATGCAGAACAAAATACGATATCGGCTTTTGCAACAACATCTTTCAGTTTCTCCCGTTCCAGAGCCAGCCACTCATCAGGCAACTTATTGGCGTGCAATCCATCGGCACTTACAGCAATTTCAGGAGGCACACCTGTTTCCACAATGACAGATCCCAGAGATTCGGCATTTTTATTGGCTTCGGGACGAATATCGGCAGAATAAACCATTGCTCCCAGGCTTTTGGCTGTTGCCACTGCTCGCAGACCAGCAACACCTGTACCAATTACCAGTACTGTAGCTGGTCTTAATCTTCCTACTGCACTGGTTACAAATGGGGCAAATTTACTGATATCATTGATCCCCATAATCATCCCCTTGTAACCTGCACATGCACTCATCGAAGACAAT
>JAQVON010000038.1 GCA_028702595.1 Mariniphaga sp. | reverse complement strand
ATAGCAGCTGGCAAATTTTTTTGCTGATAACTTCCCTTTAAATCGAGCTTGATCTGAGAAAAAATCCTCTTTCCGTTTTTTTCTATCGTCACCAATGGATTCCCTTCCAGGTCTGCTAAAGAAAAAGAAACAGAATATTCCTGGTCGGCAAAAAACAACGGAGATAACTTCAGCGCTGCTGCTTCAGAAAAAACCGGCTCCGTTTCGGGCTGGGTTGTGCCTATAACCACCGGAATACCCGCTTTTATGATACCCGCTTTTTCTTTTGCAATCAGGGACAGCGTATCGCCCAATATGCTGGTGTGATCCAACCCGATATTGGTAATGATGCTCAACTCAGGTGTAATGATGTTGGTGGAATCGAGCCGTCCTCCCAAACCCACTTCTACGATGGCTATATCAACCTGTTGCCGTGCAAAATAATCATATGCCATGGCTACCGTTAACTCAAAAAAGGATGGCTCAATATTCCATTCTTCGTTATGCATCCTATACTCTTCAACCCATCTGACGACCTCTTCCGGCGGAATCATCTCCCCGTTGATGCGAATGCGTTCCCTGAAATCTTTCAGATGTGGGGATGTATAAAGCCCTGTTTTATACCCCGATGATTGAAGTATGGCTGCCAGCATGTGCGATACCGATCCTTTCCCGTTGGTCCCGGCAACATGAATCGTTCGAAATTGCTCATGAGGATGATGGTAGTATTGATCCAACCTGAGCGCATTGTCCAGATTATCTTTGTATGCTGCTGGTCCAATCCTCTGAAACATAGGTAGCCTGGAGGATAAGTATTCAATTGATTCTTCGTAATCCAATGTTATATCTAAATTTTATTAACCGATGCAAGTTTATTAAAAAACAAAATACATGATAGGAAATTTTGAGAAATTATCTACATTTCGAAAATTTTAACAAAATAATCATGGTAAGCAAAACCAGTAAAAGCAAAATATTTATTCTCGATACGAATGTAATTTTGCATGATCACACCTGTATTTATCAATTTCAGGATAATGATATCATCCTTCCTATTACCGTGCTGGAGGAACTGGATAAGTTTAAAAGAGGGAATGATTTAATCAACTATCAGGCCCGGGAGTTTGTCAGGATACTGGATGAAATAGTTGGGGATGAATTGTTTAACGGAGGAAAATCTCTTGGAAAGGGGAAGGGAAAGTTAAGGATTGAAACAGGAAAGCCAGCTTCTGAAGCGTTGAAAGCTTCTTTCCGGGAAGACATCCCCGATCATCGTATTCTGGCTATTGCTGAATACATGAAGTTAACCTACACCAAAAGAAAAATTATCTTGGTAACCAAGGATATTAACCTGCGGATGAAAGCCAAATCGTTGGGGATACCTGCCGAAGACTATAAAACAGATCAGGTTACCGATGAGAATGTCCTGGATAAAACCTTAAAAGTTTTTGAAAACTTCGATAATAATTTAATTGGGTCGTTGTATGATCAGGGATCCATTGAACTCGGGAAATTAAAAATCGATTTGAAACCAGATGCCAATGAATGTTTCATTTTAAAGGGAAATGGTTCAAGTATTCTGGCTCGTTATGACTCCAAAACGGATCGGGTGCTGCGCATTGAAAAGAAACCGGCATATGGGATTAAACCGCGCAATGCAGAGCAGACCTTCAGCTTAAGTGTTCTGATGGACCCGGATATCCAGCTGGTTGCATTAACCGGGAAAGCCGGAACCGGCAAAACCTTGCTGGCTCTGGCTGCTGCTATTGAAATGCATAAATCATTTGATCAAATCCTGCTCGCCCGTCCCATCGTGGCGCTGAGTAACCGCGATATCGGATATCTTCCCGGCGATGCTGCTGATAAAATCAGCCCTTATATGCAGCCCCTGTTTGATAACCTTTCGGTAATTAAGCATGCTTTTAATCCGCGAAGCCCGGAGTATATGAAAATTGAAGAACTTCAAAAGGAGGAAAGACTGATCATCACACCCCTGGCTTACATCCGGGGTCGCAGTTTATCTAACTCATTCTTTATTATCGATGAAGCTCAGAACCTGACTCCTCACGAAGTAAAAACGATTATCACCCGCGCAGGTGAGGGAACAAAAATGGTGTTCACGGGCGATCTCCAACAGATTGATTCTCCATACCTCGATATGAAATCAAATGGCCTGGCATATATGACTGACCGAATGCGAAACCAGGATTTATTTGCACATATTAATCTGGTGAAAGGTGAACGCAGCTACCTGGCAGAACTGGCTAGCGATCTGCTCTGATCCCATTTTTAGAATAGCAGCTTTTTGCTAATTTTGTAGCTTCTTGAACTATTTTGAATGAATTACAAAGGGAAAAAAGCTGCTTTCTATACATTAGGCTGTAAATTAAATTTTTCTGAAACTTCTGCTATTGCAGCAGAGTTTGAAGCCATTGGCTTTAACCGGGTGGATTTTAATGAGAAAGCGGATGTATATGTCATTAATACCTGTTCGGTAACCAACCAGGGCGATAAAGCCAGCAGGAATATCATCCGTCAGGCAGTTAGAAAAAATCCGGATGCACTGGTCATTGCTATTGGATGCTATTCCCAGCTTAATCCGGAAGAGCTCAGGCAAATTGAGGGAGTGGATATTATCCTGGGAACACGGGAGAAATTTCAGATAACCGATTTTCTGGGTGACCTCCATAAACGTCAGTATCCGGAAGTAAAAACTACCCGACTTGCCGATATTAAAACTTATCATACCGCGTCTTCCTGGGGAGATCGTACCCGCTGTTTTCTGAAAATTCAGGATGGATGCGACTATTTTTGTTCCTATTGCGCTATACCCTATGCAAGGGGCAGAAGTCGCAACGATACTATCGGGAATACTGTCCTGGAAGCCTGTAAAGCAGTTGAAAAAGGATACAAAGAAATCGTGCTCACCGGTGTCAATATAGGCGACTTTGGAAAGTCAACCAATGAAACTTTTATTGATCTGCTGAAAGCTTTGGAACAGGTCGATGGACTGCACCGTTTGCGCCTGGGATCCATTGAACCAAACCTGCTTAAAAATGAAATCATCCAGCTGGTGGCTGAATCCCCGGTGGTGATGCCCCATTTTCATATCCCGCTTCAGTCTGGATCAGATCAAGTGCTGTCCCTTATGAAACGAAAATATTCTGTCAGACTGTTTGAACAACGGATTAACCGCATTCGTGAACTCATGCCACATGCTTTTATCGGCGTGGATGTTATTGCCGGTACCAACGGCGAAACAGAGGAGTATTTCCGTGAATCATACGAATTTCTTCAAAGAATGGATGTCTCCCGGCTCCATGCTTTTACATACTCCGAAAGAAGCGGAACGCAAGCCCTGAAAATACCGGGAAAGGTAAACCTGCCTGAACGAAAACATCGTACCCAAATGTATATCAACCTGTCCGAAGAAAAGTTAAAGGCTTTTTATGAAAAACATCTGAAAACAGAACAACTGGTATTGTTCGAGTCCCGGAAAAATAACGATACTATGAGCGGTTTTACTGAGAATTACATCAAGGTGGAGTCTCCTTACCGTAAGGAGCTGATCAATGAAATGAAAAAGGGAAGGTTATTGTCAATCCTTCCAACCGGGAATGTGGCAATTGATATAGATTAACGGATTACTTCGTAATTCCCGGTAGATTATTGGAATTATAAAATTAAGAATATGGAACATCATACAAACTACCGGCAAATCTGTTTGCAGGTGCAGGATATTGCCCGTTCAGCAGGAAGCTTTATCCGGAACGAACAGTCAAAGATTAAAGAAAAGGATATTGAACTGAAAAGTGTGGCCAGTCTGGTTACTTATGTGGACAAGACGGCAGAGGCAGAAATTGTGTCAGCTCTGAAAAAAATAATCCCGGGAAGCGGTTTTATTACGGAAGAGGGAACCGCATCCAGAAAGGATGAAACCTTTGTGTGGATTATTGATCCGCTTGATGGTACAACAAATTATCTCCATGGCATTGCTCCGCATTCAGTAAGCATTGCTTTGATGGAAAAGAATGAGCTGGTATTGGGAGTGGTTTTTGAACTGGGACAGAATGAAATGTTTTATGCGTGGAAAAATAGTCCTGCCTTTTTAAACGGAAGAGAAATCAGGGTTTCAACTGCTGAGCAATTGAAAGATTCCCTGATCGGGACAGGATTTCCGTATTATGATTTTCACCGGATTGATGGCTACCTGTCCGCTATGAAACATTTGATGGAACATACACGCGGACTACGGCGTATGGGCTCTGCAGCTGTAGATTTGGCTTATGTGGCTTCCGGACGGTTCAATGCATTCTTTGAACATGCTCTTCACGCCTGGGATGTGGCTGCCGGAGCGTTTATCCTTCAACAAGCCGGTGGTGTGGTAACAGATTTTAACGCAGGCGAAAACTGGCTGTTCGATGGGGAAATTGTTGCCGCTTCTAACCATATTTTTAAAGAGTTTTTTCCTGTAATTCATAAATACCTGGGAAGTTAACTCTTTCAGTGTCTGGAGACCTGCAATTCAAATATTAGTTGTATTTTTCGGAAGAGTTTGAAAATTTTGAGAGAATGTAGTCATGAACCATAAAGAAATCGATTTATTAAAAGAACAGATTGAACGACTCAATCAAGATAAGTTTGAACTGGATGCCTGGAAAAATCGTACCCTGATTTTTTTGGAACGAATTTTCGGAAAAGAGAGTCCAAAGCTGAAAATGATACAAAGCCTTCACTACGACTATTCAAGCTGGAGCTTGCGTGATACTTATGCCAGCGGATCCGAAAAAAATATCGACCCGGTTCGTATTCAGGCAAAAGAGATCCTCGAAGCAATCCTTGCAGAACTGGAAGCTTTAGGTGTTCCCGGCGAAAAAAAGGAACAGCAGAAAATCAGAGAGTTGATTGAGGATGAGCTTACCGGAAAACAGTTGAAAGAATTGAATGCACTGCTCACTTCCGATCACGAAAATATTACCGAATCGATTGCTGGTATCCTGGAAACACTGCCCAAAGAAACGCTTACGGCAATCATTGCTAAGCTTCTTACTATTTGATTGTCAGGATGGAGAAAGATAGGTCAATTGCTATAGTGATCCTGAACTGGAACGGAAAAGAATTATTTGAAACTTTCCTGCCTTCTGTTGTTCGTAATGCTTCTTCTCCAGGAATATCTGTGTTTGTTGCTGATAATGGTTCAACCGATCATTCGGTTGATTGGCTGAAAAAAGAATTTCCGGAGGTCAGAATTATTCAACTGAAAGAAAATCTCGGTTTTGCTGAAGGATACAACCAGGCATTAAAACAGGTGGAAGCCGAATATTTTGTCCTGCTTAATTCTGATGTTGAAGTAACTCCCGGTTGGTTAGACCCATGTATTCATTTGATGGAAGAGGATAAAAACGTGGCAGCTGTTCAGCCTAAGATCTTAAGTTATAACAAACCACATCTATTCGAATATGCAGGTGCTGCCGGAGGATTCATCGATTCTTTGGGCTATCCATTCTGCAGAGGCCGGATACTAAATTGTACGGAAGCTGACCTGGGGCAATATAACCGGGTTATTCCGGTCTTTTGGGCCAGTGGCGCCTGCATGCTCATACGTGCTGATCTATTCCGGAAAGCAGGGGGTTTCGATGGTGATTTCTGGGCTCACATGGAAGAGATCGATTTGTGCTGGCGTTTGAAAAATCAGGGATATGCCATTGCCTGTCAGCCTGAAAGCGTGGTTTTTCACCTGGGTGGCGGAACCTTATCCTATGAAAGCCCGAAAAAGGTTTATCTGAATTTTCGCAATAACCTGTATATGCTGTTTAAAAATCTGCCAGCCAACCAATTTTACTCCATTCTCCTTATACGACTTGTATTGGATGGTGTAGCCGCTTTAAAATTTTTGGCCGGATTTTCCTTTAGCAGCTTCCTGGCTGTATGGAGAGCTCATCTTTCATTCTATGGCAGTCTGGGGAAACTTATCAATAAAAGAAAACAACTGCGCAAACAGAATGGGGGATATAAACATGCTGAAGTTTACCCGGGAAGTATTATGTGGCAGTTTTTTATCCGGAAAAACAGAAGTTATTCAAATCTTAACTTTCGTATGACCAATGAAACAGAAATTAATATTTGAAGAAAGAGTTTTTACGTATCAGATTGATTTTGTTGGGCATGTAAACAATATTGTTTATGTTCAATGGTTGGAGAACGGCCGTGTTCATCTGCTTGAAGCCATCGGAATGCCAGCTCACGAAATTGCTGAGAGCAAGGGGATTGTTCCCATTCTAACTCATACATCCATTCAATATAAGCGGCCATTTTTTTTGAATAACCGGGTTGTTGTGGAGGTTTGGATATCCAGATTAAATCATGCCTCTGCCATCATGGAGTTTCGATTTTTGAATGAACGGAATGAATTGTGTGCTACGGCTCAACAAAAGGGATTGTTTATCAATCGGTTAACCATGAAGCCGGCAAGGCTTTCTGAAGAACTCCGGCAGGCATTCGAGAAATATCTGATCCCGGAATAAAGTGCCTGCTGATGCAGTAAGAAATTTTTATCTTTTTTGGTGATTTTGCTTTTTCACCAATACTTCTTAACTTTGCCCCGATATGTATGCAATGGGGTGCCTTATAATTAAGGGCTGAGATCATACCCACGGAACCTGATCCGGATAATGCCGGCGAAGGGAGGGCAAAAGGGATAATACCCACTCCATTGGTTAGTTTAATAACCAAAATTTCAAAAAAATGAGACGTTTTAGTATCTGGCTGCTCTTGCAGCTGATGGTTGTTGCCGCGCTGGGGCAATATAACCTGAAAGGAATTGTAACCGGGGAGGGAGAGCCTCTGCCGGGTGCCAGCATTTTACTTAAAAATACATTTTATGGGTTGTCAACCAATCACGATGGGGAATTTGAATTCCGAAACCTGAAAAATGGAACGTATGTGTTGCAGGTTTCCTTCCTGGGATATGAAGATCAGCAGGTGCTTGTGCGTGTTCCTGATGAACCGGAGGTTGCTGTCGATCTGGTTTCCTCTACCTTTTTAACCGGCGAAGTGCTCATCTCTGCCACACGGGCAAAGGAGAAAACTCCTGTTGCCTTCACGAACCTGAGCCGCGAAGAAATATCTTCCGGAAATATGGGGCAGGATATTCCTTACTTATTGCAGCTTACCCCATCATTTGTGGCCACTTCCGATGCGGGTGCCGGGGTGGGGTATACCAACTTCCGGATCCGGGGAACAGACCTGACCCGTATCAATGTAACCGTTAACGGCATCCCTTTGAATGATCCCGAGTCTCACGGAACCTGGTTCGTCGATCAGCCCGACCTGGCTACATCACTTGACAATGTCCAGATTCAACGCGGTGTGGGTACATCTGCTAATGGTGCTGCCGCTTTTGGCGCAACTATTAACCTGCAAACCAATACACTCAATAAAGAACCATACGCTGCCTATCACTCCGCCGCAGGTTCATTTCAGACATTTAAAAATTCAATTTCAGCAGGAACAGGTCTGATACAGGATAAATTCTCATTCGATGCACGACTCTCAAAAATTAACTCCGACGGTTTTGTCGACCGCGCCGCTTCCGACCTGAAATCTTTTTTTGTCTCCGGCGGACTCTTTCAGGAGAAGACGATCATTAAAGCTACCCTATTCTCCGGAGTGGAAACTACATACCAATCGTGGAACGGGGTTCCTTCGGTACGACTGAATAACGACCTGGAAGGTATGAAACTATACGGCGATCATGGGTTGTATACACCTAAGCAAACAGAGGAACTCTTCCAGTCGAATCCCCGGACTTATAACTTGTATACCTACGAAAACCAGGTGGATTTCTACCAACAGGATCACTACCAACTGCATTTTTCACATAAATTCAATCCTGCCCTTAATATAAATACGTCTCTCTTTTTAATCAGAGGGAAAGGATATTATGAGAATTTTAAGGAGGATGAGGATATGGAAGACTACCAGATCCCCATTGTTCATGTGGGGAGTGAAACAGTGGAATCTACTGATCTGGTGAATCAAAAATGGCTTGATAACTACTTTTATGGATTGACTTTTTCGTTGAATTACCAGAAACGAAACAGTGAATTTATCCTTGGTGGAGGATGGAACGCATACGATGGCGATCATTTCGGTAAGGTGATCTGGGGCCGCTTTCTGGGTGATGTCCATATGAACCACGACTGGTACAGAAATAACGCGCTGAAGAGAGATTTTAACCTGTTCGGTAAGTATAACTACCAGTTGCTGGAAAATCTGAACCTGTTCGCCGACCTGCAGTACAGGGGAATCGACTACCAGCTTGAGGGTATTGACGATGATTTACGGGATATTTCCCGTAAACTTGATTTTCACTTTTTTAATCCCAAACTGGGTGTTTCCTGGGAACCTAACAGTCTCCAAAAACTTTACCTTTCATGGGCTACTGCTAACAGAGAACCCAATAGGTCCGCATTTATTGATGCAAACCCGGCTGGAAAACAGCCGGTTTACGAAACATTATTCGACTACGAAGCGGGTTATGAATTCCGATCATCCGGTTTCTCGGGAAATGTTAATTTCTATTTTATGAATTATAAGGACCAGCTGGTTCTTACTGGTGAAATCAATGATGTGGGAAACCCGATCATGGCAAATGTCGACAAAAGCTACCGGGCCGGTGTTGAATTGCAGGTTGGCATACCCCTGAGCCGTAATCTGTTTTGGATGGGAAATGCAACATTTAGTAAAAACAAAATCAAAAACTTTGTCGAATTTGTCGAAAACTGGGATACCGGTGAACAGGAGGCTTTCGAACTGGGAACTACCAATATTGCCTTTTCACCCAATAGAATAGCAAATAGCCAGCTAAAATTCGAACCGGTGAAAAATCTCAACCTGGAGATTGTCAGTTCTTATGTCGGAAAACAATTTATCGACAATACATCCAACAACAACCGAAGTCTGGATGCCTGGCTGGTTAATAACCTGAAAGCCAATTATTCATTCAAAACATCATTTCTCAAGGAAGTTGTACTTCAGATAATGGTGAATAATATTTTTAACGAAGATTACGAAAGCAATGCCTGGGTGTATTCATATATTTATAATAATCAGCGCTATAAGATGGATGGCTACTTTCCACAGGCTGGCAGGCACTTCATGGCCGGGATAAATTTGAGATTCTGATCCTATTGAAGAATCACTTTGCCTTCAATTTCTACCAGAAGATCATCCCGGCAAATATCAGCCAGAATATATACCACAGGAAGATTACCATAATACTTTTTAAAGGTTTTTTTTATTACCGGGTAATCTTTCCTGTGTTTGAGATAAACACGTGCATGCCCGTAAACAGGCTGAAGCGGATGAGAGGAAACGGATGACAACACCTTTTGTGAATAAAGGTGCTGCATATTTTGAATGGTGATCTCAGTCTGTTTTTCCGGATCACCTGCCCCAATTGTTTTTTCGCCTCTGATAGACGCAGTTCCTGATATAAAGATCTGTTTTTTTCCAAATAACTCCAGGTAACGTGCACGTTCAAATTTGGGAGTCGATTTGATGTCATGGTTTTCTCCAATCAATACGTTTTCACTGTAATCATGTGCCGACACCTGCAAGGAGTTATCGAGTGGTATATGGATGGCATGGCCGGAATTGACCGATACGAACTCAATGATTACTCCTCCCCGGTTGGTTCCTATGCCCGTTGCTGCCGGATATCCGTTTTTATTAAAATGTCCGGAATAAAAATCTGACCTTACATTGTTAAACTCCTGGTAACACTGTTTATCTCCTGATGAGGAAATGATGTTTTCCATGTAGTTCCATTGCCTTACCACCTGTCCGGGCGATTGCCCGGCAGTTTTCAACAACCTGCCAAGCGTGGAAAAGGCATCTTCCGCATTTTTACGACAGGCATCCAATTGGGTAGCTTCCGCATTGCCTATCAGCACCCGGGTATCTTCTCTTTGAAACAACATGGCTGAACCTGATGGTTCTGTGATATACTCCCGTTTCCACAAGACGGAATCATAATAAAACGCCTCCACCAAAATCCTGCAGGTTAATGGGGGTTGGGCAATGAGGCTGCATATTACCGGGTCACTGAATTGATCATGAACCAATTGAGCCAGAGTGGTTTTTAGCTGCCAATAGGCTTTGTCGGAATGGGTGTCGGCAAAAAAATTTAATTTGAAGATTTTTTTTCCCGAATTGATATTTTTTAACTGCTGGAGGCAATCCTGAAGTTGCTTGTTGAGTGACATACTGCCATCAACCGGCTTGATATATATTCTGTCGCCATTTAAAAAGTACATGCGGTTCCCTTTTCTGAAAGGTTACAAATATGTTGTATTTTTTTGAGATACAAATCAATAATGATCATCTGATGTGGATTCATTCAGAATAGCTTCTGTTGAGCCAATACCAAGTCTGTCGGCGCCCTGCTCCAGAAATGCCTGTGCATCCTGCCAGGTGCGGATCCCTCCCGATGCTTTTATTTTCATCTTTCCTCCTACTGTTTTTATCATGATGTCAATGATCCCGGGAGTGGCTTTCCCCGGACCAAAACCTGTTGATGTTTTGACAAAATCAGCTCCAGCTGAATAGGCTAGTTTGCACGCTTTGGCAACCTGCCCGGAGGTGAGAAATCCACTCTCCTGAATGACCTTAACCTGCACGCCATGCTGGTGAGCCACTTCAACTACTGCTCTGATATCTTCTATAACATAGCGATCATCTCCTCCCAAAAACCTGCCTATGTTCATCACCATGTCAATCTCGTCTGTGCCGTCTTTTATGGCTTGTTCTGCCTGAAATGCCTTAACAGGCGTTGAATCTGCACCATGTGGAAAACTTAATACACAGGATACTTTAACTCCACTTCCGGCCAGAAGTCTTTTGGCTGTGAGAATGTCACATGGTTTGACACACATGCTGTATACTTTGTTCCGGATACACATGTCGGCATGCTTTGTTAAATCCTCTTCCGTAAATTCCGGCTTTAATACAGCATGGTCGATCGTTGCTGCCATTTGTTTTCGATTCATATTTTTCTTTTGAATAACAATGAATGTAAGTAATTGATAATTAATTGTTAATAAGGTGGTTGATCAACTATTGTGAGGTTATTCTTCCATCTCTTTCAGGATCTGTTCCACCTGTTCATTGGTTTTTAGCAATTTATCTTTGCACAGTTTAAGCAGAACAGATACTCGTTTTACTTTTTCTGCCAATTCGTCTACGTCGGGTTCTTCATTTTCAATTTTCTCAAGGATCGCTTCAATTTCAGCAACAGCTTCATTGTAGGTTACTTTTTTTGTTGTCATGCTTCATCTTTTTTTATTATTCTGCTTGTTATTTTCCCATCGGCAAACCGGGTCTCAATCTCATCATGTACCTGTAACGGTAAAATTGATTTTATAATCTTTTTATCTTTTATGGTGAGGGTATATCCTCTTTTTAAGACGTTTTCCGGTTTTAACAACCTCACCTTGCTCTCATTCAGGTTGATTCTTTCCTGTTCTTTGGTTAAAAAACGCAATAACCCATTTTTAAGATGTAGGGTTGTTCTGGAAAGGAGCACTTGATTCTGTTGGATTTTTTCTTCTGTTTTTTTTATGAGAAATGTTTTTTGCTGTTCAAGTTTATTTTTTTTCTCATTATTCCAATGCGAATATGATGATCTTAAGTTGTGTTTCAGGTTGCTCAGTTCATGGCGTTTATTGTATGAAAAGTTGGTTACTTCATGTTGCAGGATACTTCCTTTTTTCACCAGAAATTTATTTTTTTCATGAATGAAATGGGTCACATCCAGCTGTAGAGCTCCTGCATAGTTCTCCAGTAGTTTTTGTTGAATCTCCAGGTTTTTTCTTGCGATGTTGACCACCTTTTCTTTTAACCTGCTCAGTTTTTCCAGGAATATTTCTGCTCCGGCGATGAAGAATTCAGCAACGGCGGTTGGTGTTTTTAACCGGGTATGTGCAACAAGGTCAATGATGGTGTCGTCTTTTTCATGGCCTATACCGGTAATGACGGGTAGAGGAAACTGAGTAACGACCAAAGCAAGTTGATATTGATCGAAACAGCTCAGATCGGCAGTTGCCCCTCCACCTCTAATAATGGCCACGGCATCAAAAAAATCCTCGTATTCAAAAATTTTTTCCAGCGCTGCAATAATGGACGGGGCTGCTTCACCGCCCTGCATATAGGCTTCAAAGAGGTGGGTATGGAACTTGATGCCTATCGGATTATTTTCCAGCTGATTGACAAAATCCTGGTATCCGGCTGCTGTTTTAGATGAGATAATAGCAATATGCTGGGGTACTAATGGCAGGATCAACTCTTTATTCATGTTGAAAACCCCTTCGCGCTGCAACCGGTCGATAGTCTCTCTGCGTTGCAAGGTCATGTCTCCGATAGTGTACGCCGGATCAATATCTTTTATGTTCAAACTGAGACCGTACAGCGGATGATAGTCGACCGATACCTCCAACAGAACTTTCAATCCCTGCGTAAATAGTTGTCCTGTTGTGGATTCAAAATAGGGCTTCAAAATCCGGTAAGTGTACGACCAAATTGTTGCTCTTGCCCGTGCAATAATTTCAGTGCCCTTTTTTTCTGCCAGATCAAGATAACAGTGCCCGTTCCGGTTTTCTTTCATTTCAGCAATTTCAGCCATTACCCAAACTGTTCCGGGGATTGCAGAGCTCAGGGATTCCTTGATCTGTTGATTCAATTCAAATAATGTCAGTTTGCCTTCCATCCTATTAGCGGGTTATTGTTATTTTAACAGATTCAGTATCAGATGCTGATATGATTTTTAACAGATAGATGCCCGGGGGGAAAAGCCGGATGTTATACGTCATAATTTCAGGAGCATCGGGATGAATTTCCTGATGAAGCATTCTGCCTTCAGAAGAATAAAATTGAAGGTGGATATTTCCCCATGTAGCACTGCCTCTCCTTTGCAGAATGATAAAATGGTGTGCCGGATTGGGATATACTTTCCAGGAAGATTGATTAGAACGGGTTATGTTCAGGGATGATTTCAAAATCTGATCTGCACGATTCATGTCAGGAATCCCGTACCCCAATATTGAGTCGGGATGAGCAAACTGATTTGCACTTTGTTCTATGGCTTGTTTAACCTGGATAGCATGTGCATGCGGGTTTGCCTGCCAGAGGCAGGCTGCAGCTCCGGCAACGAGGGGAGAGGCATAAGATGTGCCATTCCCGGTGCCTGTCGTTCCGACATTTGTCAGGATAACTGTATTGACCCCCATTGCCGATACATTGGGTTTTATGTCTCCGTCGGACGCCGGTCCATGAGAAGAGAAAGGTGCGCGTGTTCCGGCACTGTTGACTGCAGCCACACAGATGACATCATCACCATCGGAGGGTGCAGAGATGTACTTCCAGAGATTGCCCTCCCTTCCTTCATTTCCGGCACTGACAAAGATTAACATCCCCCGTGATGCTGCAATATTTGCTGCCCGCGTTACACGGGTAGTATTTCCATCCATATCCAGATAGGTGTGGTTCATCGCAGGGTCGTCAAATGTAGTATAACCTAGCGATGAATTGATGATATCAACCCCTGCACTATCGGCAAATTCTGCTCCGGCAATCCAGTTGTCTTCTTCTATCAGATATTCGGAATCATCATCTTCCGTTCGAATCAGCCAGTAAGAAGCCCCCGGAGCAGAACCCCTGAATTGTCCGTCAATCTTGCCAGCCAACACTGAGAGAACACTCATTCCATGATAATGCTCTTCAAAAATATCTGTATCGGAAGTTACAAAATCACGCGTTCCAGGAATTTGCCCGTTTCTCCATAAGCTTTCAAATGCATGGAATTTATCCACCTGGTAAAAACCTGCATCTAAAACAGCCAAATGGATTCCTTGTCCATCGAAGTTTTGGTTATGAAGATATTGTACCTTGAGCTGGGCGATTTGTTGAAATGAAGCTCCATATACTGTAGAGTCGAATTCTGCTGACACCAAGGGGGCACCCGGTGGAGAAAATTTTAAACGGGCACTTTTTACCGGAGATGCCTTTTTCGTAAGCTCAACCTCCTGCACAAAAGGAAGCTCTTGTGCCAACAACGGGAAATCATCCCGGGTAGTTTTTACGGTGATCCCATTCAGCCATCTCGACGAGTGCACAAGAGAACATCCCAACTCAACAACCTGTTTTATATATGCAGGGTTTACAGGAATATCCAGTGAATCGATGGGTATACCCTGTTTGGCTCGCCGAAAAATTGCCCTTACTGAAAGAAATTCTTCCGGTGCAGAAAAGGAGCAGGAAGTGTTCCCTTTGTGGGTAAAGGCAACCCAGTAAAAATTTTGGGCGCAGAGGGATTGATGCACGCCAATAAGAGCAAGAATTATGAAAACACTTCGTTTCATCCGGGTATGTTTTGCTTCGAAAGGCCGGTACAAAGTAATGAATTATCCTGAAATTACCTTCCTCTTTGCATTTGCATCATGTATTCCGTGGGATTATGCATGAATTTTTCAGGGTCGGGAATGGTATGTCTCCCTTTTTCAAGGGATTGAAGAAGTTGATTGTCAATACTGTCACGAACTTCAGGATTGATTAGTTTCCCCTGTTCGTAATTCAGCGAATAAAGATATTCTCCCTGGTCGTTATAGTATTTCCACTCGCCCTGACGTAGGTTGTTCTTATAATAAGCTTCCATCTCCATTCGTCCGTTCATAAAGTACGACAGACATAATCCGTTCCGCTTATTCTTACTGAATTTGCATTGCATGTATGGTTTCCCGTTTTCAAAGAAAAGCTGGTAGTTGCCCTCCTGTAATCCATTTTGCCATTCCGATTCCTCGAGGATTTCTCCCGAAGGATAGTACGTCCGGGATACTCCGTGTTTTACTCCTCCGGCAAATGATTCTTCCGAGACTTTTCTCTCATTGGAGTAAAATATCCAGATTCCTTCTCTTTGTTCCTGTATGTATGTGCCTTCGGCAATTTTTTCCCCCCATGGATCGAACAATTGAGCATAGGCCGAATCCGAATGCTCAGTATACCTTATTTTGGCCTTCAACTGACCTCCTTCGTGGTAACGGGTCCATTCCCCTACAGGTTTGCCATCTTTAAATTCTCCTTCATACATCATCCTCCCGGTGGGATAGGTCTTTTGCCACTTCCCCTGACGTAACCCGCTGGTGTCAGTTTGGTTTACCTGTGAGAACAATGTAACAGGTATAATTAAGGCCAGCAACAACAACACTTTTTGCATAATTTCATTTTTCTGCTTAAACGGCAAAGATAGCTACTAAAGTATTGGGTTTATCCTAAAAAAGAAAAGCCCCGCAAATATTGCGAGGCTGGTATAAAGTTATGGCAGCATGTTAAACTAACGTGGATTTTAACATCCAAATCCGCTTTTCAGCTGCACCTATCAGGTCACTCATCAAGGCAGAAGTCCCTTCATCTCCTTCGGCCAATTCCAGTACTTCGTTAAAACTTTTCAGCAGGTAACGGCTGTTTTCCAGTACTAACTCTACTCCTTTTTTACCATCTGAAATATAATCAGCTTCTTTTAGTTGTGCCGTTTTTAAAAAATCGGTAAACGTATGGAGTGGTTTTTCACCAATCATCAGAATCCTCTCGGCCAGTTCATCAATCACGTCTGCTGCCTCATCGTAGAACTCTTCATATTTTTCATGCAGCATATAAAATTGTTTCCCTTTTACATTCCAATGCAAAGCCCGCAGGTTCTGATAATAAATCTGGTAATCAGATAATAGCTGGTTCAACTTCTCAGCTACTTTTGAACTATTTGTTTTCATTGTGTTTAAATTTTAAGTGTTTATTATTTGTGTAAATTATTTCATTTGATTGATCAGGTATCTGTTATATCCGATAGTTCTTACTTCTTTAATAATTGCTCCGTTATAAATAATGGATATAGCAAATATAACAAAAATTTGCAAGCTTTTATATGTTACTATGGTTTAATTCCCGTATGTTTTTTTTTTATTAAATCCTCCGACTGAATTTTATATTTATCCTGCTATTGTAAAATAAATCTTAAAAATTTCTACCTCGATAGCATTATTTTTTGAATACACTCGGATGGTCAGTTTTCCATCCGATATCTCAACACTTTGTTCACCGATACATTTCCATTCGCCATCTTTTACCTTCTGCTATCAACTCATCATTTTAATTACTTTTGTAAAGTGTTTTCATTTTTAATTAAAATGGTAGTACATAATTGAAGTGAAATCTATTAAGAAGCTGATTATTAACATGTACAAAGAATGATTGATTCATGAAAGATTTATTTTTTACATATTTCCTTACTCTTATTATTCTAATCTCTTTTTTCTCTTCAAGTAATGCCCAAAAGAAACCTTCAGGTTTTGCTGATCCACCAAAGGAATTTTCAGTCATGCCTTTCTGGTTTTGGAATGACACACTGAAAGATGCAGAAATTATTAGGCAGATAGCTGATTTCGAAGCGCATGGAGTCTATGGTTTTGTAATTCATCCCCGTATTGGCTTGCCGGAAAGTATCGGATGGCTTTCCCCACAAATGATTCATTTCATGCATGTTGCTATCGAAGAGGCATCACGCAGGAATATGTACGTTATTCTTTACGATGAAGGTATGTATCCTTCGGGTTCTTCCAGCGGACAAGTAGTCGCCCGGAATCCGGAACATGCCGCCAGGGGCCTGGCGAAGATTGACTTGAAAGCAGGCCAGGAGCCGGAACTGGCAAAAGGGATGAAGCTGGTTACTGTAATTGACCGGCCTGGGGGGGGCCGGATGGCTGTGGTAGAGCAACCATCAGGTGGTGTTATTCGGGGTATTCACTACATTGGTGAGAGGACAGACTACATGAGGGAAGACCTGCCCCTGGCAGGAGATATTCTTAACCCTGAGGCTGCAGACAGTTTTATAGAACTTGTTTATGAGACTTATGCCAGCGAATTTGACAACTATTTTGGCACCACCATCATGGGTATTTTTACGGATGAACCCTCTCCGTTGGGTAGAGACCATACCCGGGGTATTGTGCCTGGAAATGCTTCATTACTGCCACAGATAAACAAGATTCTTGGCTACGACATTACCCCTTTTCTTGCTGCCCTCTGGTATGAAGATACGCCTGATTCCAAAAGCCATAAAGCAGATTATTACCGGGCTGTTAATATGTGTCTGGAAGAAAACTATTATAAACGTCTGGGCGACTGGTGTTCCCGGCATGGAATTGCCCTTATGGGGCATCCCGGGGGATCCATGGATATAGGTACGCTGCGTTACTTTCAGATGCCCGGTCAGGATCTGGTTTGGCGGTATGTGGAACCCGGGACAAAAGCACTCGAAGGCCAGCATTCCACCATGGCTAAGTGTGCTTCCAGCGCAATGATTCATTTAGGTACACGCCGGAACTCCAATGAAATTTATGGAGCTTATGGTCACAACCTTACATACGAGGAGATGGAATGGCTGGCTAACTGGTGTTTTGTGCGGGGCCACAACTTCTTAATACCACATGCCTTTTATTATTCCGTTCGAGGTCCGCGGCTTGATGAACGCCCGCCCGACGTGGGGCCCAACGCCTCCTGGTGGAACAGCTACAAACCTTACGCGGATGCATGCCGCAGATTAAGCTGGCTGAATACCGACTCCCGCCATGTCTGTGAATTGGCAATTCTGGCGGAAGCCACATACCTTTCAGATAAAGCGGCAAAAGTATGCTACCAAAACCAACGCGATTTTAATTACCTGGAGATCCGTCATCTGTGGGAAGATGCAAAAGTCGATTCCAAAGGTATTCACATTGCCGGAATGCATTACAAGGCTTTAATTATTGATTCATTATCGCACATGCCCCCCGAAGCAAAGCCTTTATTACAGAAGCTTGCCAGGAACGGACGATTGATTTTTTGGAAAGATTTGCAGTTTCCCGAATTGTTCACGGGGTCCAGGATTGCGGAAACACCGGAAGAATTAATGATGTCAGTTAATAAACTTTCCGATCCCGATATCCTTCTTGCTCCCTCTTCTGAAAATATGAGAGTACGCCATGTGATCAAAGAAAATGATCATTACTATATGCTGTTTAATGAGGAGGCTAGTGAAATAAGAATGAGTTTTAATTTTCAGGCAAAAGGCCGGATTGAATGGCTCGATCCGCATACCGGACAGGGTTCTCCTCATTCGCCCGGAGATACTGTTCCCTTCAGACCATATGAATTTAAACTGCTTAAGATTAGTACAGACAAATAATTTCAAAACAATAAAAAACGCAGTAAATCAGAAATTTACTGCGTTTTACTAATTATTGATTTTCTTTAATAAGCCTACCTTATTTGACTTCTTCAAAGTCTACATCGGTAACTTCGCCATCGTCTTTCGAGCTTCCTTTGTCGGCACCACCCTGTTGTTGATGCTGACCACCGTCCTGCGGACCTGCCTGCTGGCCTCCCTGGGCCTGGGCAGCATTGTACATCTCCTGAGAAGCAGCAGAAAATACGGTGTTCAGTTCATTCATGGCTGAATCGATAGCTCCCGGATCCTGAGATTTATGTGCCTCTTTCAGCTTGGCCAGCGCATCCTCGATCGGTTTTTTCTTGTCAGCCGGAATTTTATCGCCGTAATCTTTTAGCTGTTTTTCGGTCTGGAAGATCAAACTGTCGGCCTGGTTCAGCTTATCGGCTTTCTCTTTTGCCTTTTTGTCAGCCTCTGCGTTTGCTTCAGCTTCCTGTTTCATCCGTTTGATTTCGTCGTCCGATAATCCTGAGGAGGCTTCAATTCTAATAGACTGAGATTTTCCGGTAGCCTTATCCTTTGCATTTACATGTAGAATCCCATTGGCATCGATGTCAAAGGTTACCTCAATCTGGGGTATACCGCGCGGTGATGGTGGTATTCCGTCGAGATGGAACCTGCCGATGGTTTTGTTTCCGGCGGCCATAGGTCTTTCTCCCTGCAATACATGGATTTCAACCGATGGCTGATTATCAGCAGCTGTTGTAAATGTTTCTGATTTTTTCGTCGGGATAGTGGTATTGGCCTCGATGAGTTTTGTCATCACTCCGCCCATGGTTTCGATACCCAGCGACAGGGGAGTAACATCCAGCAGTAAAACATCTTTTACCTCGCCAGTAAGCACTCCACCCTGGATGGCAGCACCAACGGCTACTACTTCATCGGGGTTCACCCCTTTGGATGGATTCTTTCCAAAGAAACTTTTCACTTTTTCCTGGATAGCAGGAATTCGTGTTGAGCCGCCAACCAGAATAACTTCATCAATATCGTTGGATGTATATCCTGCATTACTCAACGCTTTACGACAGGGTTCAATGGTAGCATTGATCAGTGAGTCAGCAAGCTGTTCAAATTTTGAACGGGTAAGCGTTTTTACCAGGTGTTTTGGTATTCCGTCAACCGGCATAATATATGGCAGATTGATTTCCGTTTGAGATGAGCTTGAAAGCTCAATTTTAGCTTTCTCAGCTGCTTCTTTTAAACGTTGCAGTGCCATCGGATCGCGCTTCAGGTCAACCCCTTCGTCTTTTTTAAATTCTTCGGCCAACCAGTCGATAATCACCTGGTCGAAGTCATCACCTCCCAGGTGGGTATCTCCGTCAGTCGATTTAACTTCAAAAACTCCGTCTCCCAGTTCCAGGATGGAAATATCAAATGTGCCACCTCCCAGGTCAAAGACGGCAATTTTCATATCCTTATGCATCTTATCCAGACCATATGCCAGGGAGGCAGCTGTTGGCTCGTTGATGATGCGGCGTACTTTCAGCCCTGCAATCTCTCCGGCTTCTTTGGTAGCCTGCCTCTGTGAGTCACTAAAGTAGGCCGGAACAGTAATCACGGCTTCACTGACCTCCTGCCCCAGGTAATCTTCAGCTGTTTTTTTCATCTTCTGCAAGATCATGGCCGAAACTTCCTGTGGTGAATATTTGCGATCGTCTATTTGTACGCGGGGAGTGTTGTTATCTCCGTTGACAACTGTAAATGGCATTCGTGATATCTCTTTGGATACCCTGTCGTATGATTCTCCCATAAATCGTTTGATGGAGTATATGGTTTTGGTCGCATTCGTGATAGCCTGACGTTTAGCAGGATCACCAACTTTGCGTTCACCATTTTCAACGAAAGCAACAACCGATGGTGTTGTACGTTTACCCTCACTGTTGGGGATCACTACAGGTTCATTACCTTCCATAACTGCCACACATGAGTTGGTAGTTCCTAAGTCAATTCCAATTATTTTTCCCATGTTTAATGTATTTCGTTATCTTTTTAATTTTTATTAATTCTCAGTTCATTTCTGATTATCAATGACTGTGCCACCATTCATTTTGGTTTTTAATCCGAAATATTGGCACAGGAATAGGGATATGAATGGAATGAACTGTCAAATCCGGTGACAAAAAGGCAGGAAAAATCAACAGGAGGTTTTTATCAAGTTAAGACTCAAACATCGCTTCATTACCAAAAAAGTTTCTAAATTTCGGGATCATAAAATTTAACAGATATGACTCAGGATAATTTACGCACTGACCCTCCAAAAAGGCTTTACTCACTTGATGTTCTTCGTGGCTTTGATATGTTTTGGATTACCGGTGGTGGCACGCTGGCCATTATTTTAGCACAAATAACGGGTGCAGGTTGGCTGGAGAAACAAATGCACCATGTGCCATGGGAAGGATTTCAGTTTTATGATCTGATTTTTCCGCTTTTTATGTTCATATCCGGGGTGGCTATTCCGTTTTCTCTTCAAACAAAACTGGAAAAGAACGTTCCCAGAAGAAAGCTTTTTCTGAAAGTGTTGAAACGCCTTCTATTGCTTATTTTTTTAGGGATTCTCTATAACGGTACTTTTCGTAGTGGTTTTCAGGATGGACGAATTGCCAGTGTTTTGGGGCAGATTGGGATTGCTTACTTTTTTGCTGCACTCATTGTGATCTATTTTCCCGCTGTGCGTAGCCGGTTAATCTGGTTAGGAGGGATTCTGACCGGTGTGGGGATCATTCAGTTGCTGGTACCGGTTCCCGGATTCGGCACCGGGGTACTAACCCCCGAGGGGTGTATCAACGGTTATATTGACAGCATACTGCTGCCGGGACGACTACATGGAGAGACATTTGACCCGGAGGGTATCCTGTGCAGCCTTTCAGCTACCGCAATTACACTCATGGGAACTCTGGCCGGTGCCATTCTGCGTCACCGCAAAACCAGTGACTGGCAAAAGGTGTGGTACTTGTCACTGGCCGGAGCTGTCGGGATTACCCTGGCCCTGGCTTTTTCTTCCTTTTATCCTATCATCAAGAGCTGCTGGACATCCACCTTTAACCTGCTCACTGGTGGTATTAGTTTTTTGTTGCTGGCAGTTTTTTACCTGGTTATTGACCACTGGGGAACCAGAAAATGGTTTTTCTATTTCCGGGTTATCGGGATGAACTCCATTTTTGTTTACCTGTTCAGTCGTATCGTCGACATCCCCCGCATAACAAACTTTTTCCTGGGGTGGCTGGCTATCCCTCTTGGTGAAAGCGGGAAACTACTTTTAATCGCCGGTAACCTGGTTGTTATCTGGCTGATTCTTTATTATATGTATAAGAAGAAAATTTTCCTGAGGGTGTAGTGTCTCCGGTCTGCCTTTGAAAATGGACACAGGTTTATCTCTATGCCCGGGATTGTTAAATTGTGTAGATAAATTTTATCCCTTTTTGGCCGGAGGCAAACCTTTGGTTACTTTTGTGGCAGGATCTTAAAAATAAGTTTATGTCAGTACAAAGTGAGATGAAAAAAGTGACTACCCGCACGCTTTCTGAAATGAAGCAGCGTGGTGAAAAAATAGCCATGCTTACCTCATACGATTATAGTATGGCCAGCCTGGTCGACGAAGCAGGTATTGATGTTGTTCTTGTTGGAGATTCGGCTTCCAATGTGATGGCAGGGCATGAGACAACCCTCCCTATTACCTTGGATCAGATGATTTACCACGGAGCATCGGTCGTGAGGGCTGTGAAAAGAGCTCTGGTAGTGGTTGATTTACCTTTTGGTACATACCAGGGCAATTCCCGGGAAGCGTTAGTTTCTGCCATACGTATTATGAAAGAGACCGCTGCCGACGCCGTGAAACTTGAAGGCGGCTCTGAAGTTATCGAATCCGTTAATCGTATCCTGTCTGCCGGCATTCCCGTAATGGGACACCTTGGACTGATGCCTCAGTCTATTCATAAATTTGGCACCTACTCTGTTCGGGCAAAACAGGAGTCTGAAGCTCAAAAACTACTCAGCGACTCCCAGCTGCTCGAAGATGCCGGATGCTTTGCCGTCGTACTGGAAAAAATACCCTCCATACTGGGAAAAAAGGTTGCCGGTCAGCTGAAAATTCCGGTGATAGGTATTGGCGCCGGCCCGGAAGTCGACGGACAGGTGCTGGTGATCCATGATATGCTGGGGATTACTCAACAGTTTTCTCCCAGGTTCCTGCGACGGTATCATAACCTGGCCGTAGAAATAAAAGACGCTGTCGGTAGTTATATCAATGATGTCAAATCAAAGGATTTTCCAAACGATAAGGAACAGTACTAATTTTAAAAAGTGCAGATACTTTACGAAGACAACCATATCATAGCCATTAACAAAGCTTGTGGCGAGTTAATGCAGACGGATATTACCAATGAACGCACCCTGGTAGATGAGATGAAAGATTATCTCAGAGAAAAATACAACAAACAGGGTAATGTTTTCGTGGGTCTTCCTCATCGCCTCGACCGCCCTACCAGTGGTGTTGTCCTTCTGGCAAAAACCGGAAAAGCACTGGAACGGCTGAATGAAATGTTCTCGAAGCGCAACCAGATTAGTAAAACCTATTGGGCTGTTGTGAATAAACGACCACCCAAATATTCGGATACACTGGAACATTACCTGAAAAAGAACCAGGAGAAAAATAAAAGTTATGCATACCCCAAACCTGTTCCCGGGGCTAAATATGCCCGCCTGTCATACCGCCATGTGGCCAGCATCGATCGATACCACTTGCTGGAAATTGATCTCTTTACGGGCAGGCATCACCAAATCAGGGTTCAGCTGGGAACACAGAATATGCGCATAAAAGGGGATTTGAAATATGGCTTTCCCCGGGCAAATGCTAATAAAGGAATTCATTTGCACGCAAGAAAACTGAATTTTATCCACCCGGTGAAAAAAGTGCAGGTAACCATTCTTGCCGAACCGCCCGATGATAAAATTTGGAATGAATTCATTAAACTTTTCCGGGAAAATAAGTTCAGCCCTGTGATCCCGGTTTGAAAGCAAAGGGCAACAGAGTTTCCACCCCTTCAAATACTTCAATACGTGTTTCCCCGGCTAAAATAAGACGAATGGGTTGGTTGAACCGGTATTCTGATTCTACCAATGCCTGGCGGCATGAACCGCAGGGCTTGACAGGCTCAACAATAAACCCCTGTTCATTTTTTGCAGTCACTGCCAATGCGGTTACAGGTACATCAGGAAATTGTGCTTGTGCATAAAAAAGAGCAACCCGCTCTGCACATAACCCTGCAGGAAAAGCCGCATTCTCCTGATTGTTGCCACTGATCACCTCTCCGTTAGCTAATAATAAAGATGCTCCTACACAAAAGTGTGAATACGGAGCATAAGCCCCTGAGGCTGCACGACGTGCCGATTGTACCAACTGCTTGTCTGCCTGCGCTAATTCCTGTTCCGAAGCATATTCGTAGACAAGAATTCTTAATTCTTTCGTTCGCATTCTTGTGATTTTGCTCAAAAATACAATTTTAGTTCGTAGTACAGAGTTTTATCAGAAAAAATGCCAGAAGTGGAGATATCCACGTGGAGATGTTTATAAATAAATGATTTTTTTCTCTGAATGACTGAAGAAGAGATTATTTTAGCCCTGATTTATCTGAAAATTTTTTGAAATGAAGCATAGCCTCTTAATATTTCTTTTTTTTATTGAAACTTTCACTATTCATGCTCAATATTCACGAGATGAGTATATCAGGAAATATCAAATGTTGGCTATTGAGGAAATGAGCCGTAGTGGAATACCGGCCAGCATTAAAATGGCTCAGGCTCTGTTGGAGTCAGGAAACGGAAACAGCCAGCTTTCACGAAAATCAAATAATCATTTTGGAATAAAATGCAAAAGCAGCTGGAAAGGCCAACGGGTTTATCATGATGACGATGAAAAAGGTGAATGCTTCCGGAAATATAAATCGGTGGTAGATTCTTATATCGACCATACCAACTTCCTGATGGGAAACCCTCGCTATGCTTTTCTGTTTAAACTTTCTCCCGATGATTATGTCGGGTGGGCAAAGGGACTAAAAGAGGCAGGTTATGCCACCAACCGGCAATATGACAAATCCCTTATTAAAATTATCGAGGAGAATCAGTTATATAGACTTGATCATAAGCAACCCTACCAACCTATGGCTGCATACTCCGAAAGAACAGTCCTGAATCAGGGAGTAACCAACAAAGTGACCATTGATCCGTTTCATAGCAGAAAAATTGTTCAGATCAATAATCTCGATGCTGTTATTGCCGGAACCGGCGATACCTATGAAATAATAGCCCAGTCGATGGGACTGGAAGCCTGGGAGCTGTATCGGTTTAATGATCATGCCACCGGATACAGACCACAACCCAATGAGGTGGTTTATGTAGAGTCAAAAAGAAGAAAAGCTGAAAAGAATCATGAGTTTCATACCGTGAGCGAGGGGGAATCTATGCATTTTATAGCTCAAATGTATGGAATTAGACTTAAACCTCTCTATAAGCTGAATCGGATGGATCCAGGTGAGCAGCCACAACCCGGGGAGGTCATACATCTGCGAAAAAAAAGGCCAGCCAGATAAGGAATCTGTACGAAATACAGATACCTATCTGTCAATTATTCATGCTTTCTGCTCCCGGACAGCAAATTTTTCAGTGTTTTGTATGATTGGTGTGACAATTTGTCTATCAGTTATTTATGGATTATTATTTGTTCCTGTAATGCGAAATTTTTAAATTTTATAGGATGAACCTGAATAATTTTACCATAAAGTCACAGGAAGCTGTACAACAAGCTTTTTTGATTGCCCAGGGGAATAACCAACAAAGTATTGAACCTGCACATATCCTGAAAGGATTAATGCATGCTGCCGGGAATGTTGTCGATTTTTTGTTGAAAAAGCTGGGGGTGAACACGGCTGTTTTTCAGCAGGCTGCCGACAGGATCATTGAATCTTATCCTCGTGTTACCGGGGGTGAACCCTATATTTCAAATACGGCAAACCGTGTTTTGCAAAAAGCATTGGCGCTGGCTCAGGAGATGGGTGACCAGTATGTTTCGGTAGAGCATATCCTGATGGCACTGCTTGACGCAGGAGATTCGGTGAGTCGGTTGATGAAGGATAACGGCATGACTCAGAAGGATTTAAAGAAAGCTGTCGAAGAATTGAGGAAAGGTTCGAAGGTCGATAGTCAATCTGCTGAAGACCGTTTCAATTCACTCAACCGTTTTGCACTGAATCTGAATGAAAGAGCCCGTTCGGGGAAACTGGACCCGGTTATTGGCCGGGATGAAGAGATTCGCCGGATTCTGCAAATTCTTTCCCGTCGGACAAAAAACAATCCTATACTAATTGGTGAACCGGGAACAGGAAAAACAGCCATCGCCGAAGGACTGGCTCACCGCATAGTGCGTGGCGATGTGCCGGAAAACTTGAAATCCAAACAGGTGTTTTCGCTCGACATGGGAGCGCTGATTGCCGGAGCTAAGTATAAAGGGGAATTTGAAGAACGCTTGAAAGCTGTGGTTCACGAAGTGGTGCATTCCAATGAAGAGGTGATCCTTTTTATTGATGAAATCCATACCCTGGTGGGCGCTGGGAAAAGTGAGGGAGCCATGGATGCTGCCAATATTCTGAAACCGGCACTGGCACGGGGAGAACTGCGCGCGATTGGTGCAACAACATTCAGCGAATATCAAAAATATTTTGAAAAAGATAAAGCCCTCGAACGACGATTCCAGGTTGTCCACGTCGATGAGCCGGATACACTTAGCGCCATTTCTATCTTGAGAGGAATCAAAGAACGCTACGAAAGTCACCATAAAGTAAGAATCAAAGACGACGCCATTATCGCAGCAGTGGAACTTTCACAACGATATATATCCGACCGCTTTCTACCCGATAAGGCAATCGACCTGATGGATGAGGCTGCAGCAAAATTGCGACTCGAAATGGATTCAGTACCTGAAGAACTCGATGAAATAGAACGCCGCATCAAACAACTGGAAATCGAAAGAGAAGCTATTAAACGGGAAAAGGATCAACAAAAACTATCCACACTGGGAGAAGAGATCTCAAACTTAAAAGAAAAACAATCGTTCTTGCGTGCAAAATGGCAAAGTGAAAAACAGATCATCGATGCCATACAAACAAAAAAAGAATCGATCGAGAACTTCCGGTTTGAAGCCGACGAAGCAGAAAGACAGGGGCACTACGACAGGGTTGCCGAACTGAGGTATGGTAAAATGAAAGATGCTGAAAATGAGATTGAAAAACTGAAGAGAGAACTTCAACAACTGAAGGAAGGGGAAAGCCTGATCAAAGAGGAGGTCGATGCAGAAGATATTGCGGAAGTTGTGGCGCGATGGACCGGCATCCCTGTGTCAAAAATGCTCCGGAGTGAGCGGGAGAAGTTGCTGCACATGAAAGAGGAACTGCATAAACGGGTGGTTGGACAACAGGAGGCTATTGCTGCCGTGTCAGATGCCGTGCGCCGAAGCCGTGCCGGCTTGCAGGACGAAAAACGACCTATCGGATCATTCATATTCCTCGGATCAACAGGGGTGGGGAAAACAGAACTCGCTAAAGCGCTGGCTGAATACCTGTTTAACGACGATAATATGATCACTCGGATCGACATGTCAGAATACCAGGAGAAATTCTCCGTTACACGGCTCATCGGAAGCCCTCCGGGATATGTAGGATACGACGAAGGAGGACAACTGACCGAAGCTGTCAGACATAAACCATACTCCGTCGTGCTGTTCGATGAAATTGAAAAAGCTCACCCCGATGTGTTTAACATCCTGCTTCAGGTACTCGACGATGGCAGACTTACTGATAATAAAGGCAGAACTGTTAACTTCAAAAATACCATCATTATCATGACATCAAACCTGGGATCTCACCTGATCCGGGAAAGTTATGAAAACCAGGCGGATGAAGATATTCCGATGATCAGAGATGAAACACGAAGTCAACTGATGACTCTGCTGCGAAAAACAATCCGTCCGGAATTCTTAAACCGGATAGACGAAACAATCATTTTTACCCCGCTCTCTAAAGCCAATATCCATCAAATCGTGATGATACAATTCAACCAGATCGTCAAACGGATGGCAGAAAGCCATCTAAAACTGAACCTCACCGATGCAGCTGTCAGCTGGCTTGCAGCCTTGAGTTTTGATACACAGTATGGCGCCCGCCCGGTAAAACGGGTGCTGCAAAAATATGTGCTGAATGAATTGTCTCGTAAAATACTCGCAAACCAGGTGGATCCAAACAAACCCATAGCCATTGATGTGAAAAACGATATGCTGGTTTTTAATCATTAAAAGGTTGTCACCACAGATTACATAGATTAACCCTGAATAGTTGAAGGTTGGTATTTTAAATTTCTCTACTTTTGACTGCAATTTAAATAGATTAATCTGTTGAGTTAGCGTTTATCCGGAACCGACCAGGGTATCACCCGGCTAAATGATGGGTGATAATACTCCGGATGGAGTAGTTAAACGAAATACAGACCATCAGCAAATGAATGATTTTCCTCTTTATCACTATTTTATCTATAACGGTGAAATAAAACCAAATACTGAATTCAGAATTTCTGAAAATGCAGGTGGTGTTTATGAAGTGATTCGCGTTTTCTCAGGTATTCCTCTGTTTCTGGAGGAACACCTGGAACGTTTTTTTATATCAGCGACCCTTGCCGGTACAAGGATACAGTTTACAAAAAAACAGATTGCCGGATTTATTGCGGATCTTATATCCCTGAACCTTGTCAGTGAGGGAAATGTGCTGATTTCGATGAAAATAAACCTGAAGGCATTTTTTATTCCGCATAAGTATCCCGATGAGAAGTATTACCTCTCTGGCATAACCTGCGGCCTGTTGCATGCTGAGCGGGAAAATCCCAATGCCAAGGTGTTCCGGACAAGTGTCAGGCAAATGGCCGATGAAATGATTGCCATACATGGATATTATGAGGTGATCCTTATTGATTTCCAAAATAGAATAACAGAAGGAAGTCGCAGTAATGTTTTTTTTGTCAAAAAGGATATTCTGATTACCCCTCCGGCTGAAAATGTTCTGCTGGGCATTACACGGCAGAAAGTGATCAGACTGGCTCAGGACGCC